>DIHU01000055.1:0-5804 GCA_002420315.1 Akkermansiaceae bacterium UBA5688
CCAGGGAAAGAAAGCTCGAGATCAGAAGCTTTCTCTACAAAAGTTCCATCACCTTGATTGTGCAGGAGTAAATTTTTACCCAGACGTACCATAATATAAATGTCGTCCCAGCCGTCATTATCAAAGTCGACCACCGAAACCGCCGGCTTAAAGACCATTGCAATGGGTTCAAAGTCTTGTGTGGGCACCATTTTTTTATTAGTACTGTAATGGTAACTCAGCGCCCGGCGATGTTCAGATTGAGTGAGACGACGACGTGTCGAGAGATCAGGCAATGCTTCGACTAAGCGGTCACGAAAATATTTGTGCGATATCTCTGGCTTATCAACGTCGCGAATCAAGGCCCAATCAGCCATTTCATATTTCCCCTCTTTCCTGCACCATTGGACCCGATAAGAAGAATAGTGCTCTTTCCATTTTTTGCTTTTAGTCCGGACTACCGCATGAAATGCCACCACAGCTACATAATTGTTATGCTTCTCAGACAAAAACTCCCCCTTCACAATCTTTAGTGAAGCACTATCAAAAAAATCTACGTCGCTGGACCACTCAATCGCTAGTTTTTTCAAGGAAGGTGAAGCTGAAGTTGGTTCGCTGAAATTTTTCAAGTCCTGGGTGATTTCTTTCAGCCCCTTTGTGAGTTCCAAAATTAGCTCTTCGCTGGCCACAAGCGCTGGAATTCGCTCGGAAATTTGATCTCCCAGAACATCCTTAAGGTCGCTTTTTCTTAAAAAGAACAAGATCAGCCCAACCACGACGATCATGGAGAAAATGATTGAAACAATCGGCCTCATCGGTCCAAGGGAAGCAACTTTAGATTTTCCCCACAACGCTCAATTTTTATAAAAACCGAAAAATGTGTAGTTTTCAATTGAGCCCGGATACTAAATTAGGTAGGACGTTAGTCTTATGAACGCAAAAACTTCAGCACTATTAAGCCTTCTGGCGATCCCAGCCCATGGCGCAGTCCTCTGGAGCATTGGATCCGATGATCAAACTCAAGACGGAAACGGCGATGCCACTCTCGGCGACCTCGCGACTCTCAACGGGGTAGCATTCAATGTCTCCGGCGTTCAAGAAACGGGCCAAGACGCTTTTCCAGGCAACCCAGCCAACACTGGAGGATCTGGTCCGACACGTAATATCGACGATGATTACTACTTTGCCGGTGTTTATACCACTGCTGCTGGAGATTATACCCCAGTCGGGAACGTTGCAGTTAGCGAATCATACTATGACCGCGCGCTAACCAATGGAGATCCTAATTTGCGCTGGCACTTTAATGTCCCTGAGACAGTAGGAGCAAACGACACGCTCACCTTCACGGTCGATTTTTATAATCTTAACGAATCAAATCCCGGAGACACTTCTAGTTACGACATGACATTTTGGGTTGATGGTAATCAGGTGGGTAACATGCAACCCCACTCCGACGCTGACATCAATGCCACTCAGAGCTGGGATTTCGCGCTCAGTGACCTGGGCGGAGCTGCAGAGCAAGGGCCTGGATTTGATCACTACCTGGAAATTAGGAGCACTCCCACCGGCAGTTCCCGCTGGGCCAGCCTTGACTACGTCCAACTTGAGGCTAATGAGAATGCCATTCCTGAGCCATCATCAAGCCTGCTGCTTCTTGGAACCGTTGGTTTTCTTTTCCTGAGACGCCGATCCTAAGAAGTTTACAGCGGTTGACGCCGCAATCATCGTCAACACCAATGCAGTTTTCCCATCGAGGAGGTTCGTGAGAGCCTCCTCGATTTTTTTACCCCTCGATAAACCAAACCAGCGATACCAAAGTCTTCAAAACAAGCTCGTTACCAAAAAAGTCCTTCCAAAATGCTCATCGAAGCCATGCCCCAAACTCATATTTTACTTGTCACTAAAACGAAAATTGGCATTTTTAGAGGATGTCTCTGAAGCAAATAAGTCTAATTTTTGGCATAAGTATAATTTCATATTCTGCCTCTGCGGCGGTTATTTGGAACCTTGGAATTGATGATGACTCACAAGACGGCAACGGTGATGCCACCCTCGGCGATCCGGCCACGCTGAATGGGGTAGAGTTCAACGTCTCAGGAGTTCGTGAAAGCGGTGAGCAAGATCTCCCCGGCAACCCGGCCAATGCAGGCGGATTAGGGGATGATGATGCCCGTGATGTTGATGATGATTATTACTTCGCTGGAGTTTATACAACGGCAGCCGGTGATGGCGGCTACGAGCCAGTCGGGGCCGTCTCGGAAAATGAATCCTTCTTCGATCGCGCCCTAACCGCTGGAGATCCTAATATGCGTTGGCATTTCAATGTTCCGGAAACCGTGACGCCAGATGACAACTTCACCTTTACGATAGACTTTTATAATTTAAACGAAACAAACGCCGGAGATATCTCGAGTTACGATCTTACTTTCTGGGTCGATGGAAAACAGATTGGGGAAATGCAACCCCATATGGATATCGATCTCTCCTCAGCTCAAAGCTGGGACTTTAGCTTGGATGACTTGGGTGGTATCGAGAAGGTTGGTTCAGGATTCGATCACTACGTCGAAGTTAGGAGCACTCCCACCGGCAGCGCCCGCTGGGCCAGTCTTGACTATGTCCAGTTGGAAGTTTCATCCGAACCCATAGTTGAAGATGACCCGAACATTTCTGTAGCAACAGCGGTCAACTTTGGTGATATTCCATTAGGGGGAGAAACCGCCGCCGAAACCATCGTTTTCACAAATTCTGGCGTAGCACAGAATCTAGTCATCACTGAGCTAACCCTTGAAGGAGAGCGTCCCGACGCCTTCACCATCATTGCCCCAAATCTGCCTCTTACTCTGGCGCCTGGAACTGAATCGCAAATCGAAATAACCGTAACGCCCGGAGAGATCGCAGAAAGCGTTTCGGCCATCTTAGCGGTGACTTCGAACGACACTTCCGATGGAGATTCTACGATCGTTCGCCTTGGTGCCCGAATTTTTGAGCCTTTCAACGATGAAAATACTCTATGGTTCATCGGAACTGATGATGATTCACAGGACGGCGATGGTAATGCCTCTCTCAACGATCTTGCTTTCTTTAATGGCACCAATTTCTTCGCCTCGGGGGTCCAAGAATCTGGGGAGGATTTCTTGCCAGGAAATCCTGCCAATACTGGCGGAAATGGTTCTACACGTGATATCGATGATGATTTCTACTTTGCAGGCAGTTACAACACCGTTGTTGATGGAGGGGATTACACTCCTGTCGGCGAAGTGGAAACCAATGAAAGCTACTACGATAGAGCCTTGACTAATGGTGACCCCAATATGCGTTGGCACTTTAATGTTCCAAAATCAATTGGCCCAAACGACGCCTTCACCTTTACGGTCGATTTTTATAATTTAAGCGAGTCAGATCCAGCATCTGAGTCGAGTTACGATCTCACCTTCTTTGTTGATGGCAAACAGATTGGGGAAATGCAACCCCACTCCGAAGCAGATTTTAGCGCCGCTCAGAGCTGGGAATTCACCGTTGATGATTTAGGAGGCACCGCAGAACTCGGACCCGGTTTTGATCACTATGTTGAGGTTCGAAGCACTCCCACCGGGAGCTCTCGTTGGGCAAGTCTTGATTATGCTAAGGTGGACGTAATCCCCGGAGCGAACCAGGACCTTATCATTACGGAACTATCAGTCGATCCAGACAACAACAACGTAACCTTCAGCTTCCAAGCGAAGGTCGGACTCATCTATGCGGTTGACCGCAGCACCACGCTGCGCTCTTCTGGAGAACCTGGGGGATGGCTAGAAATCAATGATTCTCTGGTCGCTCAATCCGAGATTCAATCATTCACTGATCCCGGAGCGGCAGCAGGCAACGCCAAATTCTTCTATCGGGTCCGTGTTGCTGAGGAGTAGCCTCGTCTTCAAACGCTGGGTTTACTAAAACCTAGTAAAATGATTCTTTCAAAAGCCGGATCGTAAAACGCGATCCGGCTTTTTCTCTTCTCATTGGAAGTCTCTCAATACCGGCATTGTTACCAACCCTGTAATTCCCCCACTCTTCCAAGGATACTGATCCCGTATTTCCCCTTCTTGCTTCCACCCTTGGCGAGGTGCTCTTTCACCAGCGGAAAGACCGGCTCTCCCATCCAATCGAGGATGTTGTGGAGCATCATTTCGTTCTTGGTCGTATTGAAAAGAAGATCCTTCAGGCAAGCTAGGGCATCATCGGAATCACCAAGCTTAACCAGGCTCCAAGCCGCCATCATACGCACTTCGTGACAGTCGTCTTTGAGAGCACGTTTAAGAGTTGCACTTGCTGAGGCCGCATCTTTCTCGAGTAAATGAAGGCCTACAATCGCCCACCACCGTATTCCTTCATCCTGATGGCTCATTGCCTTCACAAAATCATCGAAATTCTTCGCATCACGAGCCAAGGCCTTATCAGATGCGTCGAGATAGGCCTCTAAAGGATAGAGTGTCTTATTACGCACCATCTCGTAGATCGTGATGCCATTTTCTGCAGCGCGACGCATCCGCATTGCTTCGGGAAGAAGTCCGGAATCAAAAAGCTCGAGCTGTTTTTTACGCAGCGCCGCTTTCAGTTCGGCGATTTTGGCCTGGTGCTTTGGTTCATTGATTAAGTTTTTAACATTATCAAAATCGCTCTCGTTATCATAAAATTCCTCGGATATTCGGGGACGGAAAAAACGTCCGGTCACTTCATCGGTCTTACCTGCACGGTGATGCTTTTCCCAGGCTGGCGTCGCAGGAGCTTTCCAAAGATATGCGAGGTGCTGGCCAGCAGGCGCATAGGGCATGTAATTTTTGTGATACGCAAATCGCTTGTCACGCATCAGGCGAACGTGATCAAGACGCTCGTCGGCACGCTCGCGGAATCCCAAGTGATGCTTCGGCTCAGCCTCCGCCCCTTTCCCAAAAAAGACTCGGCCCTGAAAGCTTGAGGGGATTTCCGCGCCAGCGAGGCTCAACCAGGTCTTAGGCATGTCTACGAAGCTCACAAGGCGCTCCACCGTCGACCCGGGTTTATCGGCGGGATAGAGATCTTTGTATTTCTCAGGGATGCGCACGATCAGCGGACAATGAACTCCGCTGGAATAGAGAAAACGTTTACTTCGCGCCATAACCCCACCGTGGTCGGAATTATAAATGATGATCGTGTCCTCATAGAGCCCATCCTTTTTCAGGGCCGCGATGCATTTAGCAACGTCGCCATCCATTCGCTCCACCGCATCGGCATATTTTGCGTAGTTCTTCCGAATTACGGGAAGATCAGGATGATAAGAAAATAGGGACATTTTCTCTGGGTCATTCTTCAACTGATTCGCAGCGCCGTGCGCCTTACTCTCGTGACTGGTGGTGGTATTGTAGACACAGAAAAACGGCTGCCCCTTTTTTCGGGCCTGCCAACCATAAGCGACGCGCTTTTTCCTGCCTCCCTGTTTCCCCAAGTCCCAAGCTGCATAGTCATCCCGGCCCCCAATATTGTAGTCGGTCTTCCCAGGATTCGAGGTGTGATATCCAGCCTTTTTCAAAAGATCGGGGTAGTATGGGATTTTGTCATGCGGAATCTCATTCCGGCTCCGCATCGGCTGAGTCCCATTAGAAATTCCATACATTCCCGTAATCCAACAAGAACGTGTCGGGGCGCAAACCGCGGCGTTATCAAAGCAATAAAGGTAGCGAAACCCCTCCTTGGCCAATTGATCAATCGCCAGAGTCTTAGTGTTTTTCCCGCCGTAACAGCTGATCCAAGAAACCCCATTATCCTCGCTGGTAATCCAGAGGATGTTGGGCTTCTGCGCTGCCTTGGCCACG
>DIHU01000055.1:6188-7203 GCA_002420315.1 Akkermansiaceae bacterium UBA5688
AGCTTTATACGCATGGCCATTCCCAAGTCAATCAAGGCGATTGATGATCTCTTTTATTCTTCCAGAAATTGTAAGATCGAGAAGGTTAACAGAATCGAAAACAGCCTAAATCCTACAAGACTCCTTGGGACCTTTGATACTTACAAGCGGGAGGCTTGTCTAAATTTCGCCCTTCCTTCATCGTAATGACACAATCCAGTGAGAAGCATTAGATATGATGAGCAAAACCAACCATGAACCGAAACTAGTCAGCTCTCACCAAATTACCCCTTTCCCTGTGGAATGGCGTTTGGTTCACGGTTGGATTCTTTTTATGAGCCTGTTTGGCTCGATACTTCAAGCCAGGGAGAAACCGAATGTGCTACTCATCTTGGTCGACGACCTGAAACCCATCATGGGGTGTCATGGCGATACCTTGGCAAAAACACCAAACATGGACGAGCTCGCTTCCAGCGGGATGCGTTTTGATCTCGCGTATTGCAATCAGGCTGTTTGCGCACCATCACGATTCGCATTGATGCTTGGCTCTCATTCCACTTCGACCGGTCTCTACGGTCTAGGGAGCCATTTGAGAAAAACTTGGCCGACCGCCGTTACCATCCCACAGCATTTTGCGAAGCATGGCTATCGGACCGAGTCTCTTGGGAAAGTCTATCACTTCGGCCATGGGAACAAGGGTGATCCGGAATCGTTCTCAGTCCCCCACTTCAAGGAAAAGGTGATCGAATACGTCGATCCCGCATCAAAGCCGGAAGACGGACTAACTCGCGAGGAGGCCATGTTTCAAAACCAACCATCTCCCCCGGGAGGAATGAACAAGCTTCCCCGGGGAGCCGCTTTTGAATCCCCCGATGTCGAGGACGACGCCTACGCCGACGGTCGCGTCGCGGCGGAGACCGTCAAGCGTCTTCAGGCAGCGAAGCAAAGGGAGGAGCCGTTCTTTATCGTTGCGGGTTTTGCGCGGCCCCATTTACCGTTCTCAGCACCCAAAAAATATTGGGACCTGTATGATCCT
>DIHU01000025.1 GCA_002420315.1 Akkermansiaceae bacterium UBA5688
TTATTTTTTCCGAGTAGATCTAAAGTCACTTCTAGCGCGATTTTTCTGGTCGCTAAAGGATAGTGCCCGTTCACGGGGCATTCATCTTCAGTGACTATTCTCATGTGCTCAGCCCCATGAAATCATTCTATTTACCCTCAAACCGATCAATAATCCCGATCGTTCTTGCTACAACCTCCCTGTCTCTATTGCCGATATTGGGAAAGGAGACGAAGGCCTCCCCTGATAAGGATAAATCCAACGGCTTCTGGAATTCCGTTTACGAAGATAATCACGTCGTGGAAATCGATATTTCCCTTACCAAGGAAGCCTGGGAGTCCATGCAACCTACTCAAAACGAACGCGGAAGAGGTGGCCTGCCACGAGGAGGGGTTCTTCCCGACGGCCCGCCACGCGGTCGGTCCGGACGCCCTGATGGCCCGCTCTCCGGCGGCGGTCCTAGCGATCGTCGAGGCCCCAGTGGACCACCTCCCGGCGGTGGTGGGGGAAGAGGTGGAGCCGGAACGAGCTTCGAATATGTCAAAGCTGATATCACGATCGATGGCGAGCAATTCAAAGACGCGGGCCTGCGATTTAAAGGAAACTCTTCTTACCGCTTCTCCTCCGATGGTCTCAAAAGACCTCTGAAAATCGACACCAACCGCTTTGTCACCAAACAAAAGCTTCACGGCCGGACCAAATTCAATTTGTCGAACTCCTATTTAGATCCCGCCTTCATGAAGGAGAAGCTCGCTTACGAGGTCTACCAAGCAGCTGGAATCCCGACACCAGGCACGGGCTGGGCCAAGGTGAGTCTTTCCATTGAGGATGAACTAAAGAAAAAAAATCTGGGAATCTATGTTTTGATCGAGCAGGTGGATGAAAACTATCTGGAGCGCAAGTTTGGTGAAAAATCGAAGAGTAGCCTCCTCATGAAACCTGAGACCCATGCTAATTGGCAACACCCCGGTGAAGAGATCGAACAATATAAGGAGGTTTTCAACATCAAGGAAGGGGAAGATAATAAGGAGCAGATTACCCAATTTGGTGACTTTCTCAGATTCATTGGGAAGGTGTCCGGCACTGAGTTTTCCAACCAGATTGGTGAAAAAATGGACCTCGGTTTTTTTGCGGGCTACCTCGCCGCCACTAGCCTCCTCGCCAGTTTAGACAGTTACATTGGAGCGCCTCACAATTACTATTTGATGGTTGATCAGGCCGATAATAAGGTCCGCCTTTTTCCATGGGATGTTAACGAGGCCTTTGGAACCTTCACCATGGGAACGACTCCCGAGAAGCTCGCCGAGTGGGATATCACGCGGCCCTGGACCTCTAATATTCCTCTCTTGGAGCGCCTCTTTACTCATAAGGATTTTTCCAAGCTCTACCAAGAAAAGTTGAACAAGCTCATGAAGGGTCCCTTCACCGAGAAACATCTTTATGAGCGAGTAGATATTTTTACGAAGGCCCTCAAACCGTATCTTAGCAAAACAGAGCAAATCGCATTTCGTATGGGGATTGAAGGCGATAGCTCCGGAAAAAACTCCGCTGTTGAACGTGATATATTTGCCATTAAGCCCTTTATTAAACGGCGTATTAGGTCCGTCAAAGCTCAGCTCGCAGGGAAGAGCAAAGGAGTGAAAATCGAGGGTCGCGGTGGTCGCGGTGGTCGCCCGCCCCGTCGTCAGGCGCCTCGGGAAGAGTCAAGAGCACCTAAAGATTAGTATTGCGCTCACGCAGGATCGGCTTTGCGCGCGCTTCATGATGAATTTAGAAGAAGGATTTTTTTGGTGGAATCGTTTGGACTTCATCTTTGATGTTCGTCCTACTCTGGCGCAATTCATCGTTCATCCAAAATTAAAGCAACGCCCTTAAGCCCTCAACCACCAGGCTAAAACTAAGACCTATGAAAAATTTTAATCTAAATAATGCTGTCAGCAGTCTAGCTTCTGGTGGAACACCACAAGGTCTGAAGAAGTATTGCCTGGGCATACTATGCCTCTTCCTTCCTGCCGCTCTCTCTGCTGATCCACGCCTCTCATCTTGGGCCACTGTTAATTCTGGCCAATACGCTCGACTCTACGAGACTAAAGAAGCCGAAGCGTCAAACCAATCTGTTGTCACTTGGTTTCGGGGACGAGGAAATCAAAGCTTACCGACCTATGCTGATATTCATGAGATTTCTTATTCAAATGACTGGATCTATATCCGAACGACCGGGCTATCTTCTCATTTGATGGGGCCATGGTATCTCAATGCCGCCAAAACCAATCTTTTTCCAAACTACCCAAGCAACCGTTCCATTCTTTACCGTATCCCTCGGACCCCGACTATCCCCACCAACAAAATCGGCACTAGTCTCGGAACGATCGGACGCTACGTCAATGGTGTTGCCATGTTTGACTCTAGGGATGCTTTTTCTTACTCGAACAGAAATTCGACAGACTCGAGGCCAAACAACGGCATCACCGGAGATGGCATCTGGAATCGTGATGCCTATGTCAATGAATCGGTCACTTTCGATGCAGGGAATGCTCACCAAGCTGGGCCTACCTACCACTACCACGCGAACCCTCCTGGCCTTCGCCACCAACTTGGCGATAGCGTGGATCATGATTTCGAGACCAATACTTACACCGAAAATTTTAACTCCTACCACTCGCCCATTCTTGGTTGGGCTGCTGATGGCCTTCCGATCTACGGCCCCTATGCCTATTCGGATGCCAATAATCCTTCATCTACGGTCCGCCGTATGATTTCAGGCTATCAGAAACGCGATGGGACAAATGGAACCACGAATCTTGCCACCACGGGGCGCACCACCCTTCCCGCTTGGGCCGCAACTTTCCAAAACCGAAATGCCAATCTTTCTACCAATCAACAGGGTCCATCTGTCAACAACATCTACGTTCTTGGACGTTATATTGAAGACTACGACTTTCTAAATTCCGGCGATTTGGATCAGCACAATGGGCGCCGATGTGTCACACCTGAATTTCCGGGGGGCACCTATGCTTACTTCGTAACCATCGCAGCCGATGGCACTCCAGTGTTTCCCTACGCCATAGGGCGAGAATACTATGGCACTCCCGCCGGAGGAAACGTCAACTCTATCACTGAGCCTGTCACGCTCCTCTTTCAAGGCGGTGCAGAAAAGGGTTCTAGCATTGACACTATACAGACTGGAAATGACGAGATCACCCTCACATGGAAGGCAGTGGAAGGTGGCTCCTACCAATTAGAAACATCACCTTCGCTCAGAGGTGGCAGCTGGAAGACCACCCTCTCCAGTGTCAATCCTGACCAAGATAAACTCGTCGTTGGCGATAAGACAGTAGCCCTTTCGAGGAATTTTTACCGGGTCAAAAAGGCCGCTGTTGCGCCCTATGATGATAGCGGATTCGTTGATAATAATATCTTCACAACTACTTATACGTTTCGCTTCTCAGCTAATACGCCTCTTCCAGAAAATATTAACTCTCTCACTGTTGGAGCGCAAGAGGTCAGCCTCGCTAACGTTTCATCGTACGATCGCTCCGCTGGCACTCTTACTGTCTGTTTTAATAGTGCCACCTTACCCGATGGCGACCATCAAGCCGTCATTAATAGCACGTATAACTCAGAGAATTTCTTCTCTATCGGAGGGCAAAAAAATATCCTTCTTCTGATCATTGATGATTGGGGGATTGACGCTTCTCCTTTCGATAATCCCACTGGGATAGCCCTTCCCAAACTTCCTAACATGGACGCTCTTGTGAGGCGAGGACTCCGCTTTACCCGATGCCACTCTCAGCCCCTTTGCTCGCCAACGCGCGCCACCATCCTCACTGGTCGCCACCCCTTTGAGCACACCGTTGGGAATCCCTCTAATTCTTCGATATTACCCACATCCGAGTTGACGCTGCCCGAAATTTTCACTGCTCAGAATTCTCGCTTCGGGATGGCTGCCTACGGAAAATGGCACTTAGGAGGAACTGCCAATGCGCCCTCAGTCCGTGGTGGCTGGCCAGAATTTTCCGGGATCCGCAGAGGTGGCGTCACAAATTATACTCTCTGGGATAAACTAGAAAATGGAACCACTACTGAGGATGTAACTAGCTACACTACCACTGATCAAGTGAATGAAGGAACCGATTTCATTGTCTCTCAAGGAACCAATCCGTGGTTTCTCTGGATGGCCTTTAATGCTCCCCACACCCCCTTCCATAGCCCTCCTTCTAATCTCGCGCCAGTGGGCGGGTATTCCACCAGTGGCTCCTCGAATAGCGATCAATACATTCGAGCTCTTGAAGCACTTGATACCGAGATTGGACGCCTTCTCACCGTCGTAGATCTTAACCGGACGAACGTTATCGTCATTGGAGACAATGGGACTCCCGGCCAAGTCGTCCAGGCTCCTTTCGGGAATGGACATGCCAAGGGGGATCTCTACCAAGGCGGAATTCATGTTCCACTTTTTGCGGTTGGCCCTGATATCCGCATCACCGGAACGACTGACAAACTTGTCCACTGCGTAGATCTCTTCTCCACTATCCTCGACCTGGGAGGGATTGATGGAAATGCCGCCACGGCCGGATTTTCCACCCACTCTCAAAGCCTTCTCCCCATATTTCATGGGACTGATACAGCAAGCAGGTGCGTTATCGCAGAGAAATTCGGCGACAACAATGGCAATGGCCGAGCCCTCATCTCCGATGTCCACCCAGACTACAAGCTCATCATCTTTGGAGATAAAGATGACATCAGCGACACGCCCATCTTTGAACTTTACAACCTTCCGAGCGATGAAAACGAGCAAACCAATCTTCTCCTTTCTCCTCTCAGTAATGAAGCTCAATCTGCTTACGATCACCTTCTTGCCAAAGACCTTGCTCTTGGTGGTGGATACTCTGACTCACCCGCAGGATCATTCGATACGATCTACATCGAGCTCCCCAACCGAACAGGTCCCACTAGCCCTCCCAATAACCTTTCCGTTAACCCGACCGCGATCATAATCGATGGGCAATCAGCCTCCTTTGTCGCTCGGGAAGACAGCTCTGGGACTACTCAAAGATACTGGGTGAAATGTAGTCTGACACCTGGCACAGGCGGTCCCTTTACCTCTGCCACCGTCACATTTCCAAATAATCCAAATACCGGTGGTGCTCGCTCCTTCAACTCGACTCAAATTATTGCCAATCCCTAATTCATCCGTGCTCCATATCGTCTGGGTAAAGTGAAACTATAAAAATGAAAAAGCATCCTATTATACACACGGCAGTCGTGATGCTTCTGTCTTCGTCTGTCTTTGCCGAGCCACTCATCGATTCATGGCATACCGCTGACTCAGGTCGTTATGCCCGTATCTGGGCCTCTCAGGATCAGGAAACCGATGAGCGCCAAAAAGGTGTCCGCTCTTCTCTTAAGACCTGGGATTCCGCTGATTACCCCGGGGTGAGGGTCGGAGATCAACCCATGCCCGTCTATGCTGGAATTCAGGGAATCTCGTACTCGGAGGACTATGTGTATATCAAGTCCACCGGCCTTGCCACTAATACCATGGGCCCGTGGTTCCTCAACGAAGCCCAAACCACGGATTTTCCTTCCTTCCCTGGAAATGCTGCCATTCTTTATCGTTTTCCCCGCTCATCCGGCTACCCAAAAAACTACGCTCCGGCCACCCGCACTCCGTCTAACGTCGGGACCTGCGGATTGTTCGTCGATGGCGTTCCGCTTTTCAATACAAGCGATACCTTTTCTTACGACACCTCAGCTGGGGGAGATCAAGAACCCACCAACCAAAACCGTGGCGACGGATATTGGAATCGCGATGCGTTCACAAATGAAGGAGTGACGTTTGACGCCGGCAATGCTCATCAGGCGATGGAGCAATTTCACTACCATGCCAGCCCCAATGCTCTCCGCTCAACCCTCGGTGACTCGGTCGATTATAATCCCGCGGTAGTCTATAAGGGAATCGGGAAAGCGAGTCCCTACACCGAGAATTTTAATGGGAAACACAGCCCCATCCTCGCTTGGGCCAATGACGGCCTCCCCATGTATGGTCCCTACGGTTATAGCGATCCAAGCGATGCCACCAGTGAAGTGCGCCGGATGGTTTCCGGATATCAAAAACGGGATGGCACGAATGGTTCCACTAACCTTGCCGAAACGGGCCGCACTACCATGCCTCAATGGGTGGTCGCCCAAGGAGTCCGCACCACCAGAACTCTCTCCTCAGCATTCTATGGCCCCAATGTCTCTTCTGCCTTCACGATTGGGCACTACATGGAGGACTACGAATACAAAGGGTACCTGACTTCGGATGTCACCAATGCTCGGTTTGCTCAATATTCCAGCGCTTCTCTTGGCGTCTTTCAGTCCCGCTGGTTTTTTGATCTCAACGAATACAATGTGCGCTTCTGCGTCACTCCTGAATTCCCCGAAGGGACTTGGGCCTACTTCACCGCCGTCGATGACAACGGTACCCCCGTCTATCCTTACAACCTCGCCTGGCACTACTTCGGCGACCCCACGGTCGCTTCCGGTGTTACCGAGATTGATGAAACTGTGATCGAGGTCTTCACTGGCGCTGCCGAAAAAGGAACCCAATTTGAAACCGCTACTCTTGCCGATGATACTGTCACCGTCATTTGGAATGGCATTGAAGGGGGAGCCTACCAAATTACCGAATCCTTTGATCTCAAAACATGGATGACTGGTCCTTCTTTTGCCGCTGACGATCAAATGATCACCCTTACCGAAACCGGGAATCTCCGCAAATTCTACAAGATCGAACAAACTGGACTGGCAGATTATGACACCACCGAATTCGGGACTGCTGCTGGAGGCGGAGGTCCAGGAGGAGGCACTGGTGGCACGCCTGGCACTGGCAACCCAACTGATGGATTTGTGTTCAGCTTTGGAGACGGCCCTCCACAAGCCAATCTTATCAGTAATCTGAAGGTCGGAGGCGTCACCGGAACGGTCGTCATTTATAACCTCAACGGTCCCGCCGG
>DIHU01000188.1:0-14473 GCA_002420315.1 Akkermansiaceae bacterium UBA5688
AACCTCTGTAAGCTTGTAGACTTTCTCTGCTCCATTGGCAGGCAGAGCAAAAGATCCGCTCTCTTCGAGAGTGATCTCGTTCCCCTCTTCCCCAATCGCATTCAAGCGCAGGGTGACTCGGTGATCGTAAAAAGTGATATCTCGCAGCTCCGCCTTCTTGGCATTGAACGGCAAATCAAATTGCTTCTTATTTTTGCTCGGGTTTTGGTCCTCGATCGTTGCCCACTCACGCATCTGCTTACCTGCAGGTCCCTCGAAAGCACGTTTCTCGACGTTCGTCAGCTTAAACCGGTCCTTTCCAGGATCGGACGAGAAAAAGGTATCGCCGACGGTGATGACCTCGGAAGCTGGGATTCGGTTAGTCATGAGTCTCTTGCCAAAAGGGACATAGTTAAAGTCAAACTGATAACCCTTTCCGAGAACCGTCTTGAAGAGCAAGCGCCACATGTCACTTTCAACCTTAACAACCTCGAGCTTTTGGACGAGGGCACCGTAGTCGTCAGGGTCGTTAGGATCAGTTTTGGCAAGAAACTCCTCCATATTGGTAAAGCCATCTGAGTCCTGATCCTTTGTTGGGGAATCCGAGTAAGAAGGGTCGATGCGGTGATCAACCCACCACTGATTGACAATCGGCGGATGAACTGGATCGATCTTTAGCAAATCAAGAAGCTCCATCTTGTTTCCATCCTTAGTGTAAAGGTCGACACTCGAAAAGAGATTGACCGGACGACCATCAGATGTTTCTTGATGAATAACGAGATTTTGCTCGGTGACCGTTTTGGTCACGGAAGCAGCAATATCCCCACCTTCGGCGGTCGTTGTTTTCCCCTGGTTGGGGCTGGGCACATTGAACGTTTCGTTCACGGCCTGATTACCGCTGAATCCGAGGTAGCCGAGACCCGCAAGGACGAGGGTTCCGCCGCCAAGTGCTGCGACATGATAGTTTTCTTTAATCCAGGACATTTTGCGTAGGTATTTTATTTGAGTTCTGGGAGATTTTCTTCCTCAACAAAGAGGAGGAGGTCGGCACGGAGATAGACAATGAGCTCTTCGCCACCGGACACCTTATCGAGAACTTTACTAGACTCAACAGGCTCCTCCTCAGCGGTTTCCTCACCCTCGATTTCAATGGCACCAAAAGCACCACCGCCACCATCATCGCTCTTCTTCTCAGACGAAGCAGCCTTGCCAGCGCTTGGGATGCTTGCGGGATTCAAAACCCGTGCAATCCGGGTCTCGAAAAAATATTCGTCCGAATTACCAATACGCGTGAAGAAGTCGCGAACAACGGGCTCGGGAGCCTTGAACGTGAATTCAACCGGCATACGCCTCGCAACGGTGGGGAGATCATCGAACTTCGGTGCTTTAAATCCTCCGCGCTTTGGTGTCCGGCTTGATCTGCCTTTTTTATTCTCAGCCCAACCCTTGCCGTCTTCCTGAGGAATCGACTCGCGAACAAGGTTCTCAATCTGCTTTACCCCGGCCTCTGAAGCCTGAGTTAGGAAGTATTCCATTCCATCGAGTTGATAACTCAACAAACCTGTCGCTTCCGCCTTTGGTTGGCTGCCGCGATACTTTTTAAAGCCGAGGTAGAAACCACTCGGAATCGCTTTCTCACCCGGAAAAAGCTCGGTCACTCTCGTTACGCTATCAGTAAGCTTGGTTGCAAAATCCTTTCCGGAGATATTCTCTATTTTCTCAGGCCGGAAGGCGAGGAGCTTTTCACGAGCTTCCGTTGCCTTCGAAAGGACGACCTTAAGGCTCGCCTCCTTGTCCTTCGCATTTTGAGCAGTTGGGTAAGGATTGAGACTCAAATCTTTTTTCAGAGCAGCTTCTTTCGTAGCCACCTGCTGCTGAACCTCTTCGAGATTGGTGCCTGCCTTCATCCCTAGGAAGATGATGATTGCGGCCAGTAGGATCGTAACGACCAGTAATCCGCCGAGGAATTTATTTTCTTTAAACCAGGACATAGTAAGTGATTTTTTAGGTGCGTGTGAATTATTTGTGTTTGAATGGCTTTTTCAATGGAAACTTCATCGTGAAGTCGGCCGCATAGTCATTGGTCTCTTGTACCGGAGCCGCTGTAATTTGGGCAAGTTGGTTATCTGGTATAGGGCTGCCTTTAGTATCGATAACTTTGAGAACTCCAGAACCTTTAAGCTTTTCTAGGATATCAGAAACCTCAGCTTGCTTGTTAAGGTGTAAACCTTTGATCTCAACACTATCAACCCAAGTTTCCTCCGGCGTCAAAGGAGACTTACCATAGGTCACCTTTGCGAAACTCTCGTCCATGACTTGCTTGGTCTCCACATCCCCTTTGATCTCATACTTGGTGCGATATTCAAAGTCGGTCACCCAAACATTCTCACTCACAAAAGCCTTGGACACGTCATTCCAAGTATTGATGAAGCTGAGGCGGCCGCTTTCGGCAGCAGCGTAGGCGTTAATGAGTTTCAACCCCTCCTTTTCATCCTTAAGAAGCTTTTTGATCTTAGAAGCTGACTGCTGGATTTCCCCGGCTTTCGTATTAAGCGAAGCTAGATGAGCTTCACCATCACTGACCGATTTCATCTTAAAGCCAGTCCATAGGCCGAGACCAACAATGAAGAGGGCTGCAGCGGTAATGAGGGCAGGCTTCCGGCGAGTAATATCTCGCTGGGCCTGAACAGCGTCAGGAACAAGATCGATAGAAATCTCGGACTTTTCCGTTGCGCGCAGACTAAGCCCGACGAGTTCACCGAGCTGATGAGCTTCCTGGCCGATCGCATCAACGTCGACGCCTTTGCCAACCGAAATTCGCTGAAGCGGATTAAAGGTTTCAACCGGAAGGTTGAGTTTCTCTTCCAAAAACTCGCGGAGATAAGGAAGGTTTGTTGTTCCACCGGCAAGGAGCACTTTCTGCGGGGCGTTACCACCCTGCTGGCTTCTGAAGAGAGTATTAGTGCGTTGGATCTCCGCAGTGAGGCGGGTCAGAGCATTTCGGACCACGGTTCCGAGAGCCGCGGTTGCATCATCTAACTGATCGGCATGAGAACCGCCTAGAGTGACCAATCCACTGGAAAGCTTGCTATTCTCCGCTTCAACAAAGGAAACATTGTATTCCTTAGCGATTGCGCTCGTGATGTTAGCTCCACCAATTGAGACCGAACGGGTAAAGAACTTCTTCCCATCAGCATAGATCAGATTAGATGTTTTCGCTCCAATATCGAGCAAGAGAACACATTCCTCTAAACCGGGATAGTTGTAGCGAAACGAATTATAGAGAGCGGTTGGCGCCGAGTCGACAAGGCGGGTGCCCAAGCCAGTATCAGCAACAACTGAATTAAGGTCGTTCAGGGAATCAGCCTTAATAGCGACCAAGACAACTTCTTGTTCAATCCCATCGGTCTCAAGCTTCTCCCAATCCCAGACAACCTCGTCGATTGGAAAAGGAACATTCTGCTGGGCCTCGAAGCGCACCAGGTCGTCCATATCCTCCTCGATAGGAGGAAGCTTAACGAACCGAACAAAGACCGACTGCCCTGAGAGAGCATAGGCAGCCTTTTGCTTATCAACCTTGAGGCCTTTAGCGAGCTCCTTGATGGCAAGTTTGACTTGAGGAATGCGCGCGGCTTCCGTAGCGGGGTCGGCTAGGATACTGGTAGCGGCATACTTTTTGAGGATCAGACCTTTTTTGGTCGGGGCTAGGACGCCCATTGAGATTCTCTGCGAACCGATATTTAGTGCGATAATCGACTGTTGATCAGCCATAGTTTTAGTGTGTGGGTGTGTGGAAAAAAATTGGGAGGAAGCCTCGAGTATTAGTTTTTTGGCTGAACTTCGGCGTAACGATCATACCAAAGAGCAGCAAAAGGAGTCTGCGTCTTGTCGAGCAAAGGAAATTTTGAAGTCGCTTCAACGCCCTTCAGGGCCTCACGCCACCAACCAGCTTTCTGCCCATAGGTGAAGAATCCCACCATCTTGCCACCCCACTCAATTTCACCACCAATCGCTTCAAGGTCAGACTTGCTTGCCTTGCTGCTTCCGGTGATACGCTTAAGAGTGTTGGGCGAAATATAGATTGAGACATAGACCGGCTCGTCGACCGGAATATTCACATAGGTAACGGATTTACTGATTTTGTAGTTTTTGCGGTCTTGCCCCTTAACGACAACATGCCAATTCACGTTGATCTGATCAAGGTAGCCGTCCTTGGGCTCGTTTCTTACGCGATCAGGCTGCAATTTGACCTCAACCTCAAGCCAATCCTTAGGTTTGAAGCTCTTGGCGTTGCCATCCTGAATTTCGGGAGACTGCAATTCGGTAAACTTCGGATCGTCGACCTTAAACTTTGCATCCTTGGACATTTCGAGTTGTCCAAAGGCGCTGATTGGGAGGCTAAGGCCACACACAAGGGGAAGAATATTTGCTAAAAATCTCTGACGAATCATTATTTGCGGAAGGTTTTTCGGAAGGTAGGAAATCAGAACGGGGCGCGGCTAGCAAAAAACTACCAAACACTTGTTTTTTTAGCAGTTGACAGTGCAGCACGATTATGGGCGAAGCTCTTTGACAAATCTAATGCCGACACCTCAATCTTCCTTTATGAAGCACCGAGGCCGCATCAACCAACATTTGTCGGATAGAAAACGACTTACTGTGGGCGCCATTGCCGACCCTTCTACGTTATCAATCAAGCCGGCTGACTGCGACTTGGTCGAATTGCGATTAGATTCCCTGGGAACTGGCGAAAATGTGCATCGATTTGCAAAAGAATGCCCGCTTCCGCTCTTAATAACAGCAAGAGGGTCGGAGGAAGGTGGTCAAAGTAATTGGTCAAAAAAAGAGAGAGAACACGCTTATCGAGCATTTCTTCCATATGCGGCTTTGATCGATATTGAACTCCGTGACTTCGAGCCTCTTGGTTCAATCATCGACGATGCAAAAAAACTTGGCATCACCGTAATCGGATCTCTCCATGATTTCGAAGCGACTCCTGAACTGGCATTTCTGACCGAGAAAATAGACCCTAAAGCGGACCTCCACAAATTCGCACTCATGGCGCAGTCTCCGAATGACATCAGAAAGCACCTTGATATTTTCGAACGTCTATCCGGACGGGCTTTATCCGTCATGGGCATGGGGCCTCTCGGTGCCGCCGCCCGTCCACTGATGGCCGAAGCCGGTTCGCTTCTGAATTATGGCTTTCTGGGCACCACTCCGACTGCCCCGAACCAGTGGCCCGTCAGATTACTCAAGGCGACGCTCTCAATCTGATCAAGGCACAATCTTCACTGGAGCCGGAGGAAGAGCCGCAAGAAAAGTTTTTCCATAGCGCTTGGTAACAACTCGATTATCAAGAATCACAACCATCCCCTCATCTTTTTTTGTTCGAATCAATCGGCCCACGCCCTGGCGAAGTTTAATGACAGCCTCGGGAACGGAATATTGCATAAAAGGATTTCCTCCTTCCGCTTCAATTTCCTCCAATCGAGCCGCCGTGAGCGGATGATCTGGCACGGCAAAAGGGAGCCGGGTAATGATGACATTGCTCAAAGCCTCGCCGGGAACATCGACCCCCGCCCAAAAACTTTCGGTTCCGAAGAGGACGCTGTGAACATCATTACGAAATTCCTCAACCATTTTTTGTCTCGGCATTCCCATCCCCTGCGCAAGAAGAGTCCATCCGTTGTCATCGAAAAAATCTTCCATAGTTTCCGCCACCGATCGCAAAAGCCGATGACTAGTGAAGAGGACAAAAGCGCGGCCTTCAGTCTTTTTAACTACTCGCTCAATCCAATGAATCAACATCTCTTCATAGTCATCATCGCGTGGGTCCGGCATCGATTTCATGACATAAATCGACATCTGCTTTTGATAGTCAAACGGGCTTCCAATTTTTACTGCCGGGACATGCTGGGCACCAATACGTTCACGAAAGTAACTTAACTGGTCATCGCCCGTTCCCAAAGTTGCACTCGTCGTGATACAGGTTTTATCGGGACCAAATAAAAGCGGGCGCAGACGATCCGCCACATTCACTGGTGCAGCATTCAAGGTAAACGAAGTCCCCTCATAACCAGATTTTTCAACCCAATAGACACTCCCACCATCTTCCTGATCGAGAAACATCTTCAAGCCACCGTGCATCTCACGTAGCCGCCGCGCACCTTCCATCAACTCGCCTTTGTGCGTATCATCCTCTGTCTCCTCTGCGACCTCTTCAATCGCAGTCCAACATTCCCGAAGTGGACCCGCTAGCGTATTTTCTACAAGCTCTGGTTGCCGAACCCGACACTCTCTTCCCCAGTCGCCAAAAGAAACCGCTAACCCAATATTTTCGAAAAACTCATCCGCTTCATCGAGGACCTTTTTAGCACAATCCATAGCCTCAGAGGCTTGCGCATACTTCAGCAAACCTTTCCCGGTTTTCGGATGATAGAGCCGCTGTAAATCAAATCGTAATCCTGCTTGACTCAGTCGCAGGCCAAGAGATTTCGCCGCGACTCCCTCCAAAGTGTGAGCCTCATCAAAAATCACGAAATCATTCGGAACCAAGAATCCCGATTCGTTTTCCAACATCTCCTCCTCAGGATTAAGTAGTGAAAAAAACAAACTGTGATTCACGACGAGGACGCGGGCGCTTTGAGCAAACTTCCGGGCCTCTTGAAAAAAACAATTTCCTCGTGGCCCGCATGTCCGTTGAGTGCAAATGTGCGACTCGCTGCAAACTTGCAACCAGACTTTGAGCGACGGCTCAAAATCCAAATCACTCTTGGTTCCATCGCGGGTTGACTCCGCCCATTTCCAAATCTCCATGAGTTCCTCTTGCTCGCTTGAAGTGAAAAGATCCCCACCATTATCCATAGCCCGGCGCAACCTCATCGGGCAGAGGTAATTCCCCCGACCTTTTAAAAGCGCTGCTTCAAAAGGATCCGCCAAAAGTTTTCGTACAATTGGCAAATCTTTCCCGATTAGCTGCTCTTGTAGATTGATGGTGTGGGTCGAAATGACTGCCTTCTTCCCTTCGCGAATGGCATACTCCACCGCTGGGATCAGATAGGCCAGCGACTTGCCGACTCCGGTTCCTGCTTCGACCACTAAAGAGCGTTCACCCTGAAGCGCTTCAGCTACCTCGGCGGCCATTTGCTGCTGCTCCGCACGGTATTCAAAGTCAGGAGACTTTGAGAGCAGACCGGTCTCTGAGAAAACCATCCGCATCTCATCTCCAAACGAATTTCCACCACCGAGCGAGATCACTCCCATGAGTAACTTCTCACGCCATCAAATTCAACCGCCATAAACATCAGAAAACCAATGCTGATTTTCCAACATTTATGTTGCGGTTTTTTTAGCACACATTATTATCCCCTTATGAACCGTCTGGAAAAAGGTGAACTCTCACGCCGCGAGCGACAGCTTCTTGATATCCTTTACCGCCTGGGAGAAGCTACTGCACAAGATGTACAAGATGAATTGCCCGACCCGCCGTCCTACTCCGCCGTCCGAGCTCTCTTAGCCACACTCGAGAATAAGGATATGGTCAAACACTCCAAGGAAGGGCGCCGCTACCTTTACAGTCCCGTCATTAACGAAAACAAAGCGAAACGCACCGCCCTCAAAAATTTGCTGGGAACTTTTTTTAAAGGAAAACCCGAGAATCTCGTCGCAGCCCTCCTCGATCCGAGCGACCAACAATTAAGCGAAAAAGAAATTGCCGAGATTCGGAAGCTCATCAAATAGTTCTAACCCATGATTATTCCGTCACTCGTTTTCTCTCTCCTCGCGGCTTTCGCGATGTGGGTTTTCGTGCGTCGGAACCCTGCCATCGATCCTCGGGTCACTGTGGCCATCCTCGCGCTGCTTCTTATTCTCCCGCTTCTCAACTTTCTTCCCAAATACTCAGTTTTGGTCGAAGGTAGCATCGGCAATTCCACCTCGCTAAGTCCCTCGCTCCTTCCATCCATTTGGACCTTAGGATTCTTATTTTTTGGATTTCGTGCGCTCATCGATGTTCTCTCGATGCAACGCTGGAATCGCGAGTCAAGTCTCGTCAATGATCTTCCGGTTTTTCAAGAAACCTTGAGCGAACTTTCTATCTCCAGGCGTGTTGATCTGCGCATTCATCCACGCCTCACTTCGCCAGTTGTTTCCGGGTTGATTCGCCCACGTATCTACCTTCCGGAAAATTCGACCGACTGGTCGCCACAAACCCTTAGGATGGCTCTCCTTCACGAGCTCGGACACGTCCAACGTCGCGACCTTTGGATGGCTACACTTGCGCATATCGTCTGTGTTCTCCACTGGTTCAATCCATCAGTTTGGTGGTTGCGTCGCACTTTCCTTTCACAATGCGAGTACGCATGTGATGCCCATTTAGTAGAGAAAGGAACCGATCCTCGTGTCTATGCAAACGCACTTTGCGACGTCGCTCAATCCGCTTCTGCACCTCCCCTCTCTCTTGCGATGGCTGGCCATGTTCCTCTCCGAGAACGCATTATCTTCCTTTCAAGCGGTGGTCGTCGGAGCTCAGTCATTCTTTCCAGCCTCATCCTCGCGACAGCGAGCAGCGCGGTCGCGATGAGCATGGTACGCTTTGTCCCCGAGCGTGCAAAGGCTCAGCTCCTAGCTCCGATAGACGAGGTTGAAATGCGATTCAACGCGGATCCATTCCCCGGGAATTAGAGAAACGATTGCTATTCATCAGCAATCAACAGCTGGAGAAAGCTTGTCTCAAAAAAGGACTTTGGAAGTTTCCTCAATTAGCGGTAAAGCCAGCCCAGCTAAGTAACCATCAAGTCAAGTCAGCACCATTAGCTCAGGGTCAATCGAATACTGACCACGCCCCCCCAGACGGTTTCCATAACGAATTAGAACAAATCTACTTCCTCCTGACGTTATAGTGGCACTTATGAGAAGTTATCACACCAGATGAAATCAAATCGGCGCCAAACTCATAAGACTTGCATGAAGAAATAAATCCTTACGTTATGAAATTTAATATCCTCCTCGCCGCCAGCTGTATCGCAATTGGCGCTACCATTGCTTGGCTTTCCAAGGCCGACCCAAAAGCAGACACCGCAAGCACTGCTAAATCAAAGGTCGAAGAAAATAAGGCTCCGTCAGCAAGCCCAATTACAGCTTCAGAGAATGAGACCCGCGAAGCCAGCGAACGTAGCATCGTCACCCCAAAAGAAGCTATCCCTCCCATTGACGTTATCCCTTTTGATTTTGAAGACGAGGGTAGCGATATGGCTACCCGGATGCAGCAAATGTTCAAAAATCGCCAACAAGCCAAGCTTGATGCCCGTATTTCAAAACTCGTTGCGCAGCTGAATCTCACTCCAGAACAGGAGGCGAGCCTCAAAAAAGCCGCTGCAGATAGGATGAATCGCTTTGGTGAAATGATGGAAGGAGATTTCGATCCATCAGATATGGGTGAGTTATTTAACACTGACGTGATCGATGAAGCCCTTGCCGAAATCCTCACCCCGGAACAACAGGAAGAGCTTGAAGCCGTCA
Source organism: Akkermansiaceae bacterium UBA5688 (assembly GCA_002420315.1). Lineage (GTDB taxonomy): Bacteria > Verrucomicrobiota > Verrucomicrobiia > Verrucomicrobiales > Akkermansiaceae > SW10. The sequence continues at coordinate 9,502 of DIHU01000188.1, forward strand.
AGAAACGTGAGATCGCTAACAAAGTCGAAGCTCAGGCACTCAAGGACCTCGCCAAATTAAGCAACCTTGATCTCTCGCAAGAACAAAAAGATGCGGCCTACGACATTCTTTACAAGAACGCCGAAACCACCGTTGGAAATGAAACTCCAGCAACGGGTCTTGTTTCGATGATCACCGAGGGGTTTGGGATAGAATTGGACTCCGATACATTGGGAATTGCTACGGCAATGATTCCCAGCACCGACGATATCGCAAGCGGAGAGATCGAGCAGGATCCTAGGGCCATGATGGCACAGGCACAGGCAAAAATGGACGCACGGATCGACGCTAAAGTTGAGGCGATGCGTCCGGTCCTCAACGACAACCAAATAGATCAATATCGTAAGGATCTCAAATTAAAATCGGGTGGAGTGTTCGGAGGCCTTCTAAATGGTTTCACCACGGAAGGAGAGATTCCTTTCGGCAACGGCGAATAAGCCAATCCTTTATTGTTCAGGCCCATGCTCATCCTTGAGCCGGGCCTTTTTTTCGCGGGCTTCCCTAAAAAAACTCTTCAACATCGCAACACACTCTTCCTCCATCACTCCCATTGTGATCTCGCAGTGGTGATTCAAAGGTGGATTGCTTTGGAGTAAATTAATCCAACCGCCAGCGGCTCCTCCCTTTAAATCAGTTGCCCCATAAACGACACGATCCGGCCGACAATGAACAATCGCTCCCGCACACATCGGACAAGGCTCCTTGGTTACGTATAAAGTCGCCCCCTCAAGCCGCCAATCACCATAGGCTGTTTGAGCAGAAGTCAGGGCCAACATCTCGGCATGAGCAGTGGCATCCTTGAGCGTCTCAACCTGGTTCCACGCTCTTGCAATGACTTCGCCATCACGCACGACGACTGCTCCAATTGGAACCTCGCCGACCTCATAGGCTCTACTGGCCTCTCGCAAAGCCTGACTCATAAAAAAAAGGTCGCTTTGAAAGTCGATCGGCTGCTCGCTCTCGAAGTCATATTCCATAGTTCTCATTAAACGATGTTTTGACTACTGGAAAGACTCTCTTGCGAAAGGACCAAAACCCGACCGCCTTTCACCTGCCATTTGACATTTACTCCTGCCAGTTGGCATCCGTAAATTCGTTCCTCGTCATTATGAAAAGCTGGCCTCGGATCAATCGCCAAAACTCTTGTGATTAAGGCCAGTGTCTCGTCACTAAGTCCCACTTTCGCCCCATCACAAAACTCGACCTTAAGCGGCTCGGGAGCCTCTCTGGCAAATCCTCCATCAGCCTCGCGTAAGGATTCAACATAAGGCAAATAAGGCTTGATATCGAGCACCGAGGTGCCTTCGACGAGATCCAACCCACTAACCTCCAAAGCCCCTTTGGAGACTGATTCCAGAGCGACTAAAGAAAGCCCGATTCGATTGGGCCGAAAAGGTGAACGGGTGGCAAGGACACCCTTCTTCTGATTGCCACCCAGTCTCGGAGGCCGGACGAACCAGCGAACCTCTTCTTCTTTTACTTGATCAAAAAGAAAGACAATCCAGATATGGCTAAACTCTTCGAGCCCTCGACTCGCGCCCGAGGGGACCTCGTCGGAAAATACAACGCGTCCACGCGCCTCAGGAACAATCCCGCTCTGCCGAGGCGTGCCAAACTTCTCACCGAAACAACTCTCGACCCAACCAATCGGACGCATAGAAATTTCCTCGCTCATGTCTCCAGCAGAGCAGGAGCGGGAGCAACAGGCTAGTATTCCTTTTCAAGTTCATCACAAAGATCTTAATCTGTGTGAAATCCTGGCAGGAAATTGTGGGACCTACGCCAACAATACTCACCTTTTTCTTCACCTCCGCTCGTTAGGTAGACGCCACCCCCTAATCGGGCTATTACTTTTTTAGCGACACGATGATCACCACCCGCTTTGCCCCCAGTCCAACTGGCAAACTTCACCTTGGCCATGCCTACGCAGCCAAGGTGGCTTATGATCTTGCAAATAAAGAAGAGTCTCGTTTTGTCGTCCGCTTTGAAGACATCGACTACACCCGGGTGCGACCGGAATTCTATCAAGATATCCTCGATGATTTGGCATGGCTCGGCTTATCTTGGAATGGTGAACCCTGGAAACAACAAGAACGGCTCAAACACTATGAGAAGGCGTTAGAACAACTTAAGGAAATGGGTGTCGTTTATCCCTGCTACTGCACACGACGGGAGGTCGAAGAAGAATTAACCCATCTGGCCCAAGCTCCACAGGGTCCCGAAGGGCCTCTCTACCCAGGGACGTGTCGCGGGCTTAAAAACCCGCCTCGCGACCGCGAACCCGCCTGGCGGCTTGACTCAAAAAAAGCCGCCTCATTGATCGGTTCACTCAGCTTCCAAGATCAGATTCACGGAAATATCAAAGTTGTCCCCGGACTTCTTGGAGACGTCATCTTAGCACGCAAGGATATCGGAACCTCCTACCATCTTGCTGTCGTAGTCGATGACGCAGCTCAAAAAATCACACACGTCACCCGGGGTGAAGACCTTCTTCCCTCCACTCATATCCATCGGATTTTACAAAAGCTTTTGGGGCTTCCAGAGCCCCAATATCTCCATCATGAACTCGTGACTGATCAATCAGGTGAACGTCTTGCCAAAAGAAACGAGGCCCAAGCCATCGCATCCCTCAGAAAGAAGGGGCTTTCCGCGGAGGAGGTGAAAAAAATGGCTCATCCTGATTTTTACACTCCCCCCCACCAAAGCTCTCCCTAGAGTCCCGCCGTGTCAAACATGCCCCTGCGAGTCGGAATTGGCAGAGATGAAGAAATCACCCCCATGATAGAGCTTTCAGTCCTCCGGGGATTAGTAAAACTCATCACTTTCGCCGACCCATTGTTCCAGAATCCCCTCCTTGCAGTCTTCCCTCAAATTTGGACACTTGAGGGAAAGCCACCTGATGAAACCTCTCTCCTTCCTTAAAAAACTCACCCCTGCCTTCTTCCTGCTCAACGCTGCCTCACCTGTAGCTCTAGCTGACGAGAAAAAGCCCAATTTCATCTTCGTCCTCTCCGATGACATCGCCCAAGGAGATCTCGGCGTTTACGGTCAGGAGTTAATCAAAACTCCCCGCATTGACCAACTCGCCAAGGAAGGCACCCGCTACATGCAAGCCTACTGCGGCACGAGCGTTTGTGCCCCTTGTCGCTCCGTCTTCTTCACCGGACTGCACTCCGGGAAATGCCCCGTCCGTGGCAACCGCGAAATGGCTCCTGAAGGACAATGGCCCATCCCTGCCGAAACCGTCACCATCGGCGAAGTCGCCAAGGCTGCCGGATACGCCACCTCGACCTTTGGGAAATGGGGTATGGGATTCTTTGATACCAGCGGAAGTCCTCACAAACAGGGCATTGATCGCTTTTTTGGCTACAACTGCCAGCGCCACGCCCATTCCTACTTCCCCACTTACCTTTACGATAATGATCAGCCGGTCCGCCTCCCCGGAAACACCGGAAAAGGCGTTGGTAAAACCTACGCCCAAGAATTGATTCAGAATGAAATGATCAAGTGGGTGAAAGGAAATGCCAAAGATCCCTTCATGATGTTTTACGCTATCACTCTGCCCCACGGCGCCCATGAAATCGATGATCTTGGCATCTACGAGGATAAGCCCTGGACTCTCAAACAAAAATCCTACGCCGCCCAGGTGACCCGCATCGACTCCGATATCGGCGAACTCGTCGACACCCTACGCGAGCTCGGCATTGATAAAAACACGCTTATCGTTTTCACCGGCGATAACGGCTCATCCTTTAATCCTTCCTCCGAAATCGGGAAGCTCTTTAAACAGGACGCAAATGGCCTTCGCGGATATAAGCGCGGAATGTACGAAGGTGCTCTTCGTCAGGCCGGCTTCGCCTGGTGGCCCGGAACCATTCCTGCCGGACGCGTCGACGAATCATCTTGGGCTCTCTGGGATCTCATGCCCACCTTTGTCGAAATGAGCGGAGCCACACCCCCCGAAGGATACCAAACTGACGGCCACTCGCTCCTCTCCTATCTCAAAGGAGGCGAAGCACCAAAACGCGATTACTTTTACTGGGAACTTCACAAAGGGTCCGTCGTGCAGGCTGCTCGCTGGGGTGAAAAGCCTTCGTGGAAAGCAGTCCGAAACGGTATCAACAAGCCCATCGAAATTTACAACCTCGCAAAGGATCCCGGAGAAAAAAACAACCTCGCGAAATCTCGTCCCGATCTCGTCAAGCAAGCCTCGGACATCTTCAAAGACGCTCACCAAGTCGATGCCGAATGGCCCCTCAGCGGCCCCACTAAAGCACAAAAAACCGAAGCCCAAAAAGCCTGGGTCATCAAACGTAAGCGGGACAAAAGCGGCTGGATCCCACCCAACGCAAAAGCATTCAAGTAGAGCAACGCACGCCGCGGACTTCTCCTGATCATCGCCTATGACATCCTAAACGGCCACGGTTCTTTCGTTGACGCTGCTTGCCTTCATGCCCGCATTCAATCGAGGAGGGTGATCTATCGTCTCCAACATTCGAGATCAATCCTTCGGGTGTGAACCTTACCTCCCATGAAGCTGAGCGAATCCCAGCTCTGATCATCGGTGACAATCAGAACAATATTTGGGCCCTCGGCCGCAACCGCAAAGCTAGCCTGCTGAGAGCAAAAAGGCTCCGCTTCATGGCTGACGACACTTTGCAGCTTGCTCCTGTCGGATTCTCAGAACCCGCCGAAACTCGCCAAGACGATGCTCAAGCCCTTCTTTCTTCACGAGGTTGTTCTTCTCCTCCGGATCATTCGTTAAATTGTAAAGTTCTTCGCCATCCGACCATTTACCATAGCGCCATCTCTGGTTCCGCAACGCATAACCCATCTCTTTGCCTCTAGTCACAATACTATAGGCATACTTCTTTTTCCCCAACCGCTCTGGGTGATCGAGAAGTGGCCGCAGCGATGCCCCCTGCAAGTGGCC
>DIHU01000188.1:14850-41810 GCA_002420315.1 Akkermansiaceae bacterium UBA5688
ACCATCGCCTCGGACTGAGTTCCTGGTTTGGTGAGCCCAGGAGCGTGAACGATGAAGGGAACCTTAGCCCCGATATCAAAGAGGGTCACTTTCCCCCAAAGGAAATGATCGCCGAGATGATAGCCGTGGTCCGAAGTGAAAATGACAATGGTATTTTCCCACTCTCCGCTTTCTTTAAGTGAGTCGAGGACGATCTTGATCTGGGCATCGATAAAGGAAACACAAGCATGATAAGCCTGCATATATTCACGGCGAAGACCATCGTTTTCCTTGGACGCCTCAAAGCCAAACTCCTTGAAGCGAGTATTAATGGCCCTGCGGGGAATCTTGTCCCAAAGGTTAACCTTCTCCGGCGTGTAGACAATCGATCCGAGAGGATAGAGGTCAAAATACTTCTGCGGAGCCAGGAATGGAACGTGGGGTTTTTGAATTCCACAGGTGATGAAAAAGGGCTTCTTCCCATTTGGCTTTTCTTTCAACCAACGCGCAACCGCTCTAGCGTTCTTACCATCCTTATGTTGCTCATCGGACAACCCGCTAGGGCCATATCCGGGAGGAGTCTGGGCATCGAGCTTCGACTTCGCCTGCTTCTCAAGCGCCCGCCAGGCCTTGCGATTCTTGGGTAACTCCACGGAGCCATTGTCAGCCTCAAACTTCTTCCGGGTCTCCGCCACCACCGGAAGCTCGTCGTTATTGAAACGATGAACTGCGTTCCAGGCAACCTCGCGATGTTCATGACGAGGCGAGTGAAACACCTTCCCCACACTCCCCGTCCAATAACCATTTTCCTTAAAAAACTGCGGCATCGAAAGCGTCCCGGGGCGAGTTTGACGAATGTCCGCCTTGTTATCAATCACTCCACTCGATTGCGGATAGAGCCCGCTCAGAAAAGAAGCCCGCGACGGGCCGCACACCGGATATTGACAAAAAGCCCGTTTGAAAGTCATCGCTTTCGAGGCAAACTTCGCGAGCGTCGGAGTTTTGATATGATCATATCCGGAAGGAGAAACGTGTGTGTTGAGATCATCACAGACGATGAGAAGCACGTTTTTTTTGTTTCCCTTTTTCTTACCACTTTGCGCCGTCTTCTTGGGATTGACTTTCTCACCCTCCTTGCGCCAACGAAACGTCTCTCCCTCAATAATGAGGTCTTTCCCAATCGTCCGCTTGGGAGCTGCCGGAGCAAATTTTTTCGGCGCTGATTTTCGGAGCAACCTCTTGGTGTCCTCGTACTTGGGATTTTCGGCCAGGTTATTCCACTCGTTGGGATCGGACTTCAGATCATAGAGCTCTTCCCCAGAGTCTCCGTAGGTGATATAACGCCATTCCTTGTTGATGATGGCATACTCACCGGGAGTCATGTAAGGCAGGTAAACATCCCGGTCTTTGGCAATCTCCGGTTTCTCCAAGGTCGATGCCAATGAAGTCCCCTCGATTTTTTGGCGGGGCTTCGGAAGTCCACACATCTCGACAAAGGTGGGATACATATCGATCAAACTAGCTGTGACATCCGTGACCGCTCCCTTCTTCACGCCGGGACCAGCCCAAATGAAGGGAACGTTGGATGTCCGCTCCCAAAGAGTGTGCTTCCCCCAATCATACTTCTCACCGTGGTGGTATCCGTGGTCACTCCAAAGCACTACGATGGTGTTATCGGCATAGCGGCTCTTCTCTAGGGCATTGAGCACCCGCCCCATCATGGCATCAGCGTAACTTATGCAAGCGAGGTAACCATGAATCGCATCCTTGACCGCTCCTTTGGCCTCAAGCTCCTTATGAATCTTGGAGCGGGCCGTTTTCGCCCTCTTCATCCGTTCCGGCAAATCCTCCAGATCATCAACCTTGATCGGCGGCAGCTCGATCTGATCGCGATCATATAGATCAAAGTATTTCTGCGGACAATAGTTCGGGAAGTGCGGTGCGTAGATTCCACATGCCAGAAAGAAAGGCTTATCGTGCTTCTTACCCAACTGATCCGCCGCCCAATTCACTCGAATGGTGTCCGCCATCTTTTCTTCCTTCTCATTCGGTAAGGCGGCCCATTCCAAAAACAATCCCCCTTTGATCTCTTTTCCTTTGTTGAAGACGCTCGCGGGAAAAGAATCAGGAAAAGGTGTCTCTTCAGTCCAATTATCAAGGGACCAGCCCTCCTGGCGCTGCGATGGCTTCCGCAGATGAAAATCGTCCCACCCCCGCACATCGATGCTGCCCGGCATATGATGATAAAGTTTCCCGACCCCAAAGGTAGTGTATCCCGCTTTTGAGAAACTCTGGGGCAGCCCCTCGATTTCCGGATGATCGGTAAAGTAATCCGTCGACCGGTAACACCCTGTCGTCGAAGCAAACTGACCCGAAAATATGGCCGCCCGCGCCGGCGCACAATAAACTCCCGGTGTATGCGCATTCGAAAAATTAACTCCCCGCGCCGCTAGCTTATCGAGATTCGGCGTAATCGCCCGCGGAGTCGCACCTAGAGATCCGATCCAGTCATTCATGTCATCAACCGCAAGGAAGAGAACATTGGGCTGCTTCGCATGTGCGCCACCCGCCGACAGCAATACTACTAAATGGGCTGCTTTAAAGAGATTCCAAATCCGAGTCATAAATGATTTCGAGTAATGAACACTTTCGCGTCAGGGATAACCAGCCCCCAATCCGAGGACAATGCGCAATCACTCCCCGATACAATAAACTGTCGATAACGACCTCGCGAAAACCTGCCCCTTGACCGGGGCCAAAGTTGAACGGAAAATTTCGCTTACCTCCGCGCCCAGCGAGTTATTGGAGACGATCTCCAGCTTCTTACCAGGTTTGACCACGAGAACTCCACCTCCGTAAACATTCTGTAAAAGAACATGCCCTTTCACGACCAAGGGAGCTGAGGCAAACTCGCCCTTTACTCCCAGTTTTTCTTCCCAATACACCTTCCCGGTTTTGGTATCGTAACAACTGGCCTTTCCTGACATTGAAACAACAAGCAAGTAACCATCAACGACTGCTGGGGAAGGGAGATCCCGTCCGCCTTTTCGTTTGGTGTGCCAAACCATGTGCGACTTGGTGACATCGCCCTTACCGCCCGGCTTAACGGCATAGGTGTCACCTGGCTTTCCACTCACGACATGGAGGAGACCATTAAAAAAATCCGGAACTGGCGAGCCCCGTCCATTGAAGGATTTACAGAACCATAATTCCTTTCCCGTCTTAGGATCGTATCCCCGGACGCCCAATTCGCCGTTTAGAACGAGTTCCTTGCGGTCGCCATTCTCGATCACGATAGGTGTGCTCCACCCCCCCCGCGGCTTCTCTTCTCGTTTGGTTTGCCAAACGGGTTCACCCTCTTCAAGACTGAGAGCGATGAGTGAAGAAGCGCCCTCCGCATCACAATTTTGAATCACGAGGTCGCCGAGAATGATGGGAGACGCCGCCACGCCCCAAGGACCGGGAAAAGCCCCAAGTTCACGCGACCATTTCTTTTCACCCTCAAAATCAAAACAGTGAATGCCAGCCGGACCAAAAAAAGCCACCACCCGCTTTCCGTTCGTGGCACAGGTGGGAGTCGCATAACTATTCATCTTGTGCGGATGCTCCGGAGATTTACAAAGAGTCGTTCTTTCCCAGATAATTTTCCCATTCTGCCGATCCAAGCAAAACACGTAACGTTCCCTGCCATCTTCTGAAGCACTGGTAAGGAAAAGTCGGTCGCCCCAATTTACCAGTGAAGATTGCCCCTGTCCCTTGAGCTTGGTTTTCCAGACCACTGAGTCCGCACTCCACTTCATCGGAATATCTTCCGTAGTCGAGTGACCGCGTCCGGTCGGACCGCGGAACTGCGGCCAGTTGTCCTCCGCATGCAAAACCGACAAGACTGCAAATGTTAAAACAAGAAAACAAACAACTGATGCGCGGGTGGAAAAATCTTTCATGAATATTTTACAGTTACGAAGGTCTCGCTTCTCCTGTGTCACGAATAAAGAGAATTCGCTCGTTCAATGTTTCCAAGACCTTTCCTTTTCCTCCAAAGTGAATTTTCCCATAGAAAGCTTGTAAAAAAGTTTCCAGCTCTTCTTCTCGCAGGTTTTCTCAAATTACTGCACCACTCAGAACCCGATGTCTCAAAATAAAACTTCTTTTGATTGTTCCAGATTACGGAATGGTTCCAGTCACCTTAAAGGATAACTCTATCACAGCCGAAAATCTTCATAAGGAACACTCAAAAAAGAAGCAGGAAAAGTAGGGCATGGATTCTTTGGCCTAAACTGTTCCGCTTCTATAAATCAATAAAGCTCGCGAAGATGAGCCCAAAGACTGATGATAGAATGCGCTTGGCCATCTATGCAAAAAACTTGGTAAGCCTTACGCTAGGCTAAGATCCCTTTGATTACCTGACCATCATCTGTCGGCCCAATCAGACGCTGATTGAGTCCTTGGTAGGAAAAGTGAAAGCGGTGGGGATCAAGGCCAAGTAGATGGAGAATAGTCGCCTGCAGGTCACGTATTCCGACTGGATTCTCTCCAATGTAGTACCCAATATCGTCGGTTTCCCCATAGGCTCCTGGCTTAATTCCCGCTCCGGCCATCCACATCGTGAATGCATGAGGATGGTGATCACGGCCGTAATAGCCGGGCTTAAGAACTGAGTTAACATTGTTCTGCATCATAGGAGTTCGGCCAAATTCTCCGCCCCAAACAATAAGCGTTTCATCAAAAAGACCTCGCTGTTTGAGATCCTTAATGAGACCCGCAATAGCCTTATCAATCTGCTGGCATTTGATCGGGAGAGTCTCATCAATCGACTCTCCGGGCGATGAACCGTGGTGATCCCACCCCCAGTCATAGAGCTGCACAAAGCGAACACCATTCTCCACGAGGCGCCGCGCCAACACACAATTGTTAGCAAAGGTAGGGTCATCTCCTTTGTATAACCTCCGCGGGTCAGCAGCCGTCTCCACATTGGAGACAAATCCCGGCTTGGCCCCATAAAGGTCGAGAACATGCTGCGGTTCTTTTCCAATATCCATTACTTCGGGAACCGACATCTGCATCCGATAAGACAACTCATATTGCGCAATCCGAGTTAATGTCTCGGGATCACCAATGTGTTGGTTTTGATATTCGTTAAGATCTTTAAGAGCATCTAAAGTTTTCCTCCGAGCCTCACGGCTCATCCCTTTCGGATCAGAAAGGTAGAGAATGGGATCTCCACCATCTGTTCGACATTGGACGCCTTGATAGAGAGTCGGAAGAAACCCGGACCCCCAAAGTGATTTGCCTGCACTGGGAGTTTTCCCGCCGGAGGCGAGGACGACAAAGCCCGGCAAATTCTTATTCTCACTTCCCAGACCATAGTTTACCCACGACCCCATTGAAGGGTAGCCCAACAAAGGATTCCCCGTTTGTAATAACAACTGCGCCGGCGAGTGATTGAACTGATCGGTATTCATCGAGCGGATGACGCAAACGTCATCGATCACCGAACTCAATCCCGGCAATAGATCACTGACCCACTGACCGCTCTCACCACGCTTCTGGTAGTCAAAAACTGACCCCATCATCTTAGGCGTTCCCTTGATGAATGCGAAACGCTTTCCTTCAAGATATTCTTCAGGACAATCCTTACCGTGGAATTTTGTTAAAGCGGGTTTGTTTTCGAAGAGATCGATCTGTGATGGCGACCCCGCCATGTGCAGATAAATGATCGACTTGGCTTTCGCTGGAATTTTGACACCTTTGCCAACGCCACCTTTTTCTTCCGCGAGCAATTGATTCAGCGCCAGAGCACCAAATCCTAGACCGGCCTGACCAAAGAAATGCCTTCGGGTCTGAGCACGGACTTTTTCGTATTGAACGTTCATGGTTTTGTCAGAGTCTCGTCTAGATTGAGAAGAACGTTTGCAACCGTCACCATTGCGGCATTGCCTTCATTGAGGCCTGCCGATTTCAGAAGGTTTTCAGCTGCCTCCAGATTGTTTTCATAGTGCTTCTCCATTGTGGAGTAAAGCGCCTGTAAGCGGACTAGTTCCTTTCTTAATGGAGACCGAACTAGAACCAATCGAAAACCATGCTCCAAACTCCTCATCTTCTTTGAAAGAGCTCCAGCCGCCTCAAGAAAAGTAGTATCATTGAGTGTGATCAAGGCCTGTAGCGGGGTGTTTGTCCGAATCCTACGGATTTGGCAAACCTCGCCGGAACCCGCATCAAAAGTCGTCAACGCTGGATAAGGACTCGTCCGTTTCAAGTAAGTGTATAACCCCCTCCGGTAACGATCAGGCCCCGTAGCATCTTTCCACTTCTCCCCACTATAAGTGGATTTCCATACTCCGGGCGGTTGAGGTGGCATGACTGATGGTCCACCAAGCTTTTGGGTTAAAAGGCCAGAAGTCGCGAGAGCCTGATCACGTATGATTTCAGCGGAAAGGCGAAAACGTGCTCCTCTAGAAAGCAGGGCATTGCGTGGATCCTTCGCCAAGCGATCTGGCGTCACCTTAGCACTCTGTTGGTAAGTCTTCGACATTACGATCGTCTTCAGAAGATCCTTCAATGACCATCCTTTCTCTCGGTAGTCCACCGCGAGCCAATCGAGTAAATCGGGATATGTCGGCACAGCTCCCTGCATGCCAAAATCCTCTTCAGTCTCAACGATTCCCTTCCCAAAAAGCCGTGCCCAAATTCGATTCACCATCACCCGAGCAGTCAACGGATTCTCGGGATCCGTCAACCAACGGGCAACCCCGAGCCGATTATCTGGAAAACCCTCGGGCAAAGAACCAAACATTTCAGGTAACCGTTGAGAAACCATCTCACCTCGATCGAGAAAATTACCCCTTCGATGCACCTTGGTCACTCGACGACGATTTACAGACAACTCCCGCATGATCGGAGTTTGAGGTATCGCTCGTCTCACTTGTTCGAGGTTCGTTCGCGCTGCCTCTAAACGAACACTCATCTCCCGTGTCGGCCCATAGACATGAGTCACAAAAACCGACTCTAATCCACCCTTAGCATCAACCTCTGCTTCCAGCCAACTAGGGGGAAGATTGCTCACTGATACTTTGAAATTTTCAAAAATCAGCCCCTGTCCATATTCTTGCTCGAGCGTTAGCCGGAGCTGACCACCCGTAACCGGCTGATCAAAATCAAAAACCGCAACGTGCGGTGCGGCTGCCATCGGAGAAAAAGCCCATCCAGCCTTCGTGCTCCCATCAATCGCCTTCGCTACTTCCCACCCTTTTTGCGAAAAATCCGCACGAGGATTGGTTAATCGAAGCTTTCGTGATTTCTCACCGTCAACAAAAAGCTCAGCCGTCAACTCCCGCAACGCCACGTTCTTGTCCTTCCACTTGCCTCCAGCCTTCTTGGTCAAAGCGTCAAGACGCAGAGCCGTGAGTGGCTGGCCGGCGGGAAGATCGAATGTTAAAATCCAGGTATCTTTTTCGGGAAGTTCTCCCTTTGCGGTCAGAGCGCCATCAGCACTCTGTAATAACTCTGTTCCCTTCGTTTCCTGACCCCGCAGACTGAGTGAACGCCAAAGTGCACCTTCACCAATCTTCGTTTTCCACTTCAAAAACGCAGACTGAAATTCTTCAGGCCTAGCTTTTAGCTCTTGGTCTAGATCTTTAATTTCCATCTCCAGATCTCTGATCTCCTCGCGTTGGCTCCTAGTCGGAGTAGCCATCACCGGCGTACCCCGATCGGCATCTTCGGTCTGGTTAAAAAAGGCGTAAAAGGAATAGTAGTCTTCAATACTGATTGGATCATACTTGTGAGTATGACATTTCGCACACCCCATCGTGAGCCCCATCCAAATTTGCATTGTGGTATCAACTCGATCCTTCACTGCTGCCACCCGGAACTCTTCGTCATCGGTCCCGCCCTCATCATTCTCCATAGTATTTCGATGAAAAGCGGTCGCCAGAATTTCATCAACGTTTGCATTAGGCAAAAGATCACCTGCCAATTGCTCCGTTGTGAATTGGTCGAAAGGCATGTCAGCATTCAGAGCATCGATAACCCAATCCCGATAACGCCAGATGTTACGACCCCGATCCTTTTCATATCCCTTGGTGTCGGCATAACGCGCCAAATCAAGCCACATTCGAGCCCAATGTTCCCCGAAAGCCTCAGAGGCCAAAATCTCATCAACAAGCTTTTTAACATCACCTGATTTCTGAAACTGTTCTGCCTCGGCCAAGGTGGGAGGAAGTCCTGTTAAATCAAGCGTTAGCCTCCGAATCAAAGTATCCCGGTCTGCCGGCTCCGACATTTCAAGTCCCACTTCCTTCAGCCCTTTGGCAACAAAATGATCGATCGCGTTTGTTCCCCCAGTTACTATTTTTTTTCTCGGTATTTGGAACGACCAGTGCTTGTCATACGGAGCACCAGCCGCCACCCACCTTTTTAAAACTTCTTTTTGCGACCCTGTTAATTGATGGCCCGAATCCGGCGGCGGCATCAAATCATCTTCGTCATTAGTCTCAATCCGGTAAATCAACTCCGGATCATCCACCGGCTTGAGTGCCTTCTTTGCCCCATCTGCGGTGTCCAAGCGCAACTTCCCCTTACGGGCCTCTTGATCTGGACCGTGGCAAGAGAAACAATTCGTAGAAAGAATCGGACGAACATCCCGGTTGAAATCTAATTCGGCATTGGCCTCCACAATCGAGAGGACTAGCACAGAGACGAAGGAGAATCTAAGAAACATGAGTAAGGTGTAACTTTTAGCCTATCTGACTGCAGATCAAACCCAAGAAAAAGGGGTGATTTAGAAAAGAGCACTTGCCTCTCCAGGAAGTGGAAAATGTCCGCTTCTCTCCTTCTTCCAAATCACGTTGCTATCTTGGCGAATCTCAAAAATTCCGCCACTTCCACCCATTAAAACCACATTTTGACCAGTAGCTTTCTCAATCTCAGCCGATACACGATCAGCCTCCGGACGGTAATTTCATTGTTCGCAATATTCAATCTCGATCGCCATGAGCTTTATCATCGCCACGAATCTCGCTCTAACAAACGAAAATTACATGACGTGTCAATTTTCATGTAAATTTCAGAAGTCTAAAGTCAAAGAAACGAAATTTTAAAAAAATCTCGTAGAGCCACCGGTCTAAAATTCAGAAAAAAGAGAAGCGCACCAGAGGAAGAACTAGAGTCATCCAAGGATCCCCACCATGGCTCTAGAATTCCAGAAGCCTCGACAGGCGCCGGGGCCTAATTCGATGTCTATCTTCTTTTCTCCGAAAGAGCTTTCTAATCCAATCAATCATCTTTTTAAAATCTAAACGTTTACGGTTAGGGAAGACATTTATCCATTTGGTGAGGTCTCTCAGCACCAGGCAGACATGGTCTTCTATACATGAGCTTGGCCATCGTTTTACAATTTCCTATCACCTGAGAGGAGCACCACATTCCGTAACGATCTTCGTAAGACAGCTTGATGGATCTCATTGGGATTTGGTAATTCATTTTTTAATTTATTATTCTTTCAGTATTTAATGAAAATTTAACTCGGCGAACTTAAGTTTCTAAAATTAGGATCACGGGGCTTCTAGCTGAAAAACTTCATCGCCAGCTTGATCGCCTTGCCATGTTGCATCGAAGCAACGCGATCACCCATTCGAGAAGCAAAGCTCACGAAATCTTCGAGCTGATCCATCTGATCATGAAAAGCTCTCCCCTCTTGCGATTTCATATCTTCAGAAGCAGCCTTGCAGTTTCGTAAAGTTTCGAGGGCCGGCTCAATCTCTCGCCGCTTCCGCTCTCGCGCAACCCGCCTAAAGATCTCCCAAACATCTTTCTCCGCTTCGAAGAACTCTTTTCGTTCACCCTTCTTAGTAACAATCCTGATCAGCCCCCAGCTGACGAGATCTTTTAAATTTGTATGAGCGTTTCCTCTACTAATTTCCAAGGTTTCCATAACCTCGTCAGTGCTCATTACGTTTGAAGCAGTCATCAATAGTGCGTGAATTTGAGCCATCGTTCGGTTGATGCCCCACTGCGCCCCCATTATTCCCCATTGAGTCACGAACTCATCGCGTGCCTCTTCTAGCCTGACTTTTTCATCCACCATCCCTTTTCAGTATATACTGAAAGTTCATTTATGCCAAGCTCGCGCTTAAGGATTTTGAGATCTCATGGTCTTTACCCCATGGACTGGACCTTGAAATCTTACAAAGCCCGCCCAAAAAAATCGTGCGAAGCTGCGGAGCTACAAGGGGAATTACGCGTCAGTCAAGGCAGCCACTCCAGGGAGGGTCTTTCCTTCCAGGAGTTCAAGACTTGCTCCACCACCGGTAGAAATAAAACTCATCTTATCCGCAACTCCGAACTTCACCGCGGCAGTCACAGAATCACCCCCTCCAACGATGCTAAGAGCTCCGCTTTCCACAACAGCCTCGGCAATCTCTCTTGTCCCTTTTGCGAAACAGTCCTTTTCAAAAACGCCCATTGGCCCGTTCCACAAAACCGTCTTCGCCGTCAGCAAGACCTTCTTAAATTCGGCAAT
Source organism: Akkermansiaceae bacterium UBA5688 (assembly GCA_002420315.1). Lineage (GTDB taxonomy): Bacteria > Verrucomicrobiota > Verrucomicrobiia > Verrucomicrobiales > Akkermansiaceae > SW10. The sequence continues at coordinate 25,349 of DIHU01000188.1, forward strand.
CGCGACATCGCCGATATCGATGCCTTCCTTGTCGGCCGGAATTGCCCCACCTTTCCCATAAACTTCAGTATTCCAAGTCGCAGCGCCCTCCTTGAACTCTTTAGTGATACGCGTATCTGCTGGGAGAAGAAATTTCACTCCTTTATCCTCGGCTTTTTTCAGGATCTCAAGAGCCAACTCCTGCTTGTCATTTTCGACCAAGCTCATTCCAACTTCGTAACCCTGCGCCTTTCGGAAAGTGTAGGCCATAGCTCCACCAATCAGGATCGTATCAGCTTTTTCAAGAAGCGCGGAAATAACTTCAATCTTATCACTCACTTTCGCACCCCCCATTATCACGACAAATGGGCTTTCGGCGTTAGCGAGTTTACCTTCAAGATACTCAAGCTCACGCTCGATGAGTAACCCCATAGCACTTTTAGAAATGTGATACGTGACCCCCTCGGTGGAAGCGTGGCCTCGATGAGCGGTTCCAAAAGCATCATTCACAAAAATCTCTGCATTACCGGCGAGAGACTTGGCGAATTCAGCATCGTTTTTCTTCTCCTCGCTGTAGTAACGAGTATTTTCCAAAAGGAGAATCTCTCCATCCTTCAGTTGCGAGCGAAGAGCTAAAGTGTCATCTCCGATACAATCATCCGCAAAAGTAACATCCTGCTCCAACAACTCACAAAGTCGGGCCGCGACTGGGTCTAACGAATACTTCTTCTCCCTAGCTTCAGTCGGCCGCCCCATGTGAGAACAAAGGACCAGACGAGCTCCGTTAGAAACAAGCTGTTTGATAGTCGGAAGAGCCGCCTGAATACGGGTGTCATCCGTGATTTCGAAGGTATCATTGGTGGGAACATTAAAATCGGCACGCATCAAGACTTCCTGACCGGCGACGTCGATATCACGAATGGTGAGTTTACTCATAGTTAGCGGGGTTTTTGGTGCCGCAGACACGGCTTTCTGTCAAGAGTTCCCCGGTTTTCACAGTTCTGCCTCGAGAAGCACCCACCTTCCTTGCGCCTTGTCATTCAAGGGTTCTTTGCCCATTCTCTTTAAAACTCATGAAGATCAAGAAAGCGGTTATTACGGCAGCCGGCCCCACACAGCAGCACTTACCTCTGCAGACCCTCATCAGCCCTAATGGAAAGACTAAAACGGTCGTCGCTTTCATTCTCGACGAAATCTTCTCCAGTGGGATCGAATCCGCCGCTATCGTCATCGCACCAGGAACAGAGAAGGCTTTCTCCTCCGCAGTCTCAAACCATCTTGATAAAGTCGTCTTCATAGAACAAGCGACTCCACGGGGATATGGACACGCCATTCTTTGCGCCCGGGATTTTACTGGAAACGACCCATTTCTCGTGATGATGGGGGACCATCTCTACCTTTCTCTTGCCAAAGAATCGTGCGTCCGCCAGCTCCTGAATTTTGCATCCCAAGCAAACGGGCCAGTTTCTGCAGTACAACCAACCCACGAAAGTAAGCTTCCATTTTATGGGACGGTGGCAGGTTCTCCGGTTGGAGGAATTCAGGGACTCTATGAAGTTTCCCATGTCATTGAGAAGCCGACTCCCACCATCGCCGAGCAAGAGCTTATCGTTCCGGGCTTACGATCAGGCAGCTATCTTTGCTTCTTTGGGATCCACGTTCTAACCGCACCAGTAATGGAATATCTTGATCAAGCATTCACCGAAAAAGAAGATCTTCCCCTTACACCTAGTCTTGCTGCTGCAGCTAAAAGTGAAAAATATCTAGCGAGCGAAATTGAGGGCCTTCGCTTCAATATCGAAGAATCATATGGACTCCTTCGAGCTCAACTCGGAATGGCCCTCTCAGGTGAAGGGCGCGACGAAGTAATGGGTTACATGATCGAACTAATTGCTGCTACCCGGAATTAATCTTCTCATATTTTCCGATGTTAGTCTCACTCATCACCGCAGAGGACCCCGCGACACGCGATCGCTCATTAGCGGAAGCTTGTGTTTCCCTCGATGCTAAGGGTCTCTTGCAAGAATGCTCCACACTAGATGCCTTCCGCCGCACATCAGAAAATCTCTATCATCGCGTTCGTGCCATCTTTTTTCTGCAAGCCATTCATCGGTTTCACCTCCCCGAAAAACTCCCCACTTCAGATACCGGATCCATCCCTTTCGATGGTTACGAGAACCTTCTTGGGCGCCACTTTGAGGAAGCCATAGAAGTCTTTCTTAGAGTCCAAGACCAAGAAGGCCCATCCGATGGCATTTGCTCCGCTCTCGCATCAGCTTATCATCAACTCGCCTTTCAAACTCTGGCCGATCAAGTCCGGAAATCAGTCCGGACGGTCCGCGGAAACCAGTGGATGTTTCGCATGGGACACCCAGCTGATCACCCACTCCGTATCCGTCATGAACTCCTCGAGCAGGACGAACATCGCTTTCCCATTCTCTGCGAACGCACTCCTGTTCGCATGGATTTGACCCACTCGGCTTGGTCGGACATTTTTTTCCTAGGCATGGACTTCCCCCAAGGAGCCCGTGTCGTCAACGTCTCAGTGGATCTCGCTGTTCATGGGCGCGACGCCGAGCCCAAACCTCCGGTCGAGGCTTACTTTCGTATTATCGATGAACCGGTCCTCAAGCTCACGTCTATTGACCTCAAAGCCACTGCCACCATCACCTCCCTAGCCGATGTCTTCGACTTTGCGAAAGACTACCTCGGACTTCTCAAAGCGGCCATCATTGCATCTGGCATCATCCCGCCGGGCATTGAAGGATCCGGGAAATCCCTCGCCGAGCTTCTCAATAGACTGGTAGGACCCAATCGCGGAATTGAAATCATCTCCTCGGTTAATGACATCCCGAAAGGCTCCCGCTTGGCCGTTTCGACAAACCTCCTCGCCGCCCTCATCAGTTCCTGTATGCGTGCCACTGGACAAACCCAGTCACTCACCGGCGAACTCACCGAAAACGAAAGACGTCTTGTCCTTGCCCGTGCCATCCTAGGCGAATGGATCGGTGGCTCCGGCGGTGGTTGGCAAGACTCCGGCGGCGTCTGGCCAGGAATCAAACTGATTGAAGGGGAACTTGCCGGCGATGCCGATCCGGAACAAGGAATTTCCCGGGGCCGCCTCATGCCCAAACACAAAGTATTTAATCACAAGGAAATCCCGAATTCCGCCCGGCAGGCCCTCACCGATTCCTTAATTCTCGTTCACGGGGGCATGGCTCAAAACGTCGGTCCCATCCTCGAGATGGTCACCGAAAAATATCTTCTCCGATCTTCCGAGGAATGGAGGGCACGCCAAGAGGCTCTCGACCTCCTCGATCAAATTGTAACGGCCCTCGCTAGCGGCAATATCCGAGAACTTGGACGTCTCACTACCGAGAACTTTCGGGGACCACTCCAAACGATTATTCCTTGGGCTACCAATCACTTTACCGAAACTCTCATCGATCGCGTCTCCAAGAAATTTGGGGAAGACTTCTGGGGCTTTTGGATGCTTGGCGGCATGTCCGGCGGCGGTATGGGCTTCATTGTCGAACCATCACGTAAGCAGGAAGCCCTCAATATCATTCACGACATGATGATTCAAACCAAGCGGGAGCTCGAAAACGCCCTCCCCTTCGCCATGGATCCCGTCGTTTACGACTTCGCGATTAACCCCCATGGGACCTTTGGTCAGATCCATCGTGGAGACGACGCTCTACTCCCGCCCCCCTACTATCACCTCGCTCTTGCCGATACGCTACGGACTCCTCCCGAGAAACTCTCACCGACAAGTCGCGCTGAACTCGATCAATTCGCTCGAGCCTGCCGGACAAATTCCACATTTTCTTCTTCTGTCGAGTCCCTCTTCGAAACACTCATTCCGAATGCCGACAACGAAGCGAACGGTGACAACTCACTTTCCAAGCTCCTTGCTGAAAACGGATTTGATCAACGACAGCACGAAGGCATTCGCAAAGACCTTTTCGAAGGTAGAATCGGGCTTGCCCAAAACCGCTTACCTCCGACCACTCTTATCGAGGATGTCTCACCTACAGACATCACTGATTTCACAAAATTAGATTCTAAGAAAGATCTTGTGGTTGGTGAACGATCGCTTGCTAACGGAGAGGTCGCCGTCATCACCCTTGCCGCTGGAGCTGGTTCCCGCTGGACCCAAGGCGCGGGAGTTTGCAAGGCGCTCCACCCCTTCGTTCGTCTTGGCGAACGCCATCGCACCTTTATCGAAACCCACCTAGGCAAGTCCCGCAAACGTGGCCACGAAGCAGGCTCGACCATCCCCCATGTTTTCACAACATCCTACCTGACCCACCATCCCACACGTCAGTTTCTGGATACCGTTCAGGATTACAACTATCCCGGCCCACTCCGCTTGTCCCAAGGTCGATCAGTGGGCCTTCGCATGATTCCAACTGTGAGTGACCTACGCTTTGCCTGGGAGGAAATGCCCCAGCAGGTCCTCGATGAGCAGCAGCAAAAAATGCGTGACTCAGTCAGATCAGCCTTGCTCAAATGGGCCCAATCGACCGGAGAAGCGACTGATTACACCGACAACCTCCCGCTACAGTGCCTCCATCCTGTCGGTCACTTTTATGAGGTTCCCAACCTCCTTCTCAATGGGACTCTCGCCGATCTCTTAATCGACCGGCCACAACTCAAGACACTCATGTTGCACAACATCGACACTCTTGGAGCCGATGTTGACCCCGCCCTTCTTGGCCACCACTTGGCGAGTAAAACTGGACTCACTTTCGAAGTCATCACCCGCCGACTCGAAGACAGAGGCGGTGGCCTTGCTTCAATCGGAGGCCGCCCAAGACTCCTTGAAGGCCTCGCGATGCCGCGCGAGGAAGACGAGTTCACACTCTCTTATTACAACTCGATGACAACCTGGATTGACATCGACAAACTTCTTGGGCTCTTCGGCCTTACTCGAGACGATATTCTTGCTCGTGACGAAAAGAAGATCCTCGCTGGCATCCGAAAAGTCGCCTCAACTCTTCCCACTTACGTTACGCTTAAAGAAGTGAAAAAGCGCTGGGGCCACGGCCAGGAAGACATTTTCCCCGTCACACAATTCGAAAAACTCTGGGGTGACCTTACCTCCCTCTCCGACATCGATTCGAAATTCATCGTTGTGCCGAGATCCCGTGGTCAGCAACTCAAAGACCCCGCCCAACTAGACTCCTGGCTCCGCGACGGCTCCGCCAACCACATCGAATCACTCTGCTTGTGGTAGAAATTAATAATGTCTTTTCCCTTCTCTAATTGAATTTTGAGCGATGAAGAGACTTATACTTTTATCAGTCTTGCTCTCATCATTAGCACTAGCACTAGCTCGATATTACGAGTTTGATTTAGAGAAAGCTAGTAATCCATTTGCACAAGAATCCTATGGGATCCCGCAAGACCACGAAGTATACTTGGCGGACGTAAAAGTTCCTTGGGGACTCATCGGAGAAGCAGGCTGGGTGCAAATAGGATACGAAAAAGACGAAGGGCTACGCATCATTCCACAAAACGAGAACCTCACTCCAAGAGAACCAGAGATTTCAATATGGAAGGGCCGTATTTTCGCATATCATCACATCAGGGAATCATCCAACAATCAACTGACCTTAAAACTTGGACCAATGTCAGCGAGCAAGCCGAATCGATATCACTCCTGATGTCCCAGTTTAGCGGCCCCGTCTTCTTGCGCGAACTCTGCCCTAAAGCGCGAAGTTTTAAATCTCCACCGCTTCCGCGAGCATCTGACGATACTCGGCCTGTGAAACTTCGTATCCCCCGAAAGTCCTCAGATGATCGGTCATCCACTGGGTATCTAGTAAAATAACTCTCTCTTCGCGAAGCCATTCAACTAGGTTCACCAGAGCGATTTTACTCGCATCAGTCTTACGGCTAAACATGCTCTCACCAAAAAAAGCCCTTCCCAGTCGCACCCCGTATAGCCCGCCTTGTAAACCCGCTTCATCCCAGCACTCCACCGAATGGGCAAATCCTTGTTTGAAGAGCTCGCAATAGCTCTCCATGATTACCGGGTCAATCCAAGTCTCCTCTCGGTCACGACATCCCTCCATCACCTCCTGAAACGAAGTGTCAAATCGCACCTCAAAAGGTCGCTTTCTTATCGAACGTCTCAAACCGCTCGAAATATGAAATCGGTCATCAAGTGGAATAATTCCCCGCTCCTTCGGGTGAAACCAATAAATGTCACCATCTTCCGACATCGGAAAAACCCCCTCCATATAGGCACCTAAAAGGACTTCAGTCGGAATTTTCTCCACAGACGTATTTTTGCGATACAAAGCCCTCATTTCAATCTACAATTCTACCCATGAAAATCGATCTCGCTAACTTACCCGTCGAAGGCCAGCACTTTGAGGGCAAGCTTCCCCCCGAAATCTTTGACCTTCAAGAAAGTGACATTATAAGCGTCAGCTCACTAAAATACTCTCTTTTCACTCAGCGCTTTGACTCCGAGCTCCTTTTAACTGGTAGCCTCCAAGCCACATTCGAGCTCACCTGTATGCGTAGCCTTCATCCCTTCAAGCAAACCATCGCAATGCCATCCGTTGCTCTCAGTATTGAGCTTGGAAACGAGGGAGTCATCGACCCTGCCCCCCAAATCCGGGAGGAAATCCTTCTCGAACTCCCCACTAACCCGCGCTGTGAGAATGGTGACAGCCCAGAAAATTGTGAAATAGATCCGAAGTATTTAGCAGTAGACAAACCGACCGATGATGGAGTAGAACCCGCCCCCGCGCCGGAAAAGCCCAACCCATGGGGCGCTCTGGACGCATTCGACTCTCAAGATTAACCTTCTTATCCACCAGATTCATGGCCTCACCAAAACGTCGCACCTCCAAGCACAAACAGAAGCTCCGTCGTGGGGCCAACCGTTGGCGTAAGCCCCTTCTCAAGACCTGTCCTGAGTGTGGCACAAGCATTCCCGGGCATATTGCCTGCCCAGCTTGCGGAACCTACCGCGATCGCCAGGTGGTAACCGACATCGATCAAGTCTAGATCAAGTCATCCAAACAAAATTACAAAACTTTACAGAGCGCGGGGGCACCCTCCGCGCTTTTTTACCGTGATGAAGATTGCACTCGATGCCATGGGCGGCGACCACGCCCCAGGAGTCAACCTCAAAGGAGCGCGCGATATCCTCGCTGAAAACTCTGAGATCGAATCCATTTTCCTCACCGGTCCAGCCGACCAGCTAAAGAAGGCCGCCGCTGAGAGCGGCTTGACCGACCCGCGTGCCATCTTCATTGATGCCCCAGAGGTTGTTGGGATGGAAGAGTCTGGAGCCAAGGCTCTTAGGCAGAAGAAAAATTCGTCGATTGCCATCGCAGCTGATCTCGTAAAAAAAGACGAGGCTCAAGCCCTCGTCTCGGCAGGTAATACTGGAGCAGCCGTCGCCACTGCCACGGTGAAGCTCCGCCTTCTAAAAGGAGTCCAACGAGCCGGCATTGCCTCGCCCATGCCCAATGAATTTGGAGTCTGTAATCTTCTGGATGCCGGAGCCAATCCCGAAGCTAAACCAAGCCACCTTCTCGGCTATGCCATCATGGGTAGCGTTTACGCTCGCGAAGTTCTTAAGGTCGACGATCCCCAAGTGGGCATTATGTCCAACGGTGAAGAAGAAGAAAAAGGAACCGCCTTCACCAAAGAAACAATGATTCTCCTCAAGAATCTAGTCGAGCAAGGCAATGCCCCCTTTACCCTTTGTGGTAACGTTGAAGGCCACGACCTTTTCCAAACAAAACTCGACGTCTGCCTCTGCGACGGTTTCACCGGCAACATCGTTCTAAAAAGCTGCGAAGCCACCGCAAAGGCCATGTCCAAATGGATGAAAGAGGAGTTCAAAAAGAATCCTGTTCGCATCACCGGAGCGCTTCTCGGCAAAGGCGCCTTCCAGGCCGTCAAGGATCGCACCAATTACGAATCTTATGGTGGAAGCCCTCTCCTAGGCGTCAACGGCGTAGTCATCATCGCCCACGGTGGATCCTCAACTCTAGCCGTCAAAAACGCCCTCAAAATGGCGACCCAAGCGCTCAAACACGGGGTCAACCCCAAGATCGAAGAAGCCTTAGCGAAAGTGAGCCTTCCCAATTTGGGTCCCGAATAAAAATGACCTCAGATGCTTATCGCATTCACTGGAAAATTTTTGCGTCACCTGAAACGTAGGACTTATCATACCAGCGTAGGAAAGTGATCACAGAAGCGAGGGCTAAATTACCCCATCACCCAAGATTTGTGATTTTCGCTCCTTTCGTGATTGGCCCCTTCCACAACTCCTCCATGATCCCCTCATGACGAATTTCGATACTCCAATCATCCGACGCGGAACGGGCTCTCTTAAATGGGACCGCCGTAGCGATCTCGATCCTTTCTGGGTCGCTGACATGGATTTCACCTCTCCACCTGAAGTCATCGAAACGATTCGCAGACGCCTCGACCACGGAGTCTTTGGTTATGCTATTCCTCAAACTTCCCTAGTCGAAACCCTCCAAGGCTATCTCCAAGAACGAATCGGCTACGCCTGCCCCGAAGAAGAAATCATCCACCTCGGCGGCCTCGTTCCTGCCCTCTCACTCGCCGCCCGAGCTTTCGGGAAAACCGGAGAGAAAGTCCTGACCTGCACTCCCATCTACCCTCCCTTCCTCGGCATCCATCATGATGCCTCTATGGAACTCCTCAGCGTCGATCATATTAAAGTTAACGGACAATGGACCTTTGATTGGCAAGCTCTCGAGGACAAAGTCACTTCCGATACCAAAATCTTTCTTCTCAGTAATCCCCAGAACCCAATGGGCCGGGTTTTCAAGGAGGAAGAGATTACTCAACTCGCCAGCTTCTGTGAGAAGCATGACCTGATCCTGTTATCCGACGAAATCCACTGCGACCTCATTCTTGACGAAAAAAGAACTCCTCATTTCTCTGCTCTTAATCTGCCAGAAACACTACGCGATCGAACCATCACCCTCTTAGCTCCGAGTAAAACCTATAATATTGCTGGCCTCGGCTACGCCTTTGCAATCATTCCAAATGACTCCATTCGTCGCCGCTTCACCGCAGTTCGCGGCCACACTCTTCCCGAAATCAATTGTATCGCTTATTATGCGGCTGAAGCAGCCTACAAACACGGCGAGGCCTGGCGACAAGACCTTCTCGCTTACCTTCGTGAAAATCGAGACCTTCTCACTTCGACCATTCGTCTGAAACTCCCAGATGCTAAGGTTCCTGATATCGAAGCAACCTATTTGGCTTGGATTGACTGTAAGTCTCTCCAAATAGAGAACCCGGTCCAAGCAGCAGAAGACGCCGGACTCTTTCTTTCCGACGGCAAGTTCTTTGGTAGAGACCGCTGCGTTCGCATAAACTTTGGCACGCAATTTAAAAGGCTCGAATTAGCTCTTAGCACGTTCTGCGATGCCATGGGACATTAGGTAGCCCCTCGCACACAAATCTTGAGACTCTTTTGACCTCATCGACCATCTCATTTAAACGGCCAAGATCCTACCAGTCACCAAACATCTCCGCTAAAATCGATTGAAATACGTCAATCACTCCTTCTCACTGAACTTGTCGCCTCTAGCCTTGAAGCCACCTCAATACAAAGACATACTCAGGCCATGAAGCCTTGGGCGCTTTCACTTTTACTCATTCTAGGACTGCCCCTTTTTGGAAGTCAGCATGTAATTCTTTGTGGCGGACCAGCCTCACGAAAGTGGGAAAATCTTCGCATCGAACAGGATCGCCATGATAGCTGGTGGGCAAATTTCATTCGAGCCTCGACAATGCGGATGGATGAAATACGAAAATCCTATGGCTCCGATTCTAAGATCACTTGGATCGTCTACAAAAACGGCTACCTGACCCGAGGACGTGACGACGAAAAGCCGTATAGCTCATGGATCGTAGAACAGGCCGTTAAAAGAAGAGCTGAACTTGTTTGGATCAATACTGGTGATCAGGCGATTTCGACAATCAACCTCCAGCGAGATATCGTCACTTTCGATTTTTTCGGCCACTCCAACCGCCACTGTTTCATGCTCGACTACGGGAGTGATGTAATGGCAGTCAGCCAGGCCTGGATTCACGAAAGGGACCTCGAAAAGATTAGCCGCCGCGTCTTCACGAAGAATGCCTTTTGCCAAAGCTGGGGTTGCCATACAGGTGAAAGCATGTCTGCAGTCTGGAAAAGCAGCATGGGTTTCCCTCTTGTTGGTGCCAAGGGAAAAACAGACTATGCCGCGCTCTCCCTCGGTAAAATGCCCACCATTTCTGGCGAGTGGATTCGGTAACTCCTCACCATCAATTTTATGACCTTTGAAGAACTCAACATCCTCTATCAGCTCCCGCTTTTCGACCTGATCCAGCGTTCCCGCCAGACCCACGAGGAAAACTGGCCGGCCGCCGAAGTCCAGCTCTGCACACTCCTCTCCATCAAGACCGGGGGCTGTTCCGAAGATTGCTCCTACTGCGCTCAGTCCGCCCGCTACAAAAGCGGAGTCGATGCCGAACGCCTCATGGAGAAGTGCGATATCATAAAGCGAGCCGAGGCAGCTCGCGAAAGCGGCTCGACCCGTTTCTGCATGGGAGCTGCCTGGCGCGGTGTTCGTGAAGGGACCCAGCGATTTGAACAAGTTCTCGACATCATTCGTGATGTTTCCGAACTCGGAATGGAAGTCTGTGTGACTCTGGGTGAGCTAGGACCTTCCGAAGCAGGAAAGCTCAAGGATGCCGGAGTAACTGCCTACAACCACAACATTGACACCTCTCCAGAGCACTATCCCAACATTGTCACCACGCACACTTTCCAAGATCGCCTCAACACAATTCGTCACGCACAGGATGCGGGAATGTCTATTTGCTGTGGTGGTATTCTTGGACTTGGCGAGACCACTAAAGACCGCCTCAAGATGCTAGAAGTCATCTCCGGCTTCAACCCACAACCCGAGTCCGTTCCAATTAACTCTCTCATGCCTATGCCCGGCACTCCACTGGCCGAGAAACAAGGAGTCGACGTCTTCGAACTCGTTCGCATCATAGCCTTAGCCAGACTTTCGGTGCCCAAAGCAAAAGTCCGTCTTTCAGCTGGTCGAACCCAACTGTCTGAAGAAGCACAAGCTCTTTGCTTCTTTGCCGGAGCCAACTCTATTTTCTATGGGGACAAGCTCCTCACCGCCAAGAATCCCGCAATTGAAAAGGACCTCGCACTCATAAACCGCCTTGGCATGAAGCCCCAAGAACCAAACCGGAACCTTGAGGCGCCTGATTCTGATGAATCACGTCCTGCCGAGCCACAACTCCTTTGATCTTCATCATCCCGCATGAATTGGCCAGACAAACGTTGCTGTATCAAAGTTTCTCTCGATCGACAACAAGTCACTCTATTCAAAGAAGGGAAAATGATTTTTGAAGCCTTCGCTTCAACTGCTACTAATGGCGAGGGATTTGAAGAGGGGTCTTACCAAACACCCACCGGAAAATTTGTAATTCGAGAACGCATCGGCGAAGGAGCTCCGCTCTACACCTCATTCAAAGGACGCCTCCCGCGAAAAATCTGGCAGGGAGAGAAATCAGACGACGCTATCCTCACCCGAATCCTCTGGCTCCACGGGCTTGACCCCGAAAACGGCAATACCTACCTCCGCTACATCTACTTCCACGGAACCCATGCCGAAGACCTAATCGGGAAGCCCGCATCTCATGGTTGTATTCGGCTGGCAAACAAAGAGATGCTGGAACTCTTCGAACTCACTCCGATAGGCACAGTTGTTCAAATCTCCTAACCCATCATGAAAAAAATTATCGCCTTTGACTGCGACTCAACCCTGTCATCCATCGAAGGGGTCGATGAGTTAGCCCGCATCGCGGGAGACCAAATCTTTCAGGAAGTAGAGAACCTAACAAACCTTGCGATGGATGGCAAAATACCTGTCGAGGAAGTTTTCACTCGACGTCTTGATCTCATCCGGCCGACCTATGCTCAGTGTAAAGAAGTTGGCGCGATGTATCTGAATACAATCGAGCCAACCGCAAAAGAGACCATTAAAAAACTGCAAGACCAAGAATGGGAGTGTATCATTATCTCTGGTGGATTTGAACCTTGTATTGCTCCCCTTGCTCAAGAACTTGGCATCGCAAGAGTTGAGGCGGTGCCCTTACAATTTGATGCCGAAGGACAATATCTTGGATTTGACGAAAAATACCCCACAACGAGATCCGGAGGAAAACCTGAAATCATTAGATCAATCCGTGCAAAAATTGGGCGAAGCAGATTCGTTATGGTTGGGGATGGAGCAAGTGACTTAGAAACGGATTCTGAAGTTGATACTTTCATCGGATTCTTCCGGTATGCGCAGAGGGAATCGGTTGCGCAAAATTGTAATACTCACGCTTTTTCAATATCCGAAATCATGGAAACCCATTTAAATTTCTGAAATGCTATGATCACCACCTAGATGGAACCCTTTGTCCCGGATAGACTATCTAAAGATTTGAAAACTACGACTGCCCGGAAACTTTAGGATCCACCAGAACCAACGCACTTGCCCTGGTTACCTAACCTCTAAGACCAAGGCGGATAAGCTCGGCGCTATCGGCTCCAGGCTGTTCCTTTAAAACGCGATCAACCGCTCTTCGAGCCTCCGCTTGTTTAAAGCCAAGTGCCATCAATCCCATTTCCGCATCTCGAGCCGAATCCGTCCGGTTCGGATCTGAATCCCAAGTTTCGACAACCCCAACCTTATCCTTCAATTCCAAAATAATTCTCTCCGCGGTCTTTTTGCCAATTCCTTTTACCCCGGATATTCCCGCGGCATCTCCTTGAATCACCGCCTGCTTGAAGCCTTCAACTGGCAATCCCCCCAAAACCGCCAAGGCTGTCGCCGGCCCAATTCCGCTTACACGGTCGATCAGGAGCATAAAGACATCTTTTTCCTCATCCCGCGCGAAACCATATAAAGTCAGGGAATTTTCGCGGACATGCTGGTATATCCGCAGATCGATCAAGTCCCCCTCGAGTGGGTTCATCTGATCATAAGTTGAGAGAGGTAATTGCACAAGATACCCTACTCCACCAGCTCCCACCACTACTCTTCCAGGAAGAGCTTCCCAAACTTCACCTTTCAGACGTGCGATCACCTCGCGAAAGCTAGCCAAAACCGACCATATCACAAAGGACAATCACCTTACTTTTGGTCCGTAAAACACACTTCATTAAGAAAACCTAACTTAATTGTTTACTAAATATTTAGATTTCACATTATTTGGGGCTTTTTTGGTCGCTATTTCCGTAAACTTCTGCTACTATCACAACGTTATGGCAACTACTAAACGGACGCGTTTCTCCCGTCGACTTCCCGATCATGTCACCGATGAACTGGTGAATGTTCTGGGTTCAGATCCAAAGCTTTTCGGATTCAACGAACTTTTCGAGGATGTCTATGAGCGGTTGAAAGAGCGTAATGCAGTAAGCGGTGGAGAAGAAATGCTTCGTCTTCGCGCTTATGAAAAACTGCAAAATCTGGTTACTCGTGGCCTTGCCGAGAAAGACGGCAAGGAGTATCGCGGACTCGAGCGCATTCAGGAAGCGCACAGCGACAATCTTGCTCAGCAAGAGGGTTAATTCACTGAACAAAGGGAATTTCGCAACAATTGATGCTGGCTTTACCAGCTCCGAATCCTTTAATTAACCGCGTCGGTAACGGCGCGGTTAATTGTTTTTCTAGGAAAAGCAATTACTTGGGCTTAAATTTAGCCTAATCCCACTCCTAAATAATGTTGAACGATTACCTTCCCGTTATTCTTCAGGCCCTCGCAGCGATTGGATTCGCAGGCGCGGCTCTTGGCCTTAGTGTTCTCCTTGGTAAGAAGGGCAGCTACAACAAAACCAAAGAAACTCCCTACGAATGCGGGATGCTTCCAATTGGAGAAGGAGCCCCTCGTTTTAGCGTAAAATTCTACCTCGTCGCGATGCTTTTCGTTATCTTCGATATTGAGGTCGTCTTCATGTATCCTTGGGCAGTCAGCTTTTCCGACCTCGTCCAAGAGAATGTCATGGTTCTCTGGAGTATGGCCAGCTTCGCTGGAATTTTGACGATTGCCTACGTTTACGCACTCAAGAAGGGCGCGTTGAACTGGAAGGGCTAAAACCGCTCAGCATCCGTCTTATTTTTCAGAGACGAGCTCTATACAATCAGAAGGTTTCACATTAGAACATAAGTATGTTCGCCGGAACCTTTACCGCACTCATCACCCCTTTTCGCGATGGCTCCCTCGATCACGAGGCGTTTAAATCCCTTATCGATCGTCAAGTCGTAGCGGGAATCACTGGTATCGTTCCCGTAGGCACTACCGGTGAATCACCCACCCTTGATTCAAACGAGCACCTTGAGGTGATTAGCGCAGCAGTCGAATATGCCGACAAGCGTCTTCTAGTCGTCGCAGGAAGCGGCGCAAATTCTACCAACGAAGCTATCCATCTCACTCAAGCTTCCGAAAAAGCCGGGGCGGACGCCTCACTTCAAGTTTGCCCCTATTACAACAAGCCATCTCAAGAAGGCCTCTATCAGCACTATAAGATAATCGCTGCAAATACCGGACTCCCGATTATGCTTTACTCAATTCCCGGACGTTCTGTGATCGAGATTAGTATCGAGACCATTGCCCGCCTTGCTAGCGACTGCGAGAACATCTTGGCCAATAAGGAAGCAGGTGGCTCGGTTGATCGGATCAATCAACTGGTGCAAGCTGTCCCCGAAGATTTCCAGATTCTTTCCGGAGACGACCCCCTTACCCTCCCTTTCATGTCATGCGGAGCGGTCGGCCTCGTTAGCGTCGCATCCAATCTAATACCCGAAGTGATGACAAGTCTCGTCAATCGCTGCCTCGAAGGAGAATTTGCGGAGGCTCTGGAAATACAAAGGCGCTACTACCCGCTTCTTTCAGGTCTCATGGGACTCGACACGAATCCGGTTCCAATCAAATCAGCGGTTGCCTTGCAAGGTCACTGCACAGATGAGATCAGACTTCCCCTCGTCAACCTTACCGACAAAAAGATTGAGAAACTTCGAAGCCTCCTCAAAAC
Organism: Akkermansiaceae bacterium UBA5688; assembly: GCA_002420315.1. GTDB lineage: Bacteria > Verrucomicrobiota > Verrucomicrobiia > Verrucomicrobiales > Akkermansiaceae > SW10. The sequence continues at coordinate 40,431 of DIHU01000188.1, forward strand.
TTACACCCTTCTCTAACTCTCATCGCGGGTGCCTTCCTTTTGATCCCAATCCATGAAAGTTTCACGCCTTGCCGATGGGTCTCCCGAGATCTTTCATACCTTACAGGGCGAAGGAGCTTCCCTAGGCTCACCTGCTGTCTTTCTCCGGCTCTCGCTTTGTAATCTCCACTGCCATTGGTGTGACACACCCTACACCTGGAACTGGGAGCAAACTCCCTGGAGACATCAGGATGAAGTTAAATTCTCAAAAACGGAAGAAATTGTCGAAATAAGTCCGGCCGAAATCGCGCCCCTCATTTTGAGTTATAAATGTAACCGCCTCGTCCTTACCGGAGGTGAGCCCTTGCTACAACAAGACGAATTGATAAAACTGGCCGAATTGTTACCTGAAATAACATTCATCGAAATAGAAACAAACGGCACCAAACTTCTGAGTGAAGATTTTATTGATATCCCAACCCAATTTAATGTTTCACCCAAACTCTCTAACTCGGGAATCGACGAGAAGCTTCGCTTAAATTTTAAGGCGCTCGAACTTTTTGCTTCACTAGAAAAGGCATTCTTCAAGTTTGTCGTCTGTAACCAATCCGACCTCGACGAAATCAAGGCCCTGCATTCGAAGCTAAATATTTCTCCCGACCGGATCCACCTGATGCCCGAAGGCCGAGATGCTGAAACCCTTCAGCAACGTTCGCTCTGGCTTGCCGATATTTGCCGAGATAAAGGCTATCATTTCAGCCCACGACTTCATGTTCTCCTTTGGGGAAATAAGCGGGCAAAATAATAAAATTAGAGGGTTAGACCACGAGTATCGGTGGCCCCGATCCCTCAATCACTCTTCGTGTGAGCTTTAGACTATGGAACCTTTTCATTCCTAAAAAACTACATGTCTACCCGATGGGATTCAAATCAGCTTAGCGCAGAGGACAGAGGTGAATCCCCTTTAACGCCGCGCCTTTTGGCGCTCCCGCACTTTTTCGCGCTGAATAAAAAGAGGGATAAGCTTCTGCTCAACGTAATCGAAACCAGCTTGGAGGCCTTTCTCTTGATACTCGCGACCGATTTCTGCTTCCACAGCTGTCGGATTACCTTTTACTCGCAAAAAATCATTTGAGGTTGCCCTTATGAACGCCTCTCCATCGATCCTCCCCTTCTCTCGAAGAAGCCACTCTCTCATGTAGAGAGCTAAAATTGCATCACCAATCCAAGCCTCCTCACGCTCCTGATCAATCTCCTCAGTTGTTCGTTTCATTTGACTCAATTTTCTGTTGAGGTGTTCTTTTCTCCGCTGCCTTCATTTCCTGCCTTAGTCGGTCCTCGGATTCACGATCTCAATAGCCGCTATTCAATTCTATAAAAACACTAGAGTAAGGAAGAGCC
>DIHU01000188.1:42136-72202 GCA_002420315.1 Akkermansiaceae bacterium UBA5688
TTTTAGATTTTAGAACCAAGATTGCATATTTCGAAGCATCGCTATGAGCAAGTAAAGTCAGTGATCGGTTATCCATTTGCCTAACTTGGTGCCCATGCAGCGCTTCGTTGTGTTGCTCCCTTAAATAATCGATACTAGGACCCCTGTCATTACTAACAAAAGAAAGCTCAAGAGCGGTATTAAACGAAGGGGCCACGGTCTCCGATTTTTCGAGGTGATTGACGATACAGTCGACGATTTGCGGGATCTCACCATCCAAAACCAGAGTCCTAACACCAAGCCCCGAGACTACTGGGAATGACGACTCAGCCACAATAATCCAGTTTTGTATTCCTAGCGCATCGACCTCTCTCTCCACTATGCCCGCCCAGAGTGGAGGGGTCTGGTCAGGACCGGATCCACATCCTCCTAACAAGAGTATGAATGGGGTAAACCAAACACTTAATTTCATCGATGAAAACCACTTAACACAAAAAGTCCTTCACATCAAACGTGCACCTGCCTCAGCTAAATCACTTCGCTCACCACGACTGAGAGACACATGCGCAGCAAAGCTCTGTCCTCGCATCCGCTGGCGGGTAAAGACCAAACCGTTGCTACGACTATCAACGTATGGGTGATCGATTTGATCCGGATCCCCAACCAAGACCAGTTTTGACCCTTTCGACATACGAGTAACCACTGTTTTAGCTTCCTGGGGAGTTAACTGTTGGGCCTCATCCAGAATGAAAAAACGATTGGGAATCGAGCGCCCCCGGATATAAGCCAAAGCTTCCACTTCGATTACTCCTTGATTCACAAGATCATCATAAGGCTTTTGCTGGGCGCCTTCCGATTCAGATTTGCTGCGCTTGCGTTTTGGGCCCTTCGCATTCTGCGGGCTCATCAGAAGCTCCAGCGCATCATAAATTGGCTGCAACCAAGGCCGCATTTTCTCCTCTAGGGAGCCTGGGAGATATCCCATCTGATCTCCCATTGACACAACCGGCCGGCTCACTGTAAGTCCATTAAATTCCCGCGCAAAAACACCGTGCAAGCCTGCCGCCATCGCCACCAGGGTTTTACCAGTTCCAGCCTGACCAAAGCAAGTGACCAACGAAATCTCGGGATTGAGCAACGCATCAATAAAACACTTCTGCCCTAAATTGAGGGGCTTCAAATGATTTCCGTCCGGGATACGCAAAACCTCGGGAACAACCAACCGAACCAACTTCCCACCAAGGCCAAAACGAGCTGGAATAGTTTGCTTCTCCCCTGCCTCGAGAAGGACGTATTGATTCACATGTAGCTCGGAGGTTCTCTCGTCCCCCAGTTCAATCTCTCCTGAACTCGCAAAGCGTTGCAGTTCGTTTTGATCCAACATCAATCTCACCATTTCTCGCTTGGCAGAATCTTGGGGGGCAACTTTATCGTTAAGATAATCCTCACAAGTAATCCCAACCGCGCGGGCCTTCAGTTGCATATTTAGGTCCTTCGTTACCAACACCACCGGCGGATCGACATGCTCAGCAAGCAACAAGGTACAAGCGAGAATACGGTGATCCACCCGCTCACGGTCTGGAAAAATACGGTGAAACCTTCGCAGTTCTTTACTGCTCTTTTCACACAAGCTGGGATCATAAATCACCAAACGAATCGTTCCCCCACCATCAGTCGGCACCCCCTTGGTTACTTGCGACTGCGGCCCAAAAATCTCTGTCAACTTTCGGTGAACCCTCCTCGCATTAGCACCACGTTCTGTCTGCTCGGTTTTAAAACGATCTAACTCCGAGAGAACGTCAGCCGGAATACACAGGTGATTATCTTGAAAACGATTTAAACATCCCGGTTCATGTAAGAGCACATTGGTGTCTAGAACATAATGCTTTCCGGGTCCCTCCGGGGATTTGAGTCCAAAGTTTGCGAGCTGGTCTATGGTAAGTAAGGCATCAGTTTGCTGCTGCATAGGGGAGACAACATTTAAGGCTAATTGGGCGTCTGAGGTAGCTTCTACCATTTGTTAGAGAGCGAATATTTTTTCGTAGGCCAATATTATAAAAACGCGCTCAGGCCATTTTTTCCTGACGCGAGGGATGCAACGTTTCCGCTAGATCCGAGGGAAAAACTTTGTCCACAACTCCTGCCAATGCAACGCTAATCCTTATCAAATTTGGCCAATGCTGAGCGATCAATTTTTCCTAACTCAGATCGTGGCAGTAAATCGACTGCGGTCGCCTCCGTTATTCTCTCCGGCCCAGGTAAGCTCGTATTCCATCGTGCCAGATCCAATTCGATTCCTTCATAAAAAAGAAACAAATTCACCCCGCGCCTTTCATCAGGACGGGCCACTAATGCTACTTCGCGTTTCAGTTTCCCCCGCCAAAATTTTTCCAACTCCTCTAAATTGACGAGCTCACCCAAGACCTTAACCGAACGATCCGCTCTTCCCAAGACTCTCAAACCTCTCCCAATTAATTCACACCGGTCATTTGTCATGTACCATCCATCAATCTTTGGATCTCTGGCGACAAACCCGTCCCCTTTCCTGCGAATGATCGCGCTGAGCAATCCATTACCCTTTAACGCAAGTCTCCCTTCCATGATCTTGGCCTCCCAACCCTGGAGCAAGGGTAGGCCATCACCAGTCGCGACTTGCGATGAAGTCTCTGTCATTCCATAACTTGGAATCACTGGCCACCCCAAATCCCTCGCTTTCTTTGCTAGTTCTTCATCCAAAGGCCCTCCACCAACTACAACATTCCTCATGAAGGTGGGACATGACAATCGGGCTGAGACCAAATCATACACCTGCGCAGGCACCAAAGAAGAAACGGTAACTCGATTCACATCACACCAATCAGCAAAGCTTCCCGCATTCCATCGAACCTCCAATTTCAAAAGGCTCGCTCCGGAAATCTCAGCTCTCAAAACCATGCCATAACCGCCAACATGAGTAACCGGTAACGCTAATCCTAGCACATCTTTTGAGTCGATCCCAAGAGCCCCTATCACAGATCGGGCGGACCACTCCAAAGCCTCATCAGCGAGAGCCACCCATTTCTCCTTGCCACTTGAACCGGAAGTTCGAAAGAAACGATGCCGCTTAAAGCCACCGTTTTTTTCAGCCCAATCTTCCACCTCGTTCATGAGCCCAGCTTCGTCCAAGGGAGGGCTTCAAGCAAGTCGTCAAAACCCAGGCCAGTCCCGTCCGGAACCTTGAACTCCGGAGAGAAATCCCCCAACGCCTCGATGAATACGTTCCCTTCAAACAACCGGTGAGTCTGAAGACCACAAATTTCCTTCACTTCGGCTCGAGCCGCCTCCCACGCCGCAAAAGCCTGCCCAACTGGGTGGTCCATGTAACTCGTCACAACCACACGTCGACCAGATTTCATCTTTTGTACAGCCGGCTTTATTACTTGAACTTCAATATCACTAGAGGCCTTTTCAAGGTTTCGATCTAGTCCCATTGTCAGTCCTGATTCCTTTACCAAACGTTCCCAATCGTTTGAAAAATAGGGCACTGGGTCTTCCAAAAAATCGATTGCCGCTTTCTCCGGCTCGGACCAGGATAACAACTCCTCAAGAAGCTCGCCCACATCGCCATCCTCATTAAAATCAATCCGCCATTTAAGGTCAGGATACATCGACATCATCAATCTGATGCGACGTAAATCCAGCCCTCCTCCTTTTCCCCCCTTAACCTTCACATAAGTAAAACCTCTCTCCACGGCCTCACTCAAAACTGACTCATTCAATAATGGCAAGGTCGCATGACTCGAGGGAACCTGTAGGCCTTCAAATAACGAGCAATTCTCCTCACGTGCCCTCCCATCTGCTCGAATACAATCCAAGGTCCGGCGCACTATTGAGCTTTCCTGACCATGTGCTAGATCTACAAGGCACTCCGCCAAAGTTGGATCGCCCAACTCAGGCCAAGTATGCAGGCAACCAAACCCCGAATCATTTCTCACCAACGCCCCAGCGTAAACTCTGCGGGTGGTTTTTGAGTTCAACACACCAAGTGCGCGTAACTCGTAATTCGAGATCCAAAAATCGCCCACTTAATCCCAGAGGTAAGACTTTTTAACAAAAATTTTAGACTCTCCCTCGAAGAGAGTTACCCGCCAAGCCTGAACGTGACCATACTTCAAATACTCCAGCCCCGAGACTACAATTTCAAGATCTCCCTCACGCGAGCCGGGAACCTCAAAATTTTGCTGATTCACCTTCGCACCAGTTTTTGCCTGTCGGTATTCAAAGACCAGCTTGATAGGCTCTTTTCCGGTTAATTCATTCCAACGGACGTTGTAATAATTTCCCTTTCGTAAAGTCCGGTCGCGAGCCGTCACCGCACCGTAAAGTCGCTTATTCATCTCCGCACGAATAAAGGGGTGACCGGTTGCAACATCGGTATCCTGGAGATGGAACTGCCGGACCCTGAGAATATCAGGTGCCCCACAAGAAACCAAAAACACGGCAAAACCCGCCAAAAAAACCTTCACGGCCTAATCCTCGATATTCGGGATTCATTATTCAATCTAAATTCCCTAGTATCGCAGAGATATGGACGAGGGCATTCGCAAAATACTAGACGATTTCATCCGAAAAAAAGGTTTAAGACAGACTTCCCAAAGGGATGAGATTCTCGAAAATATCTTTGCTTCCGACGAACACTTCACCCCGGATGAACTCTTTGACCGGCTTCGAAATGCCGGCTCCAGAGCCTCCCGTGCCACCGTCTACCGAACACTGGGGCTACTTTTAGAAGCTGACCTCATCCACGAAATCGAACTCGGTGATGGTCAAACCACCTACGATCCAAATTTTGTCGGTCATCCTAATCATAACCACCTCATCTGTGTTGATTGTGGTAAAGTTGTGGAATTCGAGGATACCCACCTAGATCTCCAAAACGATTGCCTGACCCGGCGCCTGGGCTTTCGCCCAGTCCGCCAAAGCCTCCGGATCGAAGCTGCCTGCGAACGCTTGCGCAACGAGGGAAACTGCCTTGATCTCATCCAGGCCCGCGTCGAAGGAAAACGCCTTCCGAACCGGAAAAAATGAAGTTTATCTTCTGCCTTATTTTAGGCCTCAGTCTGACTTCCCATAGTCAAATCCGAATCGCATCCAAGGGGTTTAATATGAATGAAAGTGATCTAAGAATCATTTTCAAATCTGCCGTCACGACACTTCCAAAAGCTGATAATTTCAAGGACCCATCGCTCTTTGTTTCCAAACATCAGCGAGGTCCTATTACTCTCTTTCAGCGGACTCCACGCGGAGAAGTTGCCATTCAGCTCAACTCCGGAGACTACTACTACTCGCAGTGTATCTATCAATTTGCTCACGAACTCGCCCACGTCCGTGCTGACTTCCAACCTATTAGCCACCAAAACAAGTGGCTTGAAGAAACTCTCTGCGAAACTGCGTCGCTCTTTGTTCTGCGTAAAATCAGTAAAGAATGGGGAAAGAACGCACCCAACGACGCATTAAAAAATTACCGTAAACATCTCGCCACCTACGCCACTACGGTGATGAAATCACGCGAGTCACTCACAACCAAAACTTCTCCAGTCTTCTATAAAAAACACGAGAAAACTCTTAGAAAGTCAGCCACCGAACGCGAAATTAACGGAGCCTTCGCTAACCTCCTTCTTCCTCTTTTTGAAAAAGAACCAATACATTGGAAGATTCTTCCTAAATTCCCTCGGATCAAAGGATCCACTCTTGCCGAACACTTTGCCGCCTGGCGCAAAGACACTTCAGAGAATCACCATGATTTTCTAAATCGTTTCGAAGCTCTTTTTCTGAAAAAATAGAAGCTGCACAATCTTTTCCAGTTTTAATTCTGTGTGACATCTGGAAATCTCTTTCCATGACTATCGGTCCCATTGAAAACATCTCCGGCATTCCGCTCGGCATCCTCGGAACCCATCTCGGCTTCCTAGAGGCCTTGGTGCCCGACAATCACGGAAAGCTTCCCCGCAATAGTAATGGTGAATTTGTAATCGCTGCCGGAGCCCGTGAACTTATCGAACTATCTCCCGTAAAAATTGATCTAATTCAAATTTCATCTTTTGGTACAACCAATCCCGATGAAAAAGACGAACTGATCGCAGCGGTTCGTGACCTCGGCCTAGAGCCCCAACTCGTAATGATGGTCGGGGGAGTAAATCCAATGAATCCCGACGACGAGGAAGAAGCTCTCGCACAACTTATGGTCAATCTAGGGGCGGCACTTCGTAATAATATCGTGCAGGTCAATTCGACATCGGTGGAAACCTGGATGGAAGGCAATCCTTCCTCCAGTGAAGAAGAATTCGAGGCTAGAGTCGCCCAAAACATCAAACTTCACCTCCGTGCTTACGAAGAAGCTGGACTGGCCGGTTCTTGCATCGACAACTGGAACATCGAATTCCTCCGCCCCGGTGAATTCCAAAATTTCACTTCCCTTGCCAAGCTCCGGCCTATTTTAACCGGCCTAAATGAAAAAATTGGCAGCCCATTTTTCAAGGCGCTTATTGACGCAGCCCACTGTGGTGACTCCGGCCTAAGTATCTCCGAAAATGAAGTCATCGTGACCTCAATGGGTGAAGCAGATGAGATTGGACCTTTCCACTGTTCGGTTCCAACCACCCGTGGATGTCTTTCCTCGGATGATGGATGGGTCGGCGCCCTACTCACTGCGAATGCCAAGACCGGAAAACTACCCAGTGCCTTTGTTGAACTGTTTCGACACGACGATCCCGTTCTGGAACCACTGCGCAAACTTGACCCGGGCCACGGAATCGACACCACGCTCGGACGCAGCTATAACGAAGTTATGGTCGATGGACTCATCGATACCGTCCGCCGACTCAACAATCTCAAGAACCGGAGAATTCTTTAGAGAAAAATTCTCACTTCTTGCGAACACCTGGTCCATGATCAGGATTCATGCGGCCACCAAAATATTTATCGCGGATCCATTGAGGCTGCCAAATGTCCAGCCGACGTTTTGAATTGTCGTAAACAAACTCCTTGGGCTCCGGGTTGTCGATTTTTAGCGGAGACTTATCCCGGTATCTTGCTCTTGCCGCAATTAGCATTGAATCTAGAGTAGCGGCAAGTGTGATCGCATTCTTACCTTCAAGCGGCCGCATTTCATCTGGATCGTTTTCTAGATCGAAAACCTCCCGATGATTGATCTGCGGGAAAATATTTAGCTTCCACTTGCCCCAGCGAATCGCTCGCTGATGATTCTCAAATGGTAGGAAAATATATTTATGAATCGGCCCACCACCATTCATCAAGGGCTGTAAATTTTCAGAATCGATCTGCATGGGTGGTTCAATTCCTGCTAGACCAAGGACGGTTCCATAGAGGTCGTGCACATATGAAAAATTTTCAGTTGACTGACCAGCTGGCACTTCAGGCCCCCAAATAATCAAAGGGCACTTCATACTATGCTCATAAATACTTTGCTTTCCTAGCAGCCCGTGACTCCCCATCGCGAGGCCATGATCAGCAGTATAAATCACGTAAGTATTATCAGCATGAGGACTCCCTTCCAGCGCTTTCATGATCCGCCCTACTTGCTCATCAAGGTGAGTGATCAAACCATAGTATTCACAAATCTGGTCGCTAATCACCTCCTTGGTCCGAGGCCATTGCGCTAGTCCTTCATCACGCCCCGAAGTCATAACAGGCCCAATCTTGAAAGGATGTTGTGGTAGGAAATTTTTAGGGAGCGGTGGACGATTTTGATAATACATCTCGCGATATTTCTTTGGAGGATTTCTTGGGTCGTGCGGAGCCATGAATGCCACGTAAAGAAAGAAATTTTCTTCGGTCTTTGCTCCCTCAATAAACGTTATGGCATCGTTGGCGAAGACCTCGCTTGAGAAGCCCCCTGCAGGGCTCTTTTCCGAGAGTTTTCCGCCAGCAAAATTTTGGACTTTGAAGTCAGCGTGATTCGCCATCCCTCCCAAATACACCGATGAACCCTCAGAAAAAGCACGCTTCAGGGTTGCTTCTCCATTATGCCATTTCCCAATAATATGAGAGCGGTATCCTCCTTGTTGGGTCAGATATGATGGCAGAAGCTTGGCATCTCCCCAATTGGAGGATCGATTCTTTTTGGGCAGATTCAACCACTGCTTCCCAGTCATCAGCATGGCCCGACTTGCCACGCAGACCGCCCCGCTGAAAGAACCAGCACAGTAGTTATTGCGAAAGCTAAAACCGCGCTCAACCAACTGATCAAGATTTGGAGTCCTGATGTGCTGGTTACCGTGCGCCGCGATCGTGTTGGCCTTCTGATCATCGGCGAAGAGAAAGATAAAATTAGGTCGCTTCCTCCTGAGCTTGTAGTGGAGTTGGGCCACTTTCCCCATGTAGTGGTCCATTCGAAACTCCATCGCCGATTTCTTGATGTGCGCCCTCGACTTTTTAATTTCACCAAGCGATTCATAGTAAAGACCTAGGTAAAGGTGGGCATAACAAAGTTGGTTCCGCAATAAGAGGCCTTCCGCATTTTTTGAAGCCGCATCTAGAACATCCCGCGCAGTTCCCTTTCCCGCAAAAAGATCATGAACTTCCTTCATCGGCACTCGTGAGTCACCAGCTATGGGAATTAAGGATTTCCGGGCTTTTTTAACCGATCCTCCCTTGGCACGCACCACGCACAGAAAATGCCATGCCGCATTCTCAACATCATTTCGATTCACCTTCTGATGCAACTCAAATTGCTTCACCCCTTTTTCAAACTCACCCGCATAGTAGAAAGCCAGCCCACGCTGCCAGTGATAGGGTTCCCGGAAAGGCTGCGCGATAATCTCCAAATCCCAATTCCGGATAGATTCGTCAATCCGGCCCGCAAAAAAGTGCTCCTCTCCACGCGCATAGAGATCCCGCACATTCGGATCATTCACCTGAGCAGACATCGATAAAACAGTCGCAAGAACTAACGGAAACCATAATCTCATTCCTTTAATTAGCACGAAAGAGCATCAAGCTTCGATTTAAATTTGCGATAGAGTTAGTTCCCTTTCTCAGACGTTCTAAAATCTTTAAGAACAAGAAAAATGCTTCGTGTTAATTTGTAGCTAAGATGATTTCTCGACCGTTTTTCAGCAAACTTAGCATAGGGCCAAAATTCATTGCAAAACTCACACCATTTTTGACAGCCCAACCTGCCAGCGAACACGAAAGGGCCTTCTTACGTATCACGGATGTTGAGTGACGAAATGTAAGTAAACCGCAAAAACGGAGCAAAAAAATTGAGTCTATCATCAGAAACTTACAATATCTCCTGCATCTACCATGCCTGAAGATCCCTTCCAAGAAGCACGTCAAACAGAAGGCACCCTAAAATGCCCGTTTCAAGGAGAAGAGATTCCCATGCTCCTCCGTCATGCCGATGTTCGAGCAGCCGCGAAGAACTGGCAGACATTCAGCTCCGATGCTCCATTCAGGGTCCCCATCCCATCGGAAGAAGAATTGCGCACCATGCGGCAACTCCCCATCGAGACAAACCCGCCCGAGCACACTGAATACCGTCAAATTATTGAGCCTTTTTTTAAACGACCTAAAACGCCCGAAGTCATTTCGAAAGTTCAAACTCTCATCAACGAGCTTTTTGAAAAGGCGCTAGCAAGCAAAGGCCCACTTGAAATCGTGCACCAGTTCGCCTTACCCATCCAGTCACGAGCCCTGACCTATCTTTTGGATGTTCCGGAGTCCGAAGCCGACACTTATATCGAGTGGGGAATACACGTTTTCCACGATGAAAATGGCAACGGCTCCAAGCTGGAAGATTACCTCGCTTTCTCCCTTAAGCGTGCAGAAAAAGATCCAGCTAAGGATTTTTTCAGTGCGCTAAATAAAGCAACTTTCCAAAACCGCATCCTAACTCATGAAGAGAAAATGGGATTCGCAAACCTCACCTTCGCCGGAGGTCGGGACACCGTCATTCATAGTATCTCCTCTATCATCGCCCACTTTGGCCAACACCCCGAAGATCTTCAATCACTCCGCGACAACCCAAAAGGCCTAGTGATTGCTGGAGAAGAATTTTTCCGCGCCTTTATGCCTCTCACTCACATCGGTCGGGTCTGTCCAATTGAAACAAAGATCAGAGCAAATAAGATCCCACCCGGAGGTCGCGTTTCCTTGGGCTGGGCTGCCGCAAATTTTGATCCTGAGGTCTTCGACGAACCCGAAAAAATCGACCTTACTCGAAAGCCAAACCCACACGTTTCTTTCGGCTTTGGCACACACCTCTGCCTCGGGGCACCACACGCCAGACTCATTATCCGCTCGCTTCTCGAAGCCTTAGTCAAAAACGTGGCGACAATCGAGATTTTGGAGGCGACTTCTCATGTCGAAGAAAACTTGGCCTATTCCAGAGAAAACGGGTTCGACAAACTCAAGGTCCGATTTCTTGGGCGGTAAAAAGCCCATTGCTAAAAACCTCCCATCTCGCGTTTTGCTATCGGCAGATTCGGAATTATTACGTTCATCATCTTGAACGTCCGAAATGCCGTATCGCTTTGATCTTTAATTATCACCTGGCCTGCGAGGAACTGCTAAGTTATGCCTTTGTTTTGGAAGGAAGAATGCTTTTCGCTCTTCGGTTGACGGAACTCCCAGAGGAACTTCGGGAAAAATATTCCCCTCAGGAATCTTGAGTAAATTCTGGTCAGTAAAAGCATCCAGCAAGGCAACAAGATCATCAACTTCCTGGTCGGTTAGACCAAGGTTTCCCATGTCTTCATGATTTATGGTTTGAGGATAATTTGTCACCCCCCAACGCTCGGGTTCGAGATCGCGCTTGTTATATAATTCAATAACCTCTTTTAAGGTTTTGACCGAACCATTATGCAGGTAGGGAGCCGTCAAAGCAACATTCCGAAGCGACGGCACTTTGAATTGCCCTAGTTCTCCAGCCTTCCCAGTGACAGCTCCGAGCCCCGGGTCGATTTCCCCAACCGCAGGTGCTCCCAGATTATCAAACCCTGCATCAGTCAACAGAGGCTTGGGCCAACTGGCAACACCCGTCAAATGGCAGGCGGAACACCCCCCCGAAGTTTGAAACACATCAAGCCCACGTCTTTCCGAAAGGCTGAGCGCTTCTTTATCGCCTGCCCAATACTCATCAACGCGGGAATTGAAGGGACGAAACATTGGCTCTCGGAGGAAGGCGACCAAAGCTTCAAAGGTTTTCTCATTGATTTCCTTGTCCGTGAGATCTTTGAATTCTTTTGCGTAATTCCCGCTACGAAACTTTCCTGCCAACTCCTTAGCACCAGCGATATTCATTTCGTTCTTATCAAAAAAAGGATGACGAACCTGGTCCAGAAGATCGTGTGCCCGACCATCTAGAAAAAGGCCACCTTCCACGATATATTCTAATTCGCCTTTGTCATCATACGTGTCTTCCAACCTCTGAGACGGAATCAACGCGGCATACATCAGTGAAGGGGCATTTCGTCGTCCCAATCGCCCCTTCACCGCACCCGGAGAGACCCGACGAGGGTCTGCGAATGCATTCTCCGGACTGTGACACGAAACACATCCTTGTCCGGGGGGATTAGAAAGCGAGGTATCAAGAAAGATCTTTTCCCCTAGGGCAGCAAGAGGCAGTTCGGCCCCAAAGGAACAAACCACCAAACTGAACCACGTGAAAATGATGCTCTTCATCTTTTAAACCCCAAGTCCAATCGACTTACAGTAGCGGATGCTACGTTCAATCTCTCCTCTCTGATAGTTTTGTTCATCTTCTTTCGAAGAGGACTTATAAACCTCCCTGGCTTTCCCTTTAGCAGCCCATTTTTTAAAAGTTACGAGACTCTCCGGCTTACCCAATGGCCAAGATTCCCAAAAGCCCTCTTTTTGAAATGCGAGCTCGCGATTGAACCCGGAAATCGTCTCAATCTGAACTGGTGAATTGGGACAAAGCTCTGCGAAACGCCTGAAGTAAGCCTTCCAGTCCACCATCCCTTCGCCCATCGCCGTCCACTGCGCGGTCACCCCGTTCTCGCTATTCCAGACCTGAGTGTCCCGCAAGCTCGTCGTCAGAGTATACTTGCCAAGATTCTCCAGATTTTCCAGCGGAGTCTCAAGAGTCCAAACTGCATTTCCAGCATCTAGATTAACACCCACATAGTCTGAACCCGCTTCCTCCACGAGCGTCTTCAACTCCAATGAATGCATATCACCAGCATGATTTTCCATGGCAACCTTAACACCAAGATCTTTGCACATTGATTTGCACGACTTGAGAACTTTAACGGTATCTTCAATGCGGGCCTCGATGCCCCCCTTTGTCTTACGATCTCTTCCATTTCCAAGCACCACCCGAATTACTGGTGATCCAAGAGCCTTCGCAGATCTCAGGCCAAGACGTAGATGTTCTTCGGCTGTTCCCCACTTATCTTTAAAACTCACTGAAGTCGGGCAAATACTCCAGGTTCCAAGGTAAATTTCAATCCCCTTATCATCAGCATATTTACGAATTCCGCCAAGATGCTTTTCATCGAGAGACTGAAAGGCATCAAGATCGGTGATGAAAACCGTGTCAACCTTCAGTTTAACGGCATAGTCGATGAGTTCCTTCGCTTTCCAACCCATCGCCCGCACTGCGAAGTTATCATAGCCCAGTAAAAGTGATCTTGCCGATTCCTCTCCAACAACACTAGTGGCAGTTGCCGCGAGAGAACCACAAAGAAAATATCGTCGTTTCATGACTTAATCTTCTTATTTTCTTAAAATGAAACAAGTTCCGAATAGGAAGAGTCATCTTCCCCTTTCTCCAAAAAGCCAAACCACTTCCAACCCGATCGCTGAAGCTTTCTTAAGATTTTAAAACTTCTTCATCTCCAAGCCCCCGAGAAATCATTGGAAAGTAATTCTCAATTTAAGTATCACTTCTCCGACTCAGGAAAGGCTACCTGCTGGGGATGCATCAGATAGGTGATAAGATCTTGAATTTGCTCAGTAGAGAGAGCTGATAATAGCCCCGAAGGCATAATTGAATCCTTCATCCGAATATTTTTAATTACGCTTTTCTTTTCAATCGATATTTCATCCGTAAGTGTTTGGAGAGTCATGGTTCTGTCATCGGATGCCGTGATTACACCACTCATGACCCTCCCATCTTCTAGCGAGATGAAAGACATTTGGTATTCCATCGGAACCACCGAATTCGGCGTGATAATATTTTCCAAAAGGTATCCCAAATCAGCGCGACCTGACCCGGTGAGGTCCGGACCCAATTTACCTCCTTGGCCATAAAGTTGATGACAACTTGCGCAGAGCGTTTGGAACAACACACGCCCTTGCCCCTTATCTCCTTGAGCTCGGACTTCCGGAGTCAACGCCCTTTCGAGATTAATAATAATCTTCTTTAAATCCTCATCTGATTCTCTCACTTCACCCCAAACCTCCTGCAACATCATCGAAAGATCTTCATCCTTCATTGCTAAAATTTGACGGGCATGGAATGGAGTCACTGATCGCCTTAGAATCTCTCCAGCCTTAAGTTCCGCTAAAAGAAACCCCGCCCATTTTTTCCTCGTAACAAGGACATCTATCACCGCTGCTCTTTCTTCAGCGAGAGGAAGCTTACCGAGACTCTTCACCAGTTTTTGCCCAACCTCATCATTATCAAATTGAGCCAGCCCTTTCACCGCAGTGTCACTAAGCCCCTTCACCAAAAAAAGCTGCTCACACAAAGGCCGTAAATCTTTCACCTTGGCGTCAATCAAAGCTGCCAGAGCCTGCTTTCTCACCAAGATCTCCTTTTTTTCATCCAAGGCGATATTTTTCAACGAATCCATAGCTAGTGTATCTCCGAAAAGAACACTTAATTCGCGCGTCAATCTAGGGACACGTTTCGCCAAGATCGGCGAGACCTTGTCCCACCCCCGAGGTGTTGGAGCTTTTTGAACTCCCTTAAAACCATCCACTAATCCCTGTAATAATGCCTCCATCATCGCTTCATTTGCGGCTGATATTTCCACCACTTTTTCCACCATCGCAGGTTTTCCGCAAGAAGACCTCGCCAAAAACCGCGCTAAGTCAGGCCACCTCGTCACCCTCGCAACCTCCAGCTTCTCTTCCCCCAAATGCATCAGGCCATACCAAACCAACTTTGGGAGATTATGATCTAGAATATCCTCTACTCTTCGAGCCAAAGCTTTTGCCAGAACAACCCGGTCTCCCACTGCGATCCGTTGTAGAGTCGAAGCTAACGCCAACCTTACTAATCCTGATTGGTCTTCCTTCGCCATCTTCACAAAGCGATCCCGTAACTCAGGATCCGAAGCCACCTTGCGATTCGCCATTGGCCCATATACTGAATCAATAGCCCACTCATCTGTTAGAAACCGAATCGCCCAAACACGCAGATGTTCATCTTCTTCTTCAAGAATCTTCATCAATACCTCTCTTTCAATTGGTTTCACCGAATGAACCATCCAAAGCATACGCAATTTGTTTAAAGGTTCTCCTCCATCAAAAAAATCTGTTGGCAACCTTGTCACGCGATTTGCCGAACGATCCTGAGCAAGGATCTTCCTGACTTGCCTCCGGGCCCACGGACTCGCATTCCCAGTGTAATTAAATTTTTGACCCTTAAAGGAGCTCGCACTTGGCACTTCTTTTGTCTCTCCATACGAAAACCGATAGATCCGTCCACTTGTCCGATGCACCCCCGTGTGATCATGACACTCCCCCGTATCACTCCAATCCAACCCATAAAGCGCTCCGTCCGGCCCCTCTCGAATATCGAGTCCACGAAACCATTCATCGCCCGCTAAAAACTGATCAGGCTCATGGCGAGCGACATATCCACTTCCCTGTCTTTCCAAGCGCTCTCGATTCAATCTTCTTCCATGCTGGTTCCACGTCAGCAATTTCCCCCGCCATTCCTCGGGTAAATGATCTCCCTGGTAAATGCACATTCCAATATGAGCATGCCCACCTCCAAATTCATTCGCCGCACCACCTCTTGATTTAGTCCAGCTTCCGGTCTTATCAAAATGCCAGTGATCCGCAAGCATTTGAATCTCTTCGTATACTAGTGGATTAATAGACCTCCCAAACGGACGATCAAAGTGTCCACCCGGAATCATATGCCAAAGGTGACCATTCACCGTGTTGATAAAAAAACCTTCACCATTTTGGTCCCAGTCGTGTCCCCAGGGATTTGTCGTGCCGTGCACAACAACCTCAAAAAACTTTCTCTTTGGATGATAACGCCAAATTCCTCCTCGCAGAGGAACTCGTTCCTCATCCAACGTTCCCGGAGCACCGACATTACCAGGACAAGATCCCCCACACCTTCCATAAAGCCATCCATCCGGCCCCCACCTCAGACCATTTGCCAAATTATGATAGTTACTCTTTGCAACTGTAAATCCATCGAGAATCACCTCCGGTTCACTGTCCGGAATATCATCACCATCGCGATCGGGAATAAAAAGAAGCTGAGGCGGGCACATTGCCCAAACCCCACCCTGCTGTACTTCGACGCTGGTGAGCATCTGTAGTTTATCCGTAAACACCTTTCGCCTCTCAGCTTTTCCGTCGCGGTCTCTATCTTCAAAAATCACAATTCGATCACGAAGACTAAGATCAAATCGTTTTCCCTTTTCTGCGTATGTATAATTTTCGGCAACCCACATCCGCTTCTTTATATCCCAAGCCATTGCAATGGGATTCCGCACCTCCGGTTCTGCGGCAAAGACCGTCACCTTGAATCCCGCAGGCACCTGAAATGCCCTCGCAGCAGCGTCCGGCGAGATTGGCTCTCTTTTTTGGTTTCTTTCACCATTGTATACCTTCGGGAATTCATCGGCACATAGCAGTGCCATCACGAAAAAAAGAATAACTAGGATCCTCATTGCTCAGTCTAAAAAAGCAGAAAAAACAATAACTGGCACTCCAAAAGGCAATCGAACCTCACACGCAATTCATTAATTCCGAGATTTACCCTAAAATTCAAATCGCTAAAACCTAAGACCGCTTATGAAGTTGAACGCGAACACAGACTTTCTTTACCGTGCGCTGATCTACGTAGCGCTCCATCCGGAGCAGTGGGTCACGGCACGTGAGGTTGCAGAAGCTTATAAGCTTTCGCACAATCACATTTCAAAGGTCTGCCAGGAACTGATCCGATGTGGCTTCTTCAACGCACAACGCGGCAGGGGAGGAGGAGTCCAACTAGCTCGCAAACCAGAAGACATCCACCTTGGTGAACTGCTCTTTCTAAATGAAGACAAACCAAAGATTATTGATTGTGAAGCCGGCATTGGGGGAGCCTGCCGAATCGCGCCCGCCTGTCGACTTAAAGGAATTTTTGTGCAAGCCCAGCGCGCATTCCTTGATGTCATGAATTCTTACACTCTAGACGAAGTCATCTCTCAGCCAAAACTTCTTTTGCTCTTCGATCTACAGTCGTCAAAGTGATTCGACTCTCGATTCTTTTTCAAGATGAGTGGCTTGTCGCAATTGACAAACCACCAGGCTTTCTTGTCCACCCATCAGATCAGCCAACATCTGAAGATCTTGTCTCCATGAAAATTCTTCGCGATCAAATTGAAGAAAGAATACGCGTTATTCATCGGCTCGACCAGCCTACTTCTGGAGTAGTAATCTTTGCAACGAATCGTGGAGCAGCCCGAAAACTTCGGGAAGATTTTGAAAAGAGAAGGGTCAAAAAAAGATACCTAGCCATGGTCCATGGACATCCCGCCAAAGAAAAATGGACTTGCCAGATTCCCTTGAGAAAGAATCCAGACTCACCTGAAAAATCAGCGGAAACTTCCTTCCGAGTCCTCGAGAAGAAAGCCCAAAATCTTACACTCATCGAAGCTTTTCCTCACTCGGGTCGCTTTCACCAAATCCGGCGACATCTCCTTGGCTCGGGACATCCAATTGTAGGTGACTTCCGCTATCGGGACCAAAATCTTTGCAAAGAATTCGGAGAAAAAATGGGAATCGGAACCCGGATGCTTTTACAAGCAAAGTCGTTAGAGTTTCGCCACCCCATCACCAGAACCAAAGTGTTGGTCGAAGCTCCCACCGACCCTTGTATTAAAGACCTCGCAAAAATTTAGCCCGCCCTCTCTCGAGGGAACGGGCTATCACAATTTACGATTAAAAGACGTTTTACTTTGCAGCAGGAAGGATCACTGAGTCGATGACGTGGATTACGCCATTGGTTCCAACAATATCAGTTTTCACAATGTTCGCTTTGTCGATCGTCACCTTACCATCCTTAATTGCAATTTTAGCTTTGGCACCATTCAGGGTTTTGACCTTCCCTGCTTTCACGTCGGCGGCCATAACTTTTCCAGCAACTACGTGATATTTGAGGATCGAAGCAAGCTTGCCCTTGTTCTCAGGCTTCAGGAGAGTCGCGACTGTGCCTTCAGGAAGCTTGGCAAACGCAGCGTTGGTTGGGGCGAAAATCGTAAATGGCCCTTCACCTGAGAGAGCCCCGGCGAGCCCACCGGCTTTCACGGCGGCAACGAGAGTCGAAAAGTCTTTCGCACTAGCAGCGATCTCTACAACGTTTTTGGTAGGTTTCGCCCCATGATGGTCAGCTTGAGCGGCCAAGGGAAAGAGGAAGGCAGTAGCAGCAATGACAGCGGTAATAATTTTCATAATTTAGTCTATTTGTTTGTTGATTCGGTTGCCCTTTTTGAGAGCCCCATACCTAAACACCGCTTTTTAAAATTTCTTCAAAAAAATGCTGTCTAACAACTTTAGGTTGCGACTTTGAAAATCTGCTATTCACTGTTAGGCTGTTTAGGATTTTCTCACCTCTGAAAAGGCTCGGACGCCTCTTGAACGACCTGATAAGTCTATGATCCATCTTAAAATCTCCCCTCAATAACAAAGTATTCAATTCCCATAATCATAATCCCAATAATGAATAATTGATGCTTAATAATTCTTAGCTGTATCAGCAGATTTTCGGTCCTTTCTTTCAACGATGTCAGATTTACCTTCCAGCGCTTTCCAATTTGGGGTGTGCTGGAAGCCTTATGATGAATGCGCTGAATTACCTTGTCCTGGCCGAGGCAAGCACTGGAAGACTAATCGCCACCCTTATCGCGGCAATCGTCCTGATTCTGGTCCTTATTCTTAAGTTTAGAGTCCAAGCCTTCATCTCACTCCTCCTTGCCAGCATCTTTGTAGGTTTAGCTTCCGGAACGATGTCCATGACCGATATCGGAAAAACTATCGAAAGCAGCATGGGGTCCAGCCTCGGTTTTATCGCCACTATCATAGGGGTTGGCGCAATCTTTGGCGCAATGATCGAAAATTGTGGCGGCGCCCAAAGCCTCGCCAACGGAATGCTCCGCATTACCGGGGAAAAAAGAGCCACTTGGGCGATGCTCTTTTCCGGCTTCCTGATTTCGATCCCGGTCTTCCTTGACGTTGCCCTCGTCATTCTAGCGCCGATTATTTATGCCCTCGCCCGCCGTAGCGGGAAATCAGTCACTGTTTATGGCATGCCTCTTCTCGCCGGAATGATGGTTACTCACTCTTTCGTTCCCCCTACTCCTGGACCAACCTGGGTCGCCTATACTTTGGGCATCCCCATTGGGACCGTCATTCTTTACAGCCTGCTCGTGGGAATTCCCACCGCCATCCTCTCCGGAATCTCCTTCGGAGGACGTATTGCTGCGACAATTCACATCGATCCTCCTGAACTTGAACAAACAGAGGAAAAAGATCCCCCCCCGTTTGGCATGATCGCAGCCATTTTACTTCTCCCCATTATTTTGATCGTCGCAGGCTCGATAGTGGAACAATCAGTGGGTAGCAGCTTGCCCACAGGACTGGCAAAAAATGTGCGTTCTGAAAAGATTAGTGAGCTCCTAGGATCAGCGCCTCTATGGCAACAAACGATTTCATTCCTTGGTCATCCGATCATTGCTCTCCTCCTCGTCACATGTCTCAGTCTTTGGCTCCTTGGAACGAAACGAGGTGCTTCTCGCAATACCCTAATGGAGGTTTCCACGAAAGCCCTTGGCCCAGCTGGGATTATTATTCTAATCACTGGTGCAGGTGGAGTTTTCAAAGGGATGCTTGGAGCATCCGGAGTCGGCGATGCCCTCGCAAATGCTCTAGACGGACTTGGCATCTCGACTCTTTTATTAGCCTTCCTCTTTTCTTCAATATCCAGGATTGCACAAGGTTCAGCCACCGTCGCCATGGTCATGGCCGCCACCCTGATGTCGCCTATCCTTGCCAAACTCGATCTATCCGACGCCAAGCTCTCGTTGATCGTCGTTGCCATCGCCTGCGGTGCAGCCGGCTTTTCACATGTCAACGATAGCGGTTTCTGGATGGTAAGCCGTTATCTCCGTATGACTGAAAAAGAAACTCTTAAGACCTGGAGTATCGTTTCAACAGCAGTAGCGTTCATTGGAATTACTCTCGCCTCAATTGTCTGGTTCGTGGTTTCATGAAATCTCTCGTAATAATGGGAGTAAGCGGCTCCGGAAAGACAACCGTGGGCAAGCTTCTCGCTCAAAAGACGGGGGTTAGATTTCTAGATGGTGACGACTTTCATCCTCCCGAAAATGTCGCCAAAATGTCTTCAGGAATCCCCCTAACCGATGACGATCGTCAAGGCTGGCTGGAGACTCTCGCCACCATCATTCACGAGGCTGATGATCTTACCATCATCGCTTGCTCGGCTCTAAAAGCTAGTTATCGCGAAATTCTCAAAGAAGCGGTATTTATTTTCCTCCATGGTTCCCCCGAACTCCTAGCAGATCGCATCAAGCAAAGGAGCGGACACTACATGCCACCTGGACTTCTACAGTCGCAACTTGAAACTCTGGAGATCCCTACTGATGCCCTCGCCCTCAATGTGATCGAATCACCAAATACGCTTGTCGATCGAATAATTACTCATTTCAATCTCTAATGTAACGAGAAAGTATCGAGACACTTTTATCCTCATTATCCTTGAAAACTTTCCCCCTAATTTATCTCTTGTTGGCCAACTTTTGCTTGGCTGCTAGATTTACTGAAGGCGAGAGACTCTTTGCCCTTAAAGTCAAACCTCTCTTTTCATCGCGCTGCATGGCTTGCCATGGTGAAAAGGGCAAGAAGATTAAAGGCGGCTTAGATATGCGAACCCGCGAAACTCTTCTCAAAGGTGGCGATGAATTTGGAGACAAAGTCCTTGTCCCTGGCGACCCTCCCAACAGCCAACTCTATCTTGTCACAACCCGGACCGTGGAGGACTACGAAATGCCACCCAAGGAAGCCGACAAACTTTCCGAAGAGGAAACCTGGATCATTCGTGATTGGATCAAAGCCGGAGCATCTTGGCCTGATGATGAACGCGTGTCCCAAATCCGAAAACAATACGCCAAGGGTGAACAAGTCACCACCTCCAAAGCCCTTAATGAAGATTGGCAAACCCGCCGATACGAATCCGAAAAACTCTGGTCTTATCGTCCTCTTAAAAAAATCACGATTCCCAAAAACCGCCACCCGATTGATCACCTCATTTCAAAAAAACTCGTAAAGGCAAATCTCACACCTGCGCCCCCCGCCGACTCTCGAGAATTGGCGCGACGCCTCTCATTTGGCCTCACCGGACTTCCCCCTTCACCCAAAGATCTGTCAAGTTTCAAAGATGCCAGCGAATACGCCACTCGTCTTATGGCTACTCCTCATTATGGAGAACACTTTGGCCAACACTGGCTCGATGTTTCTCGTTATGCTGACTCAGCTGGCTTCGCCAATGATTACTACCGCCCCCACGCTTGGCGTTACCGTGACTACGTAGTGCGAGCTTTTAACAAGGACAAGCCCTACCCCGATTTTGTTCGCGAACAAGTAGCTGGCGACGAAATTTCATCAAGCTCTCCTGAATCACTCATTGCTACTGGTTTCCTCCGCATGGGACCATGGGAACAAACTGGAATGTCAGTTTTCAAAGAGACTCGACAATTCTGGCTCGATGACGTCACAGATTCGGTCGGCCAAACCTTCCTCGCTCACCCAATGCAATGCGCTAAGTGCCACGACCATAAATTCGACCCTGTTCCCACCCGCGACTACTATCGCATGATGGCAATTTTCTCGACCACTCAGTTTGCGGAACACGAGGTCACTTTCCTGAAAAACGAAAACCTCAATCACTTTGAGTCATCACACAACTTGGTGAAGACAAAAATCAATGGCTACGAGAAGCAACGCTCAGCACTTGAACAGAAAATGCAGGCTAATCGTAAAGACGAAACTGGCGAAGCTAAAATCGGTGACAACGGGCTCGATCCTGGTGACGAAGCCTCCAATGCCCGCATCCTCAAAAACATATCACGTCATAAGATTGAGGCCGACCGAACAAAGCCCCGTGTGCATGGCGTCTTTACCGGTAAGACCGTAAAGAAAAAAAACGTCTCAGGACTCATCGAACCCGTTGCCAAACCCTGGGATGGCCCCGGCTATATCGAGAAAGACACTATCCTCACTGGAGGAAATATTTACTCCCCTGGAGATCCGGTAAAACCCGGTACGCTCAGCGCTGCTGAATCACTAGGAAAAATGAACCCCTCTAGTTTCCCGGATGGAAGAGGCAAAAGAAGACTCGCGCTAGCCAACTGGATTGTCGATGAGGCTAACCCTCTTACCGCCCGCGTTATCGTTAACCGAGTTTGGTCGTGGCACTTCGGCAAAGCGATCGCCGGGAATCCCAACAACTTTGGCGGGACTGGTGCGATTCCTACTCATCCCGAGCTTCTCGACTACCTCTCCCTATGGTTCATCGAAAATGGTTGGTCTATTAAAAAGCTCAATCACCTTATCATCTCATCAGACACCTATCAACGTAGCTCATACCACCCTTCTCCCCACCTCGTAAAAAAACTAGATCCCTCACAGGCCCTCTATTCTACCTTTAAGCCTCGACGCCTTACCGCCGAAGAGCTCCGGGACGCTATGCTTGTTGCCAGTGGAGAACTCAATCGCGAGATTGGAGGCCTCTCCGCTCGTCCCGACATAAATCTCGAAGTGGCTCGGCAACCCCTCCAGATCATGGGCGGATCTGCCTCGGTATATGAATCAGACCCAACTCCTGACCAACGAAACCGCCGGAGTCTTTACGCCGAAAAACTTCGTGGCCTACGCGATCCCTTTTTTGAGACCTTCAACCAGCCCGGCTCCACCAATTCTTGCGAACTTCGCGAAACTTCCACGGTGGCCCCACAAGCCCTGACCCTTATAAATTCTCAAGAAATGCACGATCGTGCCCTCGCTTTCGCCCATCGTCTTTTAAAGGAAACTCAAGACGACAAACAAGTTATCAAGCGCGCTTTCCAACTTGCTCTTGGCCGCGCACCTACTCCCAACGAAACTTTAATCTTCTTAGAGGCATGGCGAACAGCCACCTCGGATGAATCAAAGCTCTCTCCAAAAAACTCCCCACTTCCCAACTCCATCATGCGGACTGTCCGCGCAGAAAAAACCGGAGAATTTTACACCTTCAAAGAATTCCTCCCAGCTTCTAAATTATATAAAGCCGATCTCGATCGCAGCCAATGCAATGCTCGTATTCGGGGACTTTCCCACCTCTGTTTGGTCATTTTTAACTCAAACGAATTTGCCTACCTCAACTAAAGCTATGAGTCATCACTTTCATGCGAACCCAACCCGGCGGGAGGCTCTCTATGGCCTCGGAGCCGGACTTGGTTCAGTTGCCTTTTCCTCCCTGCTTCAGGGCGCTGGAGCAAAGACTATCCACCATCCAGCCAAGGCAAAGCGCTGTATCTTTCTCATGATGGAAGGAGGTCCTTCACACATCGACACTTTTGACCCCAAACCCGAACTCACCAAACGTCACCTCCAAAAATTCAACCGTCAAGGCGAGAGAGAAAGCGCGATGTCTTCCGGACAACGATACTTTGTCAAAAGTCCCTTTGAATTCGAAAAAGCCGGGCAAAGCGGAACCGACATTTCGTCAGAGTGGGTACATCTTAAAAACCAAGTCGATGACATCTGCTTCTATCGCGGAGCAAAAGTAGATTCAGTGAACCACCCTACCGCATGCTACCAGCTCAATACTGGTAATCGCTTTGGCGGCGATCCAGGGATTGGCTCGTGGGTCACTTATGGCCTCGGGAGTGAAAATCAAAATCTTCCGGGGTTTGTTGTGCTTCCGCGTACCTCTTACCCACAAGGCGGAGCCGGTAATTGGTCGAATGGCTTCCTCCCCGCCGACTTTCAAGGGACTCCACTCCGCCCAAAAGGCAGTCCTATTCTTGACCTTACCCCACCCACCGGAACGTCTCGCAAACGCCAACGGCAAAACCTTGATCTCCTCGCTAAACTCAACCAAGACCACCTCACAAGACATCCCGACCGAAGTGAACTCAGCGCTCGAATGGCATCCTACGAATTATCTTATCGTATGCAGACCGAGGTTCCAGAGCTCCTTGATCTCAAAGGTGAGAAAGAATCCACTCTCGAAGATTACGGCGTTGGGCAAAGAAACACCGACGCTTTCGGACGAAAATGCCTCCTAGCCCGCCGACTCGTAGAAAAAGGAGTTCGGTTCGTGCAAGCCTACGCCGGAAATTGGGACAGTCATGACTATATTGCACGTGCCCATGGCTCCCTCATTCGGTCAGTCGATAAGCCCATCGCTGCTTTACTTAAAGATCTCAAACAACGCGGCATGCTAGAGGACACGCTCGTTGTTTGGTGCGGAGAATTTGGCCGCACGCCCGACAACGGAATGCGGGGCGGATTAAGCTATGGCCGCGATCACAATGCCAATGCTATGGCCATGTGGTTTGCTGGCGGTGGAACCAGAGCCGGGCACACGATCGGCGCCACTGACGACATCGGCGCAAAAGCCGTCGACTGCGTCCACCATATTCGTGACGTTCACTGCACCATTCTCCACCTTCTAGGCCTAGATGACAATAAGCTTACCTACTACCACGCGGGGCGCCATAAGCAGCTGTCACAATTCGGTGGCGAGGTGATTAGAGAGCTCATTGGTTAGGAAATTATTTGGGGCACGAAAAGCAAGGTTTCAGCCTCTCTTTGATCCAAAAAACCTATCGAGCTGTCAAGATGGAGTATCCTTCAAAAATCAGAACATCCTAGGGCTTCCACCAAGCATCAAGAACCTTGGTCATCTTCGCCACCTTCTCCGAATTGGCCTCTGCTAGATTATTCTTCTCATGAGGATCTTCCTTCAAATTATAAAGTTCGGGCTTTCCTTCCAGGTTGTCGGGATGCGCTGCTGATTTCCCGGCATAAGGTAATCCATAGTTCTTGGGATCATGTAAAAGTAACTTCCAATCACCTTGCACCACATAGCGCGATTCCATATTCGCGGTTCGATCATTGATGTCAAAAATATCGTGGTTGCCATCGAATCCAAAAACAGCATCACGTTTTTGAAGCGCAGCCGTATCCCTAAGATCTACTCCAGTCATTGCCTTGGGAATATCAACTCCAGCCGCTTTTAAAATGGTCGGTGCAATATCGATCGAAGAAACCAAAGTCTTCTTATCCATCTTTGAATCCACTTTACCCGGCCACTTGATCATAATTGGTGTTCGAACACCCATTTCATAGGGGGCCTGCTTTGAAAGCGGTGCATAGCGACCAGAATTAACCGACTGAATCCAGCCGTTATCGGTTACGTAAATCACGATGGTATTCTTGGACAGGCCACGGTTATCGAGTTCCTCAAAAAGCTCTCCACAAGTTTGATCAAACCACTCAACCATCGCGTAATAACGCGCCACAAATTTGCTTCCCCCCTTCTTGAGATACTTATCGAAGAGGTCTTTCGGAGGATTGTGAGGAGTATGTGGAAGGAAAGGAGCATGCCAGATGAAGAAGGGCTTTTTCTCCTTTGCTGCTTCATCAAGGAAGCTCTGAATTGGCTTGATACCTTCACGTGAAATCTTCAAACCTGCATCACCATGGCGGCCACCTTTGGCTGGATCAGCATGGGTCATAGCATGGGTAAACCCGTGGCGTTGGGGCTTACCCTCCCACCACTTCCCAGTTTGCAAACTCAGATAACCCGCCTTACCAAGAAGCCGAGCTAAGCCATCCCGCTTTTCATAGTCCGCATAGATTTGCTCATGAATCTTCCCCTCTTGCAGGTGATTTCTGTTGAATTTACCTTTGGACTTACCCTTTTTTCTTATGTCATTTCCAGTGATCCCATGAACCGGAGTGTGCAGTCCGGAAAAGATCGAAGCCAAGGATGGTCGACAGAGCGGCGAAGTCACATAGCCGCGCGTATAGGTCAGCGATTCCTCGGAAAACTTATCTAGAACTGGCGTTTCAATCATTTCGTGACCCATAAACGAATAGTCCGTCCACGACTGGTCATCTGAAAGAATAAGCACCACATTGGGACGTTCGTCGGAGAACCCCAAATGGCACATTGCAAAGCATAAGAATAACGGAAAGCACTTCATCAGTAATAAGGCTATCTCCCTACCCCACCTTGAAAAGCAGATATTCTTATCGATTGTTTTTACCGCGCAGCTTGTATCTCACAAAGTCCGAAGTGAGATCCCCTAAGAAAACTAGGGCAGCCCCCAAAGCGACCCACAAAACCATCTCATCATAGAAAAGGGACACCTTGGCATCGGAGATTAAAAAGCCCAGTGAAGCCACTCCCAGCATTCCAAGCACCGTGGCCTCACGAATGCACGATTCCCAACGATAGAAGAGAAAGAGAACCATCCGATTAAACCCAGCCGGAACCAATGCCCCAACATAAGCCGAAGTCCTCGAACCTCCCTGTGCCAGAATCACCGAACTTGCTCGACTCGTTATATTATCAATCACCTCAGCCCCAAGTCGTAGCAAAATCCCGCAATTATGAACCACCAAGGCAAGGATCAAGGCCCAAACCGTTGGTCCAAAAACCCGGAGAAGTAAAAAGGCAAGGATGAACTCTGGCATAGCTCTCCCGAGCATCGCAGCCACACGTAACATCGCCCCAATGACAGACCGCCAAGCCATGCCTCTATCCCAGACCCCACGAGGCATCGATGATGCCAGCGTGCGAGCAGACAAGTTCACCGCAAGTAAAGCTAGGGCACCTGCAAGCAAGATGGAAGCAGTTCCAAGATGAAAAGTCTGCCATACAGCCTCGCTTCCACCTTTCGCCATCTTCTCTCCAAACCAAGGTCCAAACTCTGACCAATCGCCATCAGCTTCACGTACTGGATAAGGAACAACTTCATCCGTAAATCGATCCAAGTTTTGTAGTTTCTGCTCCCAACTGACTCCCGACCCCCAGCGATCTTCAAGCAACCAACTCATCGTCCCGCCAATCAAAACAATCAGAAAGGAACTCCTCAGGAACAAAGAAGTTCCCCTCGATTTCCAAAGATGATCAACATTGGGCTGCTTCACCTCAGGTTTTATTGAGGAAACTCCTTTCGTAAGTAGACTTCGCATCCTGGCCCCCCACCATTCGAAGAAAATCACAACAGCAAGCAGAATGTAAAGATAGGTCCAAATTTCCCGATAATGGCCATCTTCATATGCTGTCTTAATCTCGTAACCGAGGGTGGGAACCCCCACAAAACCCAGCACCGCTGAGGAGCGAATAGCACACTCCAAGCGGTAAAGAGCATAAGTTGCCAGATCGGGCAAAGCCCTTGTCACCACTCCCGCACTGAAAGCAGCCAGGCCACTACCACCACTCATTCGAATCACCCCCGCAGCAGAGCTTTCACTTTCATCTAATAATTCAGAAAAGACCTTAGCCAAAGTGCCTCCGTAAGGCAGGGCCATCGCCAAGACAGCCGCAAGTGGGGATGTCCCAACTGCCGACAAAAAGAGTAAAGCCCACATCAGTTCATGAACCGAGCGCACCGCAGTCGCCATTAACCTAGAACCAATTCGAATGGTCTGCAGAAAAAGAGAGGACTTGGACCACCATGCACGTGACCCTAGAACACCCCAGATAATGCCGATCAACAATGCGAGGCTCATCGCGGCAACCGCATATCGCAGAGTCAGCCATAGCGCCCTGCCCAGCTTATGAATGAAATCCACCTCACTTTCCCGCATTTCAGGATCTTCAAAATCTAAGGCTGGCCTGATCGCCGCTTTTAGAAATTCCGACGCAGTTTCGCGTCCTCCTTCATTAGGAACTAATTCACTAGGCTTAGCACCAATCACCCAAAGCCCAGCGAAAAACAGGAGCATCCCTATAAAAAAGAACCATCGTCTTCTCATCACGAGAGATCGTAAAGTTGCTCCAGATCAATCTGATCAGGCGCTCCATCCATCACCACTTGCCCCTCCCGAAGACCGATCACTCGGTCGAAGTAGCGCTTCGCTAGGTCAATATCGTGAAGACTCATGACAAGAGTCTGCCCCTCTTCCCGAGCCAGCCCTATCAACAATTCCACGAGACTCTTGGCACGCTCGGGATCAACCGAGCTTACCGGCTCATCAGCTAGAATCATCTCCGGTCGTTGATAAAGGGCCCTTGCAATCGCAACACGTTGCTGTTGGCCGCCCGAAAGATGATCTACCCGATGAAAAATTTTTTCCTTAATACCTACCCGTTTCAACAAATCTGCAACCTCTTCCTTCTCCCGGCTTCCCATTAAAAGCAAGCTCCTCATAAGCCCCAAGAAACCTTTTTCGGAGGCTCGTCCACAAGCAATATTTTGGTTCACCCTTAAGTTAGGAACCAACCCAAGATCCTGCGGAATCCAAGCAATCTTTGATCTCGCTGTTTTAAGCGCCCTCCCCGAAAGACTCTTTAACTCTTTACCGTCTAATACCACTTTTCCCGATGACGACTCCAATCGTCCATTCATCAATCCGAGCAAGCTGGTCTTCCCACAACCACTTGGGCCGATCAAGCACACATGCTCACCCGGTTTGATCTCAAGGTTAATCGAATCAACCGCAACAATCGAGTTGTAGGCCAAGGTCGCTGACTGAAGTTCTAACATCAAAAAAAAGTGAGTCGCTAGACAAGGACACCGCCCTTATCAAATTTACAAATTTATCGAAGGACTAGCAATTTATCGAAGGACTAGCGCATCATTCCCAACTCCTTGGCAACTTCGGCGATACCTTCAAATTCACTATTCGAAGCCGGAATAAGATCATCACGATTAAAGGCTTTTAGAACATCCTCATCAGTGCAGTCCACCAACACCTTCTGTAACTTATCGATGAAACCTTCACCAAACATCTCCTCGAGCGTAGGGTGCACAGTTAGATTGTAGTCGGCGTAATATGGAGTCTCCCAAATTATGGGTGCATCCTCCGCCTTGATTTCTCCATCTGCCACCATCGAATCATACTTTTTGTAGCTCAAAACGCCCACATTCACTGACCCGCCAGCCACCGCGCGGGCCGTAGCATCATGACCACCGACTGTTTGAAACTGAAGGGGCTTCGTGAAAAACTTGTCAGGCATCATGCCTGTTTCCTTTAAAATAAAGTAGGTTGGCATGAGTCGCCCCGACGTTGAACTTTTCGAACCAAAGCTAAACACTAGGTTCTTAATTCCACTCGGAAATTCATCTGACTTAGTGAGCCCCGTATCCTTGTTTGCGATTATGTAACTCTTGTACTTTGGATCCACATCTCCCTGCGCGATGGCACGTGAACCAGGGACCGCCGAACGAGCCTGCACTCCGGTGTATCCTCCAAACCAAACAAGATGAACTTCCCCATTTTTAAAGCGCTCAACTGCGGCAGGGTAACTAGACGAAATCAAAAACTTCACCTTAATATTCAGCTCTTTGGCCAAATACTCTTGTAAGGCTTTATAGTTCACTTCCTGATCCGAAACCTTTTCATCAGGAATCGCTGTAATCACGAGAGCCTTTTCCCTCTCGCCCTCCTTGGCTACTTTTTCCTTATCTCCACAACTAGCAATCACCAAAACTGTTGAGGTAATCGCGATTCTGCCGAGGCAGCCCTTCATCATCTGGAAGATCGACCGATCTCCCGCTCGGAGTAATTTCATGCTCAGGGAAAGCATCAAATTTCTGCCCTCCGATGGCAAGGTAACAATCTCGGTGATTTAAATCATCTCATGCCCAAACAACTCGAGAGAACCCTACGGGACAGACTTGAGCTACGTAAGTAGAAGATGTCGTTTGGAGAACAAAGAATGGCAAAAGACCGTCAGCGCAAAGCGATAAGATTGTTATCATCTAACTGTGAATGCGAAAGCACCCTGTAAGGCACTTGATTGTCGTACTCATTGCCCTTTTGGCAACCGAGGCTGCCTATCTGTGAGTGTGGGGCTCGATGTCGCACTATCGAAACTAAAGGACCTCGGCCCTTGCCAACTTCTGGTCAAACAAACTGGACTAACATCAATATCACCAATCCAGCTAGAAAAACTTCAACCCTCAAAGAGTTCATTCCTAGATCCCTGCAATAGAGTTCGCTTCCTTGATACAATCCAGATAACGCTTTTCCGCTGTCCCTTCCAAAAAACTCTCAGAGTCGGTATGGTCGCGCCCCAAACGTCAGGAATCTCATTTCTTAATTTTTGCCAGACACCATGGGACAGCCTAGCAGTCGACGATCTCTGCCACAGCTTACAAGCAACCCCTAAAGCTGCCAACAACCACTGCGTGGACGAATGTTCAAGATGGTTGGACGACTGGTCTAGCTATGACACTCCGTCCAATCTTTCACCCCGCGCAAAAGAAATTCAACTTATCCGAGACAGCCGCGAGATCAATATTCATATCAATCGTGGCTGCGTTCTTTCGAATACGACGATTACTCCCCGTTTTATCGACTTTGATGGACTTACCGTCCGAATGAGCGAAAGGCATCAAGATCGAATCGTGATCGCCGATTTGGGTCGCACTTGCTTCGCAAGTAACCAAGTTGGTCAGATCAAAATATCTCTAGCAGGCTAACGGGTGTTCCTAAGACCCATGCTATAGAGATCAAAGGACCTATTGAGACCATGAGTCACAATGAAACACCCCGGCAGGACGAGGATGGCCGCCTCTGCCAGGGTGAGGATCATTGAGGCGAAGAGAGTGAAGCAACCCCCCCGCCTCAACAAAACACGTTATG
>DIHU01000217.1 GCA_002420315.1 Akkermansiaceae bacterium UBA5688
CGAACTCTGCGGTGGCGAGTTCTAGGTCCTTGCCTTTCATGTCAACGAATCCCATAGAATCACCATTGGAAAAAATACGGGTCCCAGCCTTAATGTGGGCGCGTTGTTCAAGGAAGGCGAGGAGGTGTTCGCGGTATTTAAAGAACTTGGAGTCGTCAAAAATCTCGGTGCGATTGCGCGGACGCGGAAAATCGATTTCGAGGATTTCGCCAACTCCAGCTAAAGGCCCATTAGACATCATCACACAGCGGTCAGCCATAAAAACGGCTTCATCTACGTCGTGAGTGACGATCATAGCGGTCAGTTTTTCTCGAGCAAGTATGTCAATGATGACATCTTGTAACTCCATTCGGGTGAGGGAATCGAGACGTCCAAAAGGCTCATCAAGGAGGAGTATTTTTGGCTGGAGCGCGATGGCACGTGCGATACCGACCCGCTGTTGCATGCCGCCCGACATCTCGCGAGGATATTTCTTCATGGCGTCTCCCAGGCCGACGATGGAAAGAGAGTATTCAACGATCTGCTTGCGTTCTGATTTTGAAACATGCGGGTATACATTTTTGACGCCGAGCATTACGTTTTGGAAGGCGTTCATCCAAGGCATGAGGCAAGGCGCTTGAAAGACGACTGCGCGATCTGGTCCGGGTCCGTCGATTTCTTTTGCTCCTACGATAATACCGCCGTCGGAAATCTCGTTGAGACCGGCGAGCATGGTGAGAACAGTCGACTTGCCGCAGCCGGAGTGGCCGATAAGTGAGATGAATTCACCTTCCTGAATGTTAAGGTTAAAATTATCGACGACGCGGAAGTCATCTCCATAAGGATTCGGATATTCCTTCACTAGATTAGAAATTTCGACTGAGCGCCGGATCTTTTCTTCAGAATGTTGAAGAGTGAGACTCATGGAAACGATAGGAAGCTATGCTGTAGACGCAGGCTGTGGAGTTTTGTTTTTGAGACGGATCCTTGCGCTTGGAAGCGAGAAATCTTTGGGGCGGACGTCTGGCATTGGAGTGATCTCCTGCTGGTTGACTTTCGATCCCTTATTAATGGCCATCATGTAGTTTGTGATTTCTACTTTTAGTCGTTTAAATTCCGGATGTTCGTTAAGGATTTGGCGGTCTCGGGGTCTTTCTATCTCGACCAAGTAGGGCTCGGCGAGGGTGGCCTCTGGTCCCATGGTGAGGGGGACGATTCGATCGGTCATGAGAAGCGCTTCATCAACGTCGTTTGTAATCATCACGACAGTGCGTTTCTCCTTTTCCCAGATATTGAGGATTTGATCCTGAAGTTCGGAGCGGGTGAGGGCGTCCAGAGCAGATAGCGGTTCGTCGAGCAGTAGAACTTTAGGATCGAGAGAAAGGGTGCGAGCAAGTGATGCTCGTTGTCGCATACCGCCTGAAAGTTCATGCGGGAGCTTATCGCTCGCGTGCGAAAGTTTAACCATGTCAACATAGTGGGCGATTTTCTCTTTAATCTCTGTTTTTGAGAGCGTAGGAAAAACGGTTTTAACGGCGAGGTGGATGTTTTCACTGACGGTGAGCCAGGGTAGTAGGGAATAGTTTTGGAACATCATTCCCAGATCTGGGCCAGGTTCTCTGATAGGTTCTCCATCCATGCGGATTTCTCCGGTGGTAGGAGTTTGTAGTCCTGCCATTAGGGAAATTAATGTTGATTTTCCTGCGCCTGAAAAGCCAATTACTGCAATGAACTCGTTCTCATTTACCGATAGATTAATATCCGAAAGAACGTGAGTTCGATTCGAGACGGGACCAAAAGAGACTGAGGCGTTGTCAATTTCGAGGTAGCTCATGGTGATTTTAACTAAGCGGTTGATGATCCGTCGTCGAATGAGACGAGCCTTTGTAAAACGATCATGATACGGTCGAGGAAGAATCCGATGATTCCTACGATGAAACAGGCGAGAATAATATTGGCGAAGGATTGTGAGGAGCCGTTCTGATACTCATCCCAGACATATTTTCCGAGGCCGTCTGATGAGGAAAGGGCCTCGGCAGCGATGAGGACCATCCATCCGACTCCAAGTGAAATCCGTAGTCCTGCGAAGACGAGTGGTAAGGAGGATGGGATTATGATTTTGAAGAGGCGCGCCCAGAAACCAAGCTTAAGAACCCTTGCGACGTTTAGATGGTCTCTGTCAATTGCGGAGACACCGAGAGCTGTATTGACAAGGGCCGGCCAGAGAGCGCACATCGCGACAGTACATGCTGAGAATATCATTGCCGCATCAGTTTGTAAGTAGGCGAGGGGATTGCCAAACTCTAGCCAGGAACTGGCGAAGAACTCATTTTGGTTGAGAGTAATGAAGAGGGGGTGTGAGGCAGGATCGGGTAGGAAGAAGGCGCCTACCACGATCTGGAAGATGAGTAGCCACACCACTGGAGAAACCGGGCGGAAGATTGAGATGATAGGGGTGAGGCAGGCCATTACGATCTTGTTAAGACCACACATAATGCCCACTGGAATAGCGACGGCAGCTGCAATGAGAAAGCCAACAAATACAGTGGCGAGGGAGCGAATGGTCTGGAAGCCAAGTGTTTTGTTCTTGGCGAACTTTTGGTCTTCTTTTTCTAGCTTCTTACGATTGGTCGAGATGCTTTTAGTCTTGCTTGCAATAAACGCAGGTTTGATGGAGGAAGCGAGGGCCGCTTCGTCTTCCGCGATCTTTGCTAGCAGCGCGGTTCGCTTGATTTCTTTGTTTTCCTTGGTGAGGACGTCAAAGCGTTTTTTAAAATGTTGCACTTCATCGGCAGCGCTGTTGGCTGCGATCTTTGCATCGTTCATTGATTCGGGAGGGTCGTTTCGAATTGCGTTAACTTGATCGCTGAGAATTTTTTCGGCTTCAGACTCAGCTTCAGCCTTTTCGGCGTGAGCGATAGCCAATTTTATAGAGTCTTCTGGACTCGCTTGTTTGGCGGCAACCGTGGCTGCCATGTTAGCCACGGCCGCTTTCCGAGCAGCCTTGGCTGCCTTATGCTGAGCTTTTAAGGGATCAAGTTTTGCTTTAAGTGGAGCGATCTTATCATTAATAATTTTCTCTCCTTTTTTTTGAGCTTCGACGGAAAGTTTCTGAAGCCGGGCGGCCTCTGCTTCAAGTTCTGGAATGGCCTTTTCGACGAAAGTGAGGCGGTCGCGACGCTCTTGGCCGGCAGCGAGAAAATCATCCTCTTTTTCTTCCTCTCTCTCGCTGAGGCGAATGTTGTCACCGTAGGCATTCAGGATCTTACCAGGAGTGGGCACGGCTCCGGACTTGGTCTTATGCGTTGGAGCAATGAGGTGCCAAGAGAGGAGGCAGAGAGAGACGAAGAGAATAGGAAGGATAATAAATTTTCCGATTTCGCTGGTCTGTTTTTTAGGGTCCTCGCCAAATGCAAGCCTTACTGGCGGATCAAAGACTTTGAAGCCGCTGAGATCAATGAACTTTAGAAGCTTATATTTAATTTTGTCCTTTGTCTTTTCAGCCATTTTAAGCGGAAAATTGATTTGTTTCTTGGGCAACCCAGTAGAAGAAACTAGGCGCTAAAGGGGGGCTAAGATAGAGGTGTGTGGATCCCGTTCGCTCGGATCGGGATCCCATTTAAGAAGACGATCGGAAGCGATTAGCTCTTATTTCCTATCGTATGAGCCTTGAGATATTCGAGAGGCTTTTTACCATCATATTCGATGCCGTCGATGAACTCAGTTGTTGCGGGCTTGTAGCCATCAAAGTCATCAGACGGAATTTCATTAGTGGTTAGGGCCCCTTCTTCGATGAGCAATTTAGCGGCTTTCATGTAAACTTCGGGGAGGTAAACACTTTTCGCAGTTTCGGCATACCATTCAGCAGGCTTGGATTCGGTGATCTGCCCCCAACGGCGCATCTGAGTGAGAAACCAGATTCCGTCTGAATAGTAAGGATAGCTAGCCTTGTATTTGAAGAATACGTTGAAGTCCGGCATTTCACGCTTATCGGTCTTTTGGAAGTAGAAGAAGCCGGTCATCGAATTCTTGATGATATCGAAATCAGCCCCAACGTAATTTTTCTGGGAGAGAATGCGGCATGCTTCTTCACGGTTAATAAGTTTCCCGCTAGCATCTGTTTCGTCGAGCCACTTGCCGGCCTTTATCAGGGCCTTGGTGATAGCGATGAGGGTATTAGGATTTTCATCTGCCCAAGCTTTTGTGACACCAAAGACTTTTTCAGGATTGTTCTTCCAGATGTCGTAGTTAGTGGTAACCGGGACACCGATCCCCTTAGCAACTGCTTGCTGGTTCCAAGGTTCTCCGACGCAGTAGGCTACGTTTTTGCCGGACTCAAGAGTTGCAGGCATTTGTGGAGGAGGAGTGGTTGAGAGTTCAATGTCTCCATCGGTGAATCCTTTGAGATCAGTTGTAGTATACATTCCTGGATGAATACCAGCGGCAGCGAGCCAATAGCGGATCTCGTAGTTGTGGGTAGAAACCGGGAACACCATTCCCATGGGCAGCTTCTTTCCAGAATCTTTTGCCTCGTCGACGAGGGGCTTAAGCGAAACCGCGGTGATGGGGTGGGGAGGAGTTTCGGACTGAAGTTTTTCATCATTCTCTTGCATTCCAGCCCAGATATCATTCGAAACAGTAATCCCATTACCATTCAGATCTAGGGTGTAAGGAGTGACAATGTGCGCCTTAGTTCCAAAACCAATGGTTGCTGCGATAGGTTGACCTGAGAGCATATGCGCCCCGTCGAGCTCACCGGTAATGACGTTGTCGAGAAGCTGTTTCCAATTAGGTTGGGCAATCACTTCGACCGAGAGACCTTCAGCATCAAAGAAACCTTTTTCCTTGGCGATTACGATGGGCGCGCAGTCAGTGAGCTTAATGAAACCAAACTTCAATGAGTCTTTTTCAAGGTCCAATTCGCTTCCGGTCTCTGGCGCAATGGGTTCCGGATCATTCGCAACAAGAGCATTGGAGGGGGTTTCGGGAGCGGGCATGTCACTTGGCGGTATGGAGCCAGCTTCAGATTTATCTTCGGCGCCGTCCTTACAAGAGCACGCGAGAAGCGCAGCAAGGGAGAGGGCTAATGTACGTATTATTTTTGTGTGGTGAGTCATGGCAACTTACCCGAAGCCAGATCCGTGCCATTAACGATAAGCGAAAATTTAACTCATTATGAATATTATTCATAATGAGTTAAGCGCCAT
>DIHU01000020.1:0-2946 GCA_002420315.1 Akkermansiaceae bacterium UBA5688
AGGGTGTTTATTCGGATAGTGAGAGATCAAAAGGACCTGATCTTTTCATTCCGATCACAATTGGAATGGAGTTGAAGGGGCTTCGGGGAGAGGTTGAATCTATCGGTTTGCGAATTGAAGATCCTTACGAAGCCGAAGAATTTGCGATCAATTTGCAAAAAAAATTGGGGGATGAATGGATGGTGCGGAGTTGGATGAAGACCCATGCCGAACGTTTTCAGTTAGTTAAGACCGAGAAAATCATGATGAGTTTTGCGCTTTCATTTATCACTTTACTCTCTGCGTTTAGTATTATGGCAGTGATGTATACGGTGACAGTGCAGAAGCGGCAGGAAATTGGAGTGATGAAAGCGCTTGGTGCGCGCCCTTCTCAGATTGTTCGGGTCTTTCTGTATCAGGGGCTTATTGTAGGGATTGGTGGGGCTATTTTGGGATTGGGATTGGGATTGTTGGCGATTCGTTATCGGGAAGGAATTATGGCGATCATTCGAGGCTTTGGAATCGATCCGTTTCCACCTGAGTTCCATGGGATGAGCGAATTGCCGGCGGAAGTCATAGGAAGTCAACTGGGGGTGATTTGCGTGGTCGCAGTGATTTTATGTCTGTTTGCCGCCTTAATTCCGGCGTTAATGGCTGCCTTCCGTGATCCAGCTAAATCACTTCGTAATCTTTAAGGGTCATGATTCTTTGGATTATCCAAGACGGAAAAAAGTTGGGACCTCTAGAGGATTACGAGGTTCGTGAGATGATTCGTGAAGGGAAGGTGAGTCGGGACACTAGAGTCTGGCACGAAGGGGCTGATGGTTGGCTTTCAGCTTCCGATCTGGGAGTTTTAGCTAATGAATTCGCGGCCCCGGAAGAAAAACAGGAAGCCATTCAGATTCGGCTGACTCCCTTCCAAGCTTGGCCTAGACTTGGGGCTCGAATGATTGATTATTTAATTTATGAATCAATTCTCCACTCTTTCTCGATTTTATGCGGCGTCAACTTGTGGAAGGGAGTTGATTCTTCAGGATGGGTGGTGATCGGAATCGTATTACCGGTCATTTTGATGGAAGCTGCAATGGTTGGATCGTTAGGCTTTACTCCAGGTAAGTGGCTTTTAGGATTGAGGGTCGAGACTCTTGGGGGACAACGTCTTTCGACAGGTCAGGCTTTTGTTCGATCAATGAGAGTATGGGTTCTCGGGATGGGAATGTTTATACCCCTAATGATGATAATCGGGTGTTCCATGAGCTTATGGTTTGGTAAGAAAAAAGGGGGAATGCTTTGGGATTTACAGAGTGGGTTTCAAGTTAAGGCTGAGCAGTTGACTCCAAAGCGAATCGCCTTGTTCTGGGTCATTTTGGTGGTCATTATTTCTATTAACGCTCTTCCATTTCTCCCTGAAATCCTTGCGGGGAACGAACAGGCGCTGCAGGAGAAGTTACTACAAAAGAAATAAAGATTTCTGAGAGAGAACTTGGAAGTGATTCTTGTCGAAAGAGGTGGAATTGGGTATCAGTCCATCGTGTCTGGTATTGTTTATTTTGATCTCGAGACTCAGCGGAGTTTTGGGGATGTTGGAGGCTCGGCTCACAAACATAAAATGGGAATGTCGGTAGGGGTCACCTATTCCACCGAGACTGGCCAGTATCACATATTTAATGAAGAGAGCGTGGCTGAACTAGTAGAGCAGCTCATTAAAGCAGACCTTGTTGTTGGCTACAATCACGTCCAATTCGACTACCCCGTGTTACAGGCCTACACAATCTATGATCTGGCGACCCAGACTGTGAACTGTGACATGATGTTGGATATTGAAGAAATTCTCGGCCACCGTCTCAAGCTTGATGCTGTCGCGCAAGCTTCGCTAAATGCCAGTAAAACCGCCGATGGTCTGGATGCCTTGAAATGGTGGCAGCTGTATAAAAAGACCGACGACCTAACTCATGTGTTAAAGATCGCCGAATATTGCTGCTACGATGTCAAAGTCACCAAGGAAGTCTACGAATTTGGCCTTAACCACGGAATCGTAAAATACTCTGACCGCAATGGTAACAATCAAGAGGTTGTTGCGTCTTGGAAAAAGTAAAAAGCCCCACTAACTAGCCCCTAGTTAGGCACTAGGATTTCGGAGCCAGCTGCGAGGATTGTAGCTTTCGGAAGATTCCAACCATTTAAAGCATTCAAGTGCTTCGTGTTGGTATTATGTCGAGAGGCGAAAGCTTCAAAGGTTATGACGTTTGTAAGAATGATAGATCTAGTCGTCGAAGAGATCTCACGATTTTCGATAATGGGAGGTAGCGGAAGGTTTACGGGGATTTTAGAACCCGATTTATTGGGAACTTGGTCTGCTGGATTATCGATTCCCTTCAGAGTCTCAGCATGAACTGGTGGTTTCGGGACTGATTGATCATTTTGTGTCTTTGCACCTTCCTCACCGGCGATATTTTTTGGCCTTTTTGCATGGCGAGAAGCGACAGAGAAATCACCAGGGATCTTGAGTTTCTTTCCTGGGGAGAGAAGATGGATATTTACATCCGGATTAAGAGCACGTAATTCTGACAGGCTCATCTTATGATGGCGTGCGATAGAATAAAAGGTATCGCCGCTTGTGATGATGTAGTCAGCAGTTCTCACCGAAGGTGAGGTTTCTTCATTGGATGGGGTGTTTGAGACAGGAGCGGACAGGAGTTCTGAGATAACGATATTTTCGCCGACTTTCACCTTTGTGGGGTCGGTGATTTTGTTCCACATCATAATTCTTGAAACCGAAACGTCATAAGTACGAGCAATCGAGTGAAGAGTTTCTCCCTGCTTGACGCTATGCTTTGCGACTATCTTAGCGTTGAGCTTGCTCCGCAGCTCGTGCAATTCTTTTTGAATTTCGGCGAGTTGCTTTTCCTTGTTAGAGATCTTTGAATGTAAGGAAGCATCGGTCTGCCCAAATGAGGTCAGGGAGAG
>DIHU01000020.1:3261-53247 GCA_002420315.1 Akkermansiaceae bacterium UBA5688
TGAGGTCAGGGAGAGCGCTGCAATGAATGAAGATGTAAGGGTGAGATTCCTCATAGCGTTTTTACGCTAAATGGATCCTAATAGGCTGGTCAAATTTATTTTTAATATTTGTTAATAAGGTGAATGATATTTTAAAAATATGCTGTAGTTATTGAATCCCAGATGGAGAAGTTAGAACCACCGAAATCTTTCCGCTTTTCCTTCTAAGAGGCGTAGCGACTTGCACGTTATTGGTATATCTATCTCGAAAATGGCGGAAGGAACCGAAGATACAACAATCGCTCGCGAAGAATTCGTGAGCGCGGCACTCATCGAGTTTGAGTCCCCGCTAATAGGATATGCAACGACCTTCCTTCATGATGTAGAGCGGGCTCGGGATGTAGTCCAAGAAACCTTCATTCGACTCTATGAGCAGGATCTTGATAAGGTTAAAGGTGGATTGAAAGCTTGGTTATTCACAGTTTGTAGGAATCGTGCTCTCGATGTGATTCGTAAAGAACGTCGAATTACGGGGCTGGAAGAAGAGCAAATGGCGCGTCTGCCGTCTCAGCGGAGGACTCCCTCTGAAAGAGCAGACCTCGAGGAACGCATCGACCAAGTCCACGAGGCTCTTAAACGCCTCTCTGATAATCAACGGGAGATCATTCTTCTAAAATTTGAGCAGGGTCTCACCTACGAAGAGATGAGTAAAGTGACTGGCTTGAGTTCCGGTAATGTAGGATTCCTACTCCATACTGGGCTTAAACGTCTCCGCGCCTTTTTACCTGACGATCTTGTTCAAAATCTTAACCCCCAGACTGCCTGAAATATGAAAATGACTTCTGATGATCCCGCCTTGACGGCTTTTATTTTAGGTGAACTCAGTGAAAATGAAGCAGCTGAGGCTAATCGGGCGCTTAAGGATGACGAAAATCTGCTTGAGGAAAAAGAAACGCTTACGGCCCTAACTGAGCTGCTTTCTGATATTCTTGGTGCGGAATCGCATTCGCTTGGAGAAGAACGAATAGCTGAAATTCACAGGGCGGGTAATTTGCCGGATTCAAATGTTCTTGTGCTGGAACATCGAAGAAGGTCCCGCAGGCAGTCTTTCCTCGCGGTTGGTGGGGTGGCTGCGGTGGTTTTCGCGGGCTTCCTAGCTTTGTCCCAATTTGATGGCGGCCAACCCAATGTCGTGGTTGATGGAAATGACGGGAGAGTTGTCGGAAAGGGTACCCCAGCAGGCGTGTCTAAAAGTCTTTCTGGTGAGTTGGAATTAGTCTCTGGTGACGGGATGGTGATTCCTCTGGGTCTTTCAAAAGCGGATCCGTCTTTCGTCGAAAGGGCACTACTTGCAAAAGGTGAATTACCTGAACCTGAAAAGTTTAGAATTGCGGATTGGGTGAATCTTAGTGTTGTCGAATTCGAACCACTAATATCGATGCGAGAGCTTGAGGCTTATGCTGAATGCGGTGCCTGCCCGTGGGATTCTACCAAGTCTCTCTGGATGATCAGGCTTCGCTCAGTGAATGGCCGTATGATTTCGCCAGTAGCTAAAGTAGTTTTCGACCCAGAATTCGTAACGAGTGCTCACTTAGTCGGTGGGGGCGACACAGGTGGGGGCGGAGCCTTCAAATCAGAGGGTTTTGATTCGTCCCAAATCTTTCTGTACGAATTGGAAACCAAAACCGAAGGGGACCAGTTGGGTGGATTTTCGATCACTACCAATCAGGGTGAACTTGGCTACCTCCCAATTCTCAGCCCGCAACAGATTAAGGAGAGTCCGACTGTAGGTTTTAGGGTTGCGGTTGTTCTTGGTGGTTTTGCTCGATGGGCCGGATCCGATACTAGGGAGAAAGAGACCCTTTTAAGGCTTGCGCGTGAAGCAAGAGAATTGATAGCGCGCGAAGAAGTGACCGATACTTCCTGTCGCTATGCTCTGGATGTCATCCTGCAGTCGGAGGAGACGCTGGATCGCTAAAACTTTGGAAAGTTACATCATTCCCAGTTTCATCTTACCCTCTTCTGAGATCATGTCCTGATTCCAGGGTGGGTCCCAAACAAGCTCAACTCGCGCTTCATTTATTTCGCTAAGCGACATTATCCGGGCCTGGGCGTCTGCAGCGATGACTGGCCCCATTCCGCAGCCGGGAGCAGTCAGAGTCATTTTGACATCCACGTCAGTTCCGGAGTCAACCTCAGAAAGGCTGCAATCGTAAACTAAGCCAAGATTCACAATATCGACAGGGATTTCTGGGTCAAAAACCTGCTTCATTTGATGCCAAACCTGTTCTTCAAGGGTCGCATCGGCTAGGCGGTTAGCTTCCGCTTGGACCTCCTTTTTTTCGTCAGGGTCCACTCCAAGGGCATCAGCATCATTCGAAGAAATCCGAGCCAAACCTGCCGAGGTCGCGACGGTGTAAGTGCCACCTAAGGTCTGGGTGATGACTACGGGAGTTCCGGTTGGGAGCGTAATGATATCTCCAGAAGGAATTTGAATCGCGTCGACTTCGCGGGTAAGGCTGACTTCTTCGTGCATGGTTTTGTCCCTAGAGGATCGTTGAACACGCCATCGGTGCAATAGTTTATTTCACCTTTTGTGGTTTGATCTTTTTGAAGGCCTTTGTTGAAGGGGTAGCCTGTCCAATGTTTTCGACTGGATGGGTGTAAAGATACTCCCAAACCGGATCATGGATGAGTTTACCATCTCTATCTTTAAATGATCGATTTCCGGGAGTTACTGAACTGTGAGCGCGGTTGGCATCGTTCTCCACATTGAAGTTCGTCACAAGACGGCGGGTGTTTGAGTATGGCGGCTCGTATTTTTCGACATCAATAATTGGCCCGAACTTGTGGAGCCCAAGCATCTCCCACGATCGTTGGTAGTGAAAATCAGTCCAGCCCATATCTTTAGTGTGACTAAATCCAAAGAAACGGTTTTCTGGAGTTTTTGAAGGGAGAGCCTGCCATGATTGGTATTGGTCGCGGGGGCCGCAAAGCGCGACAACTCGGGCAACCTTTGTATGCTTAGCAAGGCGGGATGCGGTTGTGGATCCGTGGGATGCACCGGTTAAAATAACCTTCTCCCAAATAATACCGTCTCTATTAGGATTAAGAAATTGCCCCCATTTTCCCTCGGGATTCTCTTTCTCGAGATATTTAACAAAGTTCAGCGCACGCCCTTTAATGCTATCCCTGACCTTTATATCCACCTCATCGCTGTGATCCTCCCCAGTTGCGGCTTCAAGTCTGATGTTACCCCTGCAATCCTCTGATACAGGTCGTTGTTGACAACATTTTGAAAACCATTGTCGGGCGTAGTGGACCTGAATTGCGTGGATGCCATAAGAATTCAACCGATCAAAAAGATTCTGGTTTGGAGCCATGAGCCAGATAGCAAGTCTTCCTCTTGTGGGAACTCGAGTGTCAACGCTAGCGATTTGAAAGTCCTGAGGTTGTCCGGAGCTGTTTTTTAGGACGAAGCCAATTTCAGGGTAAGATTTCGCCATTGGGTCAATCTTTATGGCGCGTGCTTGAATCTTGTAGCGCTGTCCGTTACCGAGACTGAAAGACGAAAGCAGGAAAAATAAAAAAAAGCGAATAAGCATAAGGTGAAGCTTCCCTGGGCAGCTCGAACTTTTCTAAGCTCCTTAGTAATATAATTTGAAGTGGTAGAATTGTATGAACGTTGTTAATTCAAGCGTTTTTCGGTCAACGTGGGTGCTGAGCTATTACGTGAAAAGATCACTATGATCCCTGTTTGTTCGGTTGAGCTTAATTCTTGTTCTTCTTTTTTTGGGGATTTCCCTTTAGGCCAAAGTGGTAGACTGTGACCTGGCTATAAGTTTCGCCGGGTCTGAGAACTGGTGAGGGGAATTCCTTTTGGTTTGGCGAATCAGGGAATGTTTGTGACTCGAGGCAAAATGCCGATCGATGTGCGTAGTTCTTGCCACCTTTTCCTTTCAAATCATCTAGGAAGTTTCCTGTGTAAAATTGAATGCCAGGCTCGGTCGTTTTGACAGTAAGAATTCGACCGCTCGTTGGCTCTGTAACAACTGCCGCAGTCATTAATTTCCCATCGTCGGTTTTTTTAAGAACAAAATTGTGGTCATAGCCTTTCCCGTTTTTGAGTTGCTCATTTTCCTCATTAATTCGTTTGCCGATTTGTGTTGGTTTTCTGAAGTCAAATGGGGTCCCTTCGACCGGGGCGATGCCGGTTGGAATGGAAGTTTCATCGATAGGATTGTAGTGTTCAGCATTGATTTTGACTCGATGCTGAAGATTGGTTTTGCCGCCTTCACCAGCGAGATTGAAGTAACTGTGATTAGTTAAGTTGAGGATAGTCGGTTTATCTGTGGTGGACTTGTAGCGGATACGTAAAGCATTATCTTGAGTCCAGGTGTAGGTGACGGAGTTATTTAAGGTTCCTGGGTATCCTTCTTCGCCGTCGGGACTGGTGTATGTTAGAACTAAACTCGGACTATCGCCCATATTGCCGATTCTCGCTTTCCAGATTTTTTTATCGAAACCCTTTAGCCCGCCATGGAGGTGGTTTGGATCATTGTTAGTGGCAACCGAGTAATCCTTACCATCAAGAGTAAATTTACCATTGGCTATTCGGTTGGCATACCGTCCGGTGATGCAGCCGAAGTAAGGACTTTTCTCGACGTATTTCGCAACTGAATCGAAACCGAGAACTACGTCGCCCATTTCACCATCTTTGTCTGGAACGAAAATCGAGGTTACAGTACCACCATAATTAGTGATGGAAACTTTCGCTCCTGACTCGTTGGAAAGAGTGTATAGCTCAACAGATTTCCCGTCGATCTCACCAAATGGTTTTGAGGTGACGGAGAATTTGGCTGCTGAGGCAGCAAAAGGGAGGAAAGCGCAGAGAGTAAGGGTGTGTTTGTTCATAATAGGCAGAAGGTGTTTAATGAGAGAATTATCGTCTAATTATCTGTATAGTGGATTCTTTG
This sequence comes from Akkermansiaceae bacterium UBA5688, assembly GCA_002420315.1. Classification (GTDB taxonomy): domain Bacteria; phylum Verrucomicrobiota; class Verrucomicrobiia; order Verrucomicrobiales; family Akkermansiaceae; genus SW10. The sequence goes on from DIHU01000020.1 coordinate 8,217, forward strand.
ATGACCTTTGAGAAGCTTAGTTTTATCGTTTTATTGTAGCGGTATGCAATAGGGTTTTCTGGCCATCTTCGGAGCCGCGATGGAGCAACGGTTGTTGAAAACTAGATTTCGACCTTTTGGTAATAAATTGATAAGGAAAGAAATGATTGAGAAATTGGACTGGATTGTGATCGTGCTATCACTGGCCATTAGCTTGGGAATAGGTTGGTGGGCTGCCCAAAAAAATAGCGGCAATACTGAAAGTTTCTTTTTAGCTGGACGCTCTATGCCATGGTGGTTACTCGGAGTTTCGATGGTGGCAACGACTTTCGCTGCTGATACTCCGACCCTGATTACTGACTGGGTAAGGACCGATGGCGTTTCAAAGAACTGGCTCTGGTGGTCGCTTGTCTTTTCCGGAATGCTAACCACCTATGTCTTTGCCAGGCGTTGGCGTAGAGCGGGCGTAATGACCGATGTGGAATTCTACGAACTAAGATACTCCGGCCTCGGCGGTCAGATTCTACGGGCCTATCGGGCGTTGTATCTCGGGCTTTTTTTTAACGTCTTTATCATTGCCGTGGTCTCCTTGGCTGCGATCAAGATTCTTGGAGTTTTGATGGGATTAGAAGCCTGGCAGACTATTCTACTGGGTGCCGGAGTGACCATGCTTTATAGCGTCGCTGGTGGTTTGCGATCTGTTTTACTCGTGGATTTTTTTCAGTTCGCCTTGGCGATGATAGGCTCAGTAGCCGCGACGATTTACATTTTAAACATGGATGCTATTGGTGGTCTTGATGGTCTTTTCGCTCATGAAGCGGTGAAAGCCAAGATGAGTATTACACCCACCAAGGACTCGAACTGGGTCGAGTTTTTCATCATACCGATTGCCCTAATGTGGTGGACTAGTTACTACCCGGGAGCCGAACCGGGGGGTGGTGGATATATTGCACAGCGCACTTTAGCTGCGAAAGATGTAAAGCATGCCACAAAGGCTAATCTATTCTTCAATGTTGCCCACTATGCCTTAAGACCATGGCCATGGATCTTGGTTGCGTTGGCTTCATTGGTAGTTTTTCCAGACCTCGAATCGATCGGTCAAGCCTTCCCGAATTTAGAGGATGGAAAGCTTGGCCACGATGTCGCTTATCCAGCCATGATCGCACAGCTCCCGGCGGGATTGAAAGGCGTTGTGCTAGCTTCTTTAATTGCGGCCTATATCTCTACTCTTTCGACTCAGGTAAATCTAGCGTCATCCTACCTGACTAAGGATTTCTGGAAGCGATTCTGTAATAAGAATGCTGGTGAGGGTGAGCAGATCCTGGTGGGTCGTGTAAGTAGTGTTCTGGTTTTGGCTCTAGGATCGTTGGTGGCCCTCGCCTTTACGAATGCCGCGCAGATGTTCACTGTCTTATTGATGGTCGGGGCCGGAACTGGGTTAGTGTATTTAGTTCGCTGGCTTTGGTGGAGGGTCAATGCTTGGAGCGAGATCGCGGCTTCTTTGACAGCGATCGTTTCGAGCTATTTTTTTACATGTAAATCGACCTTACCCTTCGCTGACCCTTTTGGTTGGGCAGTTGAGATGGGTCATTGGAACTATGTTGGACCGGTCATGCTAACTACTTTCTCCTGGCTCATAGTGACTCTTTTGACAAAGCCGGAAGAGTCAGGAACTCTAACCCGATTTGTAAATCAAACGTCCCCTCCAGGAAGTGGGTGGGATCGCTTTAGAACAGAAGAACGCAACGCAAACGAACCCTCGATGGGAAGTGACCTCTTAAAAGTTTTCTTTGGTAGTGCTGGGATTCTTGCTGTTCTTATCGGAACAGGGTTGACGATCTATGGGGATTACTTGCCGGGAACTCCGCTTCTTGTTGCGGGCATTTTCATTTTGGTCCCTCTGTTTCGTTCTTCGGTGAATACAGATTAAGGTCTGCGGATTTTTAGTTCAGAGAATGTTGTGGGAATATCGGTGATCCGAAGTCCAATCGTCCCAGATTTGTAAGTTTGATCGCGATGAGTAAATAGCACCTCTTCGTTCAGTGAGACGGTGAATTCTGATCCAATTGCTGTGATCGTAAGGTGATGCTTTTTTGTAACATTGATGGGAAGTGTTTTTCGTTTTAATTCCTTCCAGCCACTTCCGTTCATCTTGCCGAGCAGGACGCTATTTTGACTCGGTTTAATACCTAGGAAATATCCTCGTGCAGCGTCGAACCCGACAGAAGGAGCTGTGACGCGAAATAGAATGCCGGAGCCTCTGCCCTTGTCGACTCCGTGAAAGTCGAGAGTTACGGAGGCGGTAAAGTCATCAGGTAGGTTGCTATTTAAAACAATCTTTTCGCCAGAGCGGAATGTGTTTATTGGGTTCCTTGGAAGGGCTCCAAGTTTGAGACCGTTCGAAGTTAATTCGTAAAATTGAGCATGTCCGTAGTAGGAATGGTCGGAGGCGAGATCTGAAGAGTAAGGCAAAGTTAGGATGTTGGTTTGTTCTCCGCCAGGTCGCGGAAATGGTTCGTTTCGAGGCAAGGGTTTCCCGAAAAGTGGGCGCCCGTCACGGGACCATTTGAAGGGCTGGATATGAAGGCTCCGTTGCCAGCCGGGGGATCGGGCCTCCTTAGCGTGAAAGATATGCCACCATTCAGATCCGTTTGGTGATCTCACGAAGCAAGAATGACCAACTCCGAAGGTCTCCTTAGCGGATTGAAACACTGAACCTTTATTTTTTTTCCAAGACGAAGGGTCAAGCGGATCATTTCCGGTGAGTTCGAGGAGACCGAGTTTGTAATTTGGTAACCACGAAGCACCGCAAGAGTAAGTCACAAAAGTTCGATCACCATTTTGAATGACTTGGGGGCCCTCGTTAAGGCCTCGACCACGCGGCTTCGGTTCGGTAAGCTCCCAATTATAGTCCAAGTTGTCGCAAATACGGACGCGTTTAGTCGAGAGCTTGAGCGGGCTCTCCATTTTAGCAACATAGAGATACTGACGATCGGTATTCGGGCCATCCCAACCTGACCATATTGCGTAGAGTTCATCTTTAATTTTCAGGGGCGTCATATCTATGGCCCAGAGATTTGGACCTGTAGTCTCTCCTGTCTGAAAAGGTCCATGAAGCTCATATTGCCCCAATGGGTCTTCGCTTTTTGACTGGAGAACGAATGCTCGGTGGTTCTTATTTTTACCATCGGAAGCTGCGAAATAGATATACCATTTCCCATCAAGAAGGTGGAGTTCGGGTGCCCAAACTTGTTTTGAATAAGGGCCGGACTCGGGTGATTTCCAAACAAGGTGCCGCTGGCCGAGGGAGCTTAGATTTTGAGAGGAGTGAATCGTAATTGCGCGATCGCCTTCCGATAAGCACCACAAATAACGTTGGTTTTTTTCATCACGGACAACCCACGGATCCTGGCCAACTGCAATCGGGTTCACGAAGTGAGTTTTTGGGAGAGAACCGGTCCGGCTAAAGGTTGGATCAGAACCGTCAATGGGCATCTCAGAGTTCCACTCCAAGAGCGCCTTGTGGAGTTTATCAACGACTTTGGGATTCTCTTTGGCGAGGTTTTTTGTCTCACCTGGATCTTTAGGGAGGTCATAGAGCTGCGGCTCTGAACCATCGATATTGACCAGGTACTTCCAGTGGCCATCGCGGACGGCTAGGTCTGGGTTGTCCTCATTAAATCCATGCCCGAAGCCGGGTCGGTCTGGAGGGCGACGCCAAAATATTGGAGCTTTGCGGGATTCGGATGATTTTCCAATGAGTGTTTGTGCGAGATCTTCGCCATCAAGTTTCCTAGAGGGCACGGTCCCAGTGAGTGAATAGAGTGACCTGTTTAGATCGATAGCCGAAAAAACCGAGTCATGATTAGTGGTGCCTTTTTTATCGGAGGGGATGAGCCCCGGGGCCCAAACGATAAGAGGTGATCGGATTCCACCCTCATACATCCAGGTTTTAGCCCCACGGAACGGTCTTGATGTCCCTGCCCCTGGTTCGTGGCCGTTGTCTGAGCATACCGTAATAATTGTGTTGTTTCGTAGTGTGGGATCTTCGCGAACACGCTTAAAGAGACGTGCGAGCTGTTCGTCCATTGCATCGAGAACCCCATTGTAGAGTGCCCGTCTGTCGCCACCCCATTTGTCGAGAGGCGGCCACCAAGGTCCGTGAACGTCATCTGGCCAGAGGTTAATGAAGAAAGGTTTCTTGTTTGCTTTTGATGAGTCAATGAACTTAAGAGCTTCATCAATAAAGCCAGTGGTGATCTTGGATCTTTGCATCCATCTAAAACCTTTGCCGAGGCGTTCGGCGTCAGCCCAGATTCTCCCTTTAATGGGCTCTTCACCATTGGGGTTTGGTTTGAGAGTAAGAGGGAGGAGTTTGGGGCCAATTCCTTCGAAGTTAGTTAAGCTCTGATCGAATCCGTAATTTGGAATTGTGGGGGCTTCGATCACATCGCGTTGTCCTCCCATATGCCATTTTCCAAAATGCCCAGTTCTATAACCTGCCCCCTTAAGTTGCCTGGCGAGAGTAGGCGCTTTAGGATCAAGCCATTGTGCCATTCCTCGCCGGTTGTTATCACGGCGATTGTTGAGATAAGAAGTGATCCGCCAACGGTGTGGGTATTGTCCGGTAGTCAGGGCAACACGTGAGGGCGAACAAATCGGTGAGTTTACGTAGAAGTTTGTGAACCTAATACCTTCTGCTGCAAGCCTGTCGATGTATTGAGTTTTGACCTTACCTCCAAAGCATGAGAAGTCTGAGTATCCCATATCATCGATAAAAATGACAATAACGTTAGGCCTAGTTGTCGAGGGTGTTTCGCTAAAAGAAACGGAAGCGGAGAGAAGTAAAATTAGAAGAAATTTCATATTATCTAAGTCCTTGGATTTAATTGATTCGGGGGAGAGATAGAGATTCTGTTCACCGTTATGTGAACAAAAGCTCAGAGGCGTAGGTTATTCTTTGCTGAGATTAGCCTGCATCTGCTCGAGTGAGACACCTTTAGTCTCAGGAACCATCAAGCGTATCCAAGCTAGTTGAAGGATCATCATAAATGCAAAGAATCCGAAGATTTGTGTCGGCGAAAAGGCTTCCATCACAAGGGGGAAGATCAGAGTTAAAATAGCGGCGAAGACCCAATGAGTGGCGCAGCCAAGTGATTGTCCAAAACCTCGCGCAATGGCTGGAAATATCTCCGAGATAAAGACCCAAATGACAGCCCCTTGTCCGATCGCGTGTGCGGCGATGAATGCCAGAATGCAAATTAGAACTAGGCTGCTACCAAACCCGGTTTCTTCCTTTGCAGACTTAAGAGAGTTACTTGCGATTTCTTTTACCATGGATTCCGATAGGTTCTCAGAGTTCACTTGGGAGCTATATTTTTCGGGCAGTTGGGATATATCAGCGGCAATGACTGGAGCCGAAGCTTTGAGGGCGATTGCATCGGCGGCATCACTGAAGGGTGCACGATAGCTATGAAATGCCCATGCACATACTGCGAGTGAAGCGATATAGCCGAAAGAACCAATGTAGAGTAACGATCGCCGGCCAATTTTGTCGATAAGCGCCAGGCCAATTAGAGTGAAAATAAGATTCACCAAAGTGATAAGGCTGGCATTAAAAAGGGATTCTCCAGGATCAAAGCCTGTCATGCCAAGAATGCGCGGGGCATACCCAAGAATCGCATTGATCCCAGACAATTGATTAAAGAAGGCGATAAGGAAAGCGAGAACCAGCGCAAGCTTTAGAGGCCTCCAGAGAACGCTAGACCTTCCTGATTCAAGGTCACCGGCTTGTTCAATTTCAGCTACCGTTTCCTCAAGTTTTGCTTCCGAAAAAGTAGGGTTGATTTGGCCTAGGATTTTTTTCCCTTCTTCACGCTGATTATTGTTAATGAGCCAGCGGGGACTTTCAGGAAGAGTAAAGCACATAAAGCAATAAGCTAAGGCCGGGACAGCTTCAATTCCAAGCATCCAGCGCCAAGCTGTTTCGCTATCAGACCCCATCATTTGAAGGATTATAGCGTTGGAGATGTTTGCAATAAGAAGACCGAAAACGATGTTAAATTGAAACATGCCGGTGAGTCGCCCACGACGCTCCGCCGGAGATATTTCAGAAATGAAAAGGGGGGCGGCAACTGTTGAAACCCCAATTCCAATTCCTCCTATAAAACGTGAGATTGCAAAGAGGGTAACATTAGGTGCCAAAGCCGAACCAATTGCGGAGACAAAGTAGAGGATGCCGATCCAGAGGAGAACTCGCTTACGTCCAAACTTGTCGGTGGGCCCCCCTCCAAAAATTGAGCCAAGGACCGTTCCCCAAAGTGCGGCGCTCATGGCGAACCCGTGTTCGAGCCCGCTGAGTCCCCAGAGGGATTGTATTTTTTGCTCAGCTCCTGAAATAACGACAAGATCGAAACCAAAAATAAACCCGGCTAGGGCGCAGGTGACTGCCCAGTATAAAAGCTTTGAGGATGAGTTTTTCATAGTTACGTTTATTCTGAGTAGGCGAAGATCTCTTATTTACTGGATGAATTAAAGAATCCTTTTCTTAGAGCGTTAATTTCAAAGTCGTTAATTCGCGAACCGGACAAGAGATATTTAAAACAAGGAAGCTGAACCAGCTTCAAGGTGATCCTAAATTGTCTGATTATTTTCGATTTTGATAACGAGGGGGCACCCAATCTTTTTTGGGAGTTCCTTGAGGCCGCACTCCGTAAGCGGAAGGTGGAATTTTTGTATCTGCTGAAGTGCGGAGTGGTAAATTATCAGGAAGATGTTTCATGCGGATATCCTTGAATTGGATCTGCATCGCAGGTCCGACATGAACCTGAAAACCAAAGACCCCGCCGAGGGCACGATTGTCTTCGTCGAGGTCGATGAAGTCAGCTGTCTTATGATCTTCAATCCAGTGTTGATGATGATTTCCACGAACGAGAACCCGGTATTCATGCCAAACATTTGGGGGGTATTTCTTAACAGGAATTTGTTCGATGACCCAAGGCTGACCTTTTTGATCAACAATAACTTTTTGGCCGGTGTAGGAGAGGATTCGGCGGCCCTTTTCTTCGTAGACCATTCCATTCATATTCTCACGGGGCATAATATCGCATTGGTAGCCGCCAGCGACATCCAGGCCAATCTCGGGAAGCATTTTGCTTCGATACTGAATTCCACTATTGGCCCGATCGCTAAACTTCACTTTTAGCAGTAATTCGAAATTGCGAATAGTTGAGGCATTCCAGGTTATGAATCTGTTCTTTTTCAAGGAGCCATCGGTGATTCCTGTAAGTGCCCCATCCTTGACTGACCAATACCTTTTGTCACCAGTCCATCCATTTAAGTTTTTACCGTTAAAAATACTCACAAATCTCTCTTTTTGAGTATTTAATTTTAAATCAGCAGATGCTAAAGGGTGGGGGGGCGTTGAGGTGGTGAATTTTTGAGTGGGCGGGTCGAGAGGCCCGCCTAATTCCTTGATCCTTTGATTCGTTCGTTCCCTAAGTTTCTCGAGAATTTCAGAATATTTAGGGTCGCTTACCCGATTAACTAGTTCGTCTGGGTCTTTTTTAAGATCATGCAGGAATTCGGTGTTATGATCAACATAGCGGACATATTTATAGGTGGACGTTCGAATCCCTTCGTAAGCAGGGATCCGGTGTCGGACGGCGAAGTGTTCATGAAAAGTATCGGAACGCCATTTTGTGCGCTCATCACCATCGACGATCGGTTTGAGACTCCGTCCGTCAAAACGCTCGGGTGAGACCAGCCCGGCCCAGTCTAAAAAGGTAGCAGGGAGGTCTATATTAAGAGCGGGAAGGGTGGAGACTTTTCCCTGCTTATCCCTAGGGACACGTGGATCAGCGATAATCATAGGCACTTGAATAGATTCCTCGAAGTGAGACCATTTGCCAGCGAGACCTCGATTCGCCATGTGATATCCATTATCTGCGGAATACACGATAATGGTATTGTCTGCGAGACCCGTATCATCGAGTGCTTTGAGGAAGCGGCCAATCGCATTGTCGATTCCGGTAACCATGCGGTAGTAGGCTCGTATGTTTGTTTGGTATTTTTCTGGAGTGTTCCAGCGCCAGAAGAACCGCTCACGGGTGATGCTGGTTTGCAAGAAGTCTGGAAGGTTGTCGAAAATGGAAGGGTCAGCCAGTCGAGGGGGGCCAATGTAAGTGTCTTTATAAAGCTCGTTTGCGGATTGAGGCCAAGGAAAATGCCCGATGCCAGGACGTCTATCGCTATCTTCGGCATGACATGCGTTGAACCACATGTTGAGAGCAAAAGGTTTATCTTCAGGCTGTTGTTTAAGGAAGTTGATTCCCTTGTCCACGATGAGATCCGTTTCGTGGCGAAGGGTTCCATCGGGGAGCTTTTTGAAAAATGGGTTCCTTCCGATCACTTCAATTTCATCGAAGTGTGCTTTTCGGTCAAACTTACGGGATGACATGACGTGCCATTTTCCAAAATACCCAGTGCGATAGTTGTTTTCTCGCAAGAGGTCAGAATAGAGGGTTTTTAGTGCTGCGTCCCCGACTCGGTCTCCATTTCCAGGAGTTCGATAACTACGGGCAGTCATTCCGGTAAGAATTGAGGTCCGGCTGGCCCAACAGATTGGGTGACTTACGAAGGCTTGTTGGAAACGGGTTCCCCGGTCTGCGAGGGCATCTATGTTAGGAGTCTTAACAATGGGGTTTCCATAACAACCTAAGGTCGAGATCGTCTGATCGTCAGCGAAGAAAAAGACGATGTTCGGCTTCTTTGCGGCACCGAGATTGTAAGAAGTAATTCCTAAGAACGTGCAAAAGATTTTGGCGAACCAGCTCATGACGGCCTTAGACATAGCTTAATGCGGTCAATTTACGAAGCTGTTTACGATGTTTACAAAAAGTGATGAGCTCTCTTGGGGCTCTCCCACGGTATGGGGTTCTAAAAGGTCAAAAGCAGAATTAAATCAATTCTAGTAGCTCCGCCCCCAAATCGCACGCGATTTGGTTGGTTCGCCAGTCATAAAGCAAGGAGCATCGGCCTCATCTTGTTTATCCTTAGGTAGGCAACGAATAGTAATTTTTAGACGTTTAGAAATCTCCTCTTCTTCCTCACGCGTTCCAGCCCAAGGTGTGATAAGCCAACCAGGATTTAGGTTGGTATCCTCCCAATGCTTTTCGAAGGAAGAGAGAGTGGTGCACTCGGTAATGTTCTCATCACGGAAAGTGCGGGCCCGATCGAGCAGTGATGTGTGGATGTCTTCGATGATTCCGGATACCTCAAGAAGAAATTCTTCTTGGCTGATGAAGCTTTTTTCGTTGGGAGTTTGATCGCGTCTTTGAAGACAGACTTTTTGCTCCTCAAGGTCTCGAGGGCCGATCTCCACTCGAAGTGGAACGCCTTTTTTGACCCACTCCCATTTCTTGACACCTCCTCCTAAGTCACGTTTATCAACGTGGACCCGGAGGGGTTCCCTTTCGTGATACTTATCGCGGAGCTGCGAGGCGAGGTTTTCGCATGCTGCTACGATAGCATCACGCGAATCTTCTTTTGGCGTCACCGGAATAATCACGATTTGTTGAGGCGCAACTCTTGGCGGTAGAACAAGACCATCATCATCAGAGTGAGCCATAATGAGTGTTCCAACAAGACGGGTAGAGACACCCCAAGAAGTGGTGTGGACATGTTGTTCCTTGTTATCACGATCGACAAAGGTGATGTTTTGGGCTTTGGCAAAATTTTGCCCGAGATAGTGGGAGGTTCCGGCTTGAATCGCTTTTCTATCCTGCACCATAGCTTCTACAGTGAGGGTGGATTCAGCCCCAGGGAAACGTTCGGCCTCAGTTTTCTCTCCCATTATAACAGGGATTGCCAGTAGGTCTTGTAGGGCATCAGCATAAAGTTGATGGATCATTTTTGTTTCTTCTAGAGCCTCGGCCTTAGACTCATGCGCAGTGTGCCCTTCTTGCCATAGGAATTCGGCGGTGCGAAGAAAAAGACGTGGGCGCATTTCCCAGCGCATTACGTTAGCCCACTGGTTGATCAAAAGTGGAAGATCGCGATAGGAATTGGTCCAACGAGAAAAGGCTGCCCCAATGATGGTTTCAGAGGTTGGCCGAATGACGTAAGGTTCGGCAAGTTTACCGGTCGGAACCATCTTAGTTTTACCTGTTTCAGGATCTTTTGCCGTCTCAAGTCGATGGTGGGTGACCACTGCACATTCTGTAGCAAAGCCCTCAGCATGCTCAGCTTCCTTTTCCAGATAGGAAAGGGGAATCAAAAGTGGAAAATAGGCATTTTGATGTCCAGTTGCTTTAAATCGTCGGTCAAGATCGTGCTGGATAGACTCCCAGATTGCATAGCCCCATGGCTTAATAACCATACAACCGCGGGTTTCAGAATTTTCAGCAAGATCGGCAGCGCGGACAACTTGTTGATACCACTCGGGAAAATTTTCATCGCGCGTGGGTGTGATTGCATTTTTTGGCTTTGCCATTACGCGAGAAGGATTAGGGAAAGTCTAAGCAAGGCAAAGGAAAAACGAGGTTTGCATTTAGAGAAGATTAAGAGATTTATGCAGTGCTCTTGCCAATTTAATCCCGATTTTCTAACGTCTCGATGTGCAAAGTGATCTTCGCGCTGTCCTCCAATACGTTCCGTTCTTCCGCGGGAAGACCTTCGTGTTAGTGATTGACGCTGCTAGGATGCCAGAACTTGCTCTCGCAGAGTCCTTACTTGATCTGATTGCGCTCCAGCAAATTGGGGTGAACCTAGTTTTGGTTTCTATAGGAAATGGAGAGGGTCAGATTGGTCATCTTTTGATCGATGGTGAGCTAAAGTGGCAATCAGCTGAATTCGAAAAAGATCATGTTAAATCGATTTTGGATCGTGGTCAATTGGCTCTGATAGAGAGGCCTGGGTTGGAGAGTCTCGGAGATGAATTAGTAGAGTTTTCCAGTTCGCTAGGGGCCTTTAAGTTAATCGTATTCCTTTCCGAACAGGTGTCGGGTGGGAATGCCATTTCGAGCGAGGATGCCCGCAAGTGGAAAGGTGAGGGACAGGGTTTATTACATCGTGCTGCTGAAGTTTGTATTCTCGGGGTTCCTCGTGTTCATCTTCTGAACGAGAATCACCAGGGTGTGCTGATGGACGAGCTTTTCTCTAATGAAGGTGTTGGGGTGATGGTTTACGCCGATGACTATCTTTCAATTCGAGCGATTGCGCCCGAAGATATTGCAGAATTACTAGCGATGGTAGGGCGCTCAATTCGGGATGCCCACCTCGTTCCACGTTCTTATGAAGAAATTGAAAACGCGCTCGATGACTTTCTAGTAATGACGATTGATGGCAATGTGGTTGGTTGTGTTGCCTTACATTGCTCTGAGGACCCTAGGTGCGCTGAGATCGCCTGCCTCTACGTGAAACAAAGTCATGGCGGACAGGGTTATGGTCAACTACTTGTAAAAGCTGCTGAACAACAAGCCCTTGAGCTTGGAATTCCTTGGGTTTTTGCACTCAGCACTAGGGCCATTGATTTTTTCCTAGAGCAGCTAGGCTATCAGCCCTGCCCAATTGAAGTGATACCAGTTTGCCGGCAGGAGAGGCTGAGGTCGACAGGCAGGGAATCGTTGGTAGTTCGAAAGACGATATCCTCATGATTTATTCTTCAAGAAGCCCGGCGGACAAACGCTGGAAGGTCTCTGCGTCGATGAGGAAGTAGCTCGGGTTTGTATCCGTCTTGCCAAACAGAAGTTTGTTCGACTTACCCTCGATTATTTTAGAGATTTTCAGCTCGCGTTGCACCGTTCCAATTGGTTTTCCACTATCATCGATTTCCTCAACTAGAACCTCGATCTTAAGGTCGGGTTCGACCAGACGACTAGCTGCATCCTCGACTGCTGGGCCAATCCACTTTTTAACCTCAACGTCTGTGAGTTTTTTGAGAAGTTTTTCGGCTTTATTTATGTTGAGGAGTGCTGTGACATCCTCATTTGATCGAGTGGCGGACCATTCCGAGGCATAAAAATTATAGGTAAGGTTGAGGCTAGGTTCCCCCCTTTTTTTGACTGAGAGTCCATTAATCTCAAACCGGTTAATATTCCAAAGTCGTTCACCTTTCCATTGATAGCCCTCAAGGGGCATTTGGCCGATTATTTCAGCTCCAATTTCAACAACGTGTGGAGTGTGTCCCCCTTGCTCGTCGAGCCGGTTCACAAAAAAATGCCGTGCGTTCACTTTTCCCAAGTGGAGTGTGACATCATTAAATTTTATAATCTTTGGTTTATCTAGACCTAGTAATTCCAGTCCGGTTGCCGGGGCAGTCAAGGTGTTGCCGGGACGGGCCACGATTTGTAGTTCAGGATTCTTTTCACCTTTGACGCCTGCTTTATAAGCTTCCTCAGAGATCTCAAGCGGGCGTCCATTATTCGAGCGACGGGCGAAGTATTGAGGTCGGAGTTTTTCGCCCACAACGAAGTTTGCTAGTTTGCCGTCTTTGAGGTTGATCGAAATTTTTCGGATAGGTTGATCAAGACCGTATTCGGAAGGGTCGGTGGAGGCGTCGTTCGTAAACCCCTTTACCTCACTTTTAAAGAGGGCTTTAAATAGTTCGTTGATTTGAAAGATGTTGGCTGGTCCATCATAGTCAGGTCTTCCAGAGGTTGAGAGTTCATCATGCCCTACTCTGGCATACCACCGTCGCGCACGTTCGTGGGGATTCATCTCAAGGGTGAGGTCAGCTTCACGGCCTGTGAAGTCGCCGATCTTGACCGACTCTACCTGACTAACCTGAAGGGAAGTCATCGTGCGGCTACGGATTAAATTCACGCTGCGGGGAATATTATCGAGAACAGTGCCTGGTCCTTTTGGGACTAAAAGAATGGCTGATCGTTTTTTATCTGGCGCTTCTAAAGTGATTACGGGAATTGTTGAGGCCTGATCATTTTCTGGAGGGTAAAATATCGCCGTAATCGGACGACTCAAGGAGCCATCTGGAAGAATATATCGAACGCTAATGGTGAAGTTGATATTGTCTGGGAGAGGATCTGGAAGGGCGAGGGCAGATTCATCGAGAACCGCATTTGCCTGAAGGGCAGCAAGACCGCCAATGATCTTGTTAATTGTTTCGGGGCTGCAAGCAAGCTCGTAGGGCTTAGCAATTGCCCACTCGTCAGTCTTTGAGAGGGCTTTGCGCTTAATCGTGATTTCGGAATTCTTCTCTCTAAAAGTGATTTCTCCAGCGAAGGCCGGTGAGTTATAGAAAACTCGATGGTCGCGAAATAGGCGCAAACCGTTCGAAAAAAGGTCCCTCATTTTCACGGTCCTTAGGTTAGGATTCGCGAAGTCGGAGCAGACATAAAGATAGGCTTCCTGATTTTCCTTCGCCGGTTGTATGATCAGGGTGGGGAAGCTTGGAGGAGGTTTCGTGGGATCTTCTGATTTGTAATTAGGGTCAAAACCCCGCCAGCTTGTGTAGCGCCCCATCTTAAAGTGGCACAAGGAATTCCCCTGTTTATCAAATAACTCGACTTCGATTTTATCCTTCTTGAGCCCGTATTCAGAAAGATTTTCCACATCCTCACGTTTGATCACATCCTCGATTTGCAAGCGGGCCGAAAAATCAATAAGTGAGCGAACAGTGCGGGCATCGGCATAGTCATCCCATGGCTCTTTGATGAGCCAGCTTCCGCCCGCTTTGACGATCTTTCCGCGGGTCCCATCGTTATTGAGGATATGGATACTTCCTACGTTTGTCGGATCGAATTGATAAATCGTTTCGCCATGCTTCAGCGGCGGAGCCCCAAAGATGAAATGTAAATTGCCGTTGAGTTGATGCATCACCGCAAGAAAACCCAGTCCGGCTGTGATCAGAGTGATGAACAAGGTGGGGAGAATTCTCATGGCATCGAAAATTAGGCCCTACGGATATTCCAGACAAACATTGCAACTAGAAATAGGCCCACTGGGATGAAAAAGAGGATAATGTTACTCAGAAACTTTATGTCGTCTTTGATGAGGTTGAGTTTCCGACGTTGGAGACTTCTGGGGCCAATCCCCATGAGTTCTTCGCGACCGAGAAGCCAATAAGTTGAATTCTTAACGAAATCGAGTTGCTCATTGCCAAGACGAGCTGGATCGAGAAAGTCCGAAGTGGAAAGAACAATCATCTTGGAAATGTTCGGTGCGGTATTATCGGAATTAGCATTTCCGCGGATGACAGCTGCTCCGATGGAAAGAGGCCCGCTGTAGTCGGAGTCATCGTCGTATTTCGGGTTGGCCTTTTTGTAGTCCGTTTCACCCCAGAAGTCGGGGGCAGTCTCGATTAGGCTGTAAGCCTGAATTCGGTTGGCAACGAGGTCTTCTGCTCCCTCCCGCACCTCAAGGCTGCCGACGCGCCCCTCGAAGGGGACGGATTTCATTTCCAGGCTTCCATTTACTCCGAGCCCGGCTCCAACGGTAAAGGTGGCGAGGACTTGGTTTTCAGTCCGACCATGTCTAGTTCGAATTATCCGGTCGTCACGAGGAGTGACCCCATTTTTTCGAAGAAATGCTCGTAAATTAACGGGGCGAGTCGTTGGGTTTAGATATGCGATGATCGCGGAGGAAGGACGTTTCCAGTAGCTCTCGAGAACTTCGATTTCTTTCGGCTCAAAATCATATTCTGGAGCCACAATTACAAGGCCTTCGGCGTTCTCAGGGATCCTATCAACTTGTGAAATCTTAAGAGGAAGGAGATAAACATTTTGCTTTTGAAGAGCTTCACGAATGACCTGCAAGGGTGAGCCGGCAGCAGTGACCTCAAGATCGCTTTTGTCCTCGACGAGATACATAATACGGGGCTTTCCCTCGATGGCGGATTGAAGCATCGAGCTTAGTAAGTCTTCATCCTGGTAGCCTACGATACGTCTTTGATTATTTATATCAGTTCTGCTGATCACCATCGAGCTTGCGGGAAGATAGCGCAAATGACTGGTGACATCCTCGGTAGCCTCGACCGAATTTGCAGATGCTCCTTTCCGTGCATCTATGATAAAGATGTCGTCTTCGAATAGTTTGTCGGCGAGGAGATCTCCGTAATTATTCTGAATTTCAAAAGCCCGATCCTTGTCACGGATGGGATCGAGATACTCCAGTTTTACCTTTCCTTTTGAAAGTCGCTCGTATTCCTCAACCACTGGGCGCAAACGCGAATAGTGCGGAGATGATTTACGAAGAGCTGCAATAATTTTGATAGGCTCTTCTCGGTCCATCACTCCAGAGGATCTGAGGAGATTTTCAGTTGCTTCAGAGACTGTGAAATCGCTCCTTTCACTAAGATCCTTACGAGTTTGGTAAGTGAAAGCAAGATAGTAGATGAATACTAGGGAAAGAATCGCGAAGACGATTTGAAGGACCGCTCGCACGCCGAGCCCAAGTTTTTTGACGGGTTGCGGCGGGGGTGCCATATCGAAGTGTGAATCTTTGTCAGCCATGGTTCCTAAGGATCAGGGTTTCCAGCGTCGGAAATCAAGGATGTGAAAAGTGAGGAAAAGGAAGAAAACGGCCGTTGCGATATAATAAACAATGGTTCCGGTGTTGATTAGCCCCCTCGTGAAATCCACTAAATGACGGGGAGAGGAGATGAAATTAAAAAAATCGGCTGCCGGGATTTGCTCTCCAAAGAAATTGGGGATTAGTCCCAGAAACATATGGAAAATCAGGATAAATGTACAGACGACTCCGGCAATGATTTGACTAGAAGTGAGGGCCGAAGCAAGACAGCCGTAAGCAGTAAAGAGCATTCCCATGAGCGCGATAATCAGGAACGCCCCAACCAAGTCTCCATTCGTGAATGGTGGCGGAACATCGGTTAGAGCAGTGAAAAGATAAAAGTGGGCACCCGCTGTAATCCAGAGGGTTAGAAAAGTTGTGTAAGATGCTAAGAACTTGGATGAAACGACCTGCCAAGTCCGGACCGGAGCAGTGAGGAGTCCTTCAATGGTTCCCGATCGGTTTTCTTCCGAGAAAAGTCTCATGGTGAGGACTGGAAAAAGGAATAAGAAATAGATATTAAAGATCGGCGAGTTGAAGACCACGGATACGAGGCTTTCGGCGACGGCATTGTCCGAGAATTCTTTAAAGGTCGCAGTAAGGGCGAACCCCTGCATGAGAGATGCAAAGCAAAGAATAAGCCAGCCGAAGGGGCTGAGGAAATATGATTTTAATTCCTTAAAATAGAGGATCCTAAAAATGCGCATGAGAGGGATGACTTAATCTTTGCGGGTGAGTTCAATAAAAACTTCCTCGAGAGTGCCAATCCGACGACTCAGAGAACGAAGAGGCCACTTTTTCTCAGCGACAAGCCTGCCCAATTTTAGGCGGGTGTCTGTTTTTGGAGCGGCGAAGACGGTGAAGCGATTCCAGTCATCATGAAGTGATTCCCCAACTACTCTGGTAACTTCTTCGATCTGGGAAATACTCTCCTCGACTTCAGGCTTGGGAGCCTGAAGCTCAACAGTTACACGACCGGCACGCCGCATCGAACTGACAAGGTTTTCGGGAGTGTCGGCAGCCTTGATTTTGCCCTCGTCAATAATAACGACCTTGTTACAGGTCATTTCGACCTCACTAAGGATATGGGTTGAAATTAGAATCGTATGCTTTTCTCCGAGATTTTTTATAAGTCGACGAATCGCACGAATCTGGTTGGGGTCAAGACCGTTGGTCGGCTCGTCTAAAATTAGTAAATCGGGCTCGTGAATGAGCGCATCAGCCAATCCAACTCGTTGACGGTATCCTTTGGAAAGGGTCTTGATCATTTTTCGGCGGACATGGCTGAGTCCGCAGGTTTCCATCACCTCTCCCATACGTCTGCGGAGACGACCCCCGGATAGACCACGGAGACCGCCTCTAAAGCGGAGATATTCCTTAACCCTCATGTCGGTATATAGGGGCACGTTTTCAGGCATGTAGCCGATTTTCTTTCGCACTTCCAGGGACTCCCTAAAAATATCTTTTCCTGCGATTCGCGCAGCACCCGATGTGGGCGGAAGGAAACCAGTTAACATTTTGAGGGTGGTTGACTTGCCTGCCCCATTTGGACCCAAAAAGCCAACTATCTCTCCACGAGTGACCTCGAAAGAGATTTGATCGACAGCCTTTTGGCGCCCATAGCTTTTACTGAGATTTGAAATCTCGATCATTTTTTTTTTAGAGAATCGTTGGTGTGGGTTGACTCGCTCTTCTGTGCGGCTTACCTAACGGTATTGTTTTGGTTGTTCCAAGCATGAAAGTCATTCTATCGCGATAAACGTTCTTTCCCTATAATACATGTCCTCTCATATCTCGTCCCGGTTTAATGCCGAACTTTTGGAGCAAAAATACGCGCTATGGAATGCTGACCCAAGCTCGGTTGAAGGAGATTGGGCTGCGTTTTTCGAGGGATTTGAACTCGGATCGGCGGTTCCCAGAAAAGGTGGACCCAAGGGACAACCTGCCGTGGCGCATGATTCGGCTGGTCTTGATCAGCCGCTTTCCGAGGAACAGCTTTCATTCAGGGGAAAAGTTGTGAGTTTGGTCTACAATTATCGAACCCTGGGTCACACTCAAGCCCACATCAATCCCTTGCAAAACTCCGGGCCCGTCAACCCGCGCCTTGAATTAAAGACTTTCGGCTTCACGAGCGAGGACCTAGATAGGGAAGCTGCGACTCAGTTTTTCCGCGACGGACAGACTTTTAAGTTAAGTGATTTAGAAATATCACTTAAAAAGACCTATTCAGGAAAGACCGGCTTTGAGTTTATGCACATCCACAACACGCAAGTTCGTGATTGGATTCGCCGTCGGATCGAGGATAAGGTTTACTCTCCACCAATTAGCAATGACGATAGCAAGAAAGCTCTTCGTTGGTTGATGGAATCCGAGCTTTTTGAAAGTTTCCTTGGCAAGAAATTCCTTGGCGAGAAAAGATTTTCATTGGAGGGGAGTGAGGGACTCATGATTCTTTTGAATCGCATTCTTGAAGGTTGCCCTTCTTCTGGAATCAAGGAAATAGAGATGGGTATGGCCCACCGGGGACGTCTAAACGTCCTCGCTCATTTCGTGAAGAAGTCTATTTCCACGCTTCTTTACGAGTTCACACCGAATTACGTTCCCGATCTCGTTGCTGGCGACGGTGATGTCAAATACCACCTCGGATATGAAAAAGTTCGTAAATTAGAAGATGGGGAGGTTCGAGTAAGTCTGGCGGCTAACCCTAGCCATCTCGAGGCGGTCAATCCAGTTGTCGAGGGAAAGGCCCGGGCGCGCCAACGAATGATCGGAGATGATGGAGCACAAACTGACCGAAAAGTAGTTCTTCCTCTTTTGATTCATGGTGACGCCGCTTTTGCTGGACAGGGGCCGGTTGCCGAGGTTCTTAATCTCTCCCAACTCGCTGGTTACCGGACTGGGGGAACAATCCACTTGGTCGTGAACAATCAGATTGGATTTACAACCATGCCAGAGGATGCACGTTCCTCGGCTTATGCGACTGATGTCGCTAAAATGATTGAAGCACCTATTTTACACGTGAATGGTGAACGTCCAGAGGAGTTGATTTGGGCGGCAGAATTTGCCCTCGAATTTCGTCAAATTTGGGGCCGCGATGTTGTCATCGATATGTATTGTTACCGCCGTCAAGGCCATAACGAGACTGATCAAGCCGCATTTACCCAACCTCATATCTACCGTAAGATTACTGGGCGTAAGACCGTTGGTCAGCTTTATCTCGACGAGCTAATTGCCTCCAGAATTCTCAGCGTTGGAGAGGGACAAGAGATTCACGATGAGATATGGAGCGGTCTTGATACTGGTCTAGAAGAGATGCGCAAGAACGAACAGGAAGGGAATCTTGATGCTTATACGGGTTCTACCGCAGAGACGCAGCCGCCGTATTCTCATGATCCTGTTATAACAGGGGTTTCCCTAGATCGCCTTCAACATATTGGCAGAGTCCTCACGACAATTCCTGAGGGCTTTCAGCTTCACCCAACGCTTGCCAAACGCTTTATACCACGCCGCGGCGAAGCTTTGCTGAATGGCGGGCCATTTGACTGGGCTTTTGCAGAGGCCCTCGCCTTTGGTGGCTTGTTAACTGAAGGCTTTCCTGTGCGTCTTTCGGGTCAGGATTGTCGAAGGGGAACCTTTAGTCAGCGCCACGCGGTTTTTTATGATTACGAAACACGAGAACGCTACGTTCCCCTGAGTAATATCAGCGATGATCAGGAGAAATTTTGCGTCTATAATAGTCTTCTCTCGGAAGCTGCCGTGCTTGGATTCGATTATGGCTACACTTTGGGTTGCCCAAAAATGTTGATTATCTGGGAGGCACAATTTGGCGACTTTGCGAATGGTGCACAGGTATTGATTGATCAATTTATTTCCTCAGCGGAATCGAAATGGCAAACCCCAAGTTCGCTCGTAATGCTTCTTCCACATGGGTATGAGGGTATGGGGCCTGAGCACTCAAGTGCCCGGCTTGAGAGGTTTCTACAACTGTGTGCTGAGAAAAACATGATTGTAGGTAATTTTACGACACCAGCTCAATATTTTCATGCTCTACGCCGCCAAAAACATTCTCCGACCCGAAAACCTTTAGTCGTGATGACTCCCAAGAGTCTTTTAACTAATCCGCGAGCGGTCTCTCAGGTTGAAGATTTCCTCGATGATACTTCATTTCAAGAAGTTCTCCCTGATAACTATGGCTTCGAAAAGCCAGAGAACGTCTCCCGGGTCGTTTTCTGCTCCGGCAAGGTCTATTACGACATCATCGCCTATCGTGAAGAAAACGGGATCAAAAACGTGGCGATCGTTCGTATCGAGCAATTATACCCATTTCATATCGAGGCAGTGAAGCAGGCAATTAGTCCATACAGCTCCGCAAAGAAGTTTGTCTGGTGCCAAGAGGAACCGCTTAATATGGGAGCTTGGAGTTATATCCAGCCAAGACTCAAGAAGGCAACTGGCCGCGGTGTTCGTTATGCTGCCCGAGATAGAGCTTCAAGTCCTTCTACTGGCTCTAAAGCCGTACATAAACGCGAGCAAAAGATGCTCTGCGAAGAAGCCTTTTCAGTTTAATAGACCCATGTCTCATCAAATAAAAATCCCACCGGTCGGAGAATCAGTCGTTTCCGCGCTTGTTGCGCGATGGCATATCCCCGATGGGGCTACTGTTGAAAAAGGTCAGGTGCTGGTTACGCTTGAGACTGACAAGATTTCGAATGAACTAGAGGCCGAAGTTAACGGGAAAATTTCGATTAAAGTTCATGAGGGTGAGGAGGTCGAAATTGGGACAGTGATTGGTCTGATCGCCGAAGGCGAGGTAGATAAGTCCGCCCCTGCCTCCGAACCGGCTAAATCCTCATTGGGAGATCTTCCAAAAGAGTCTTCAGGGGGAAATGTAGGAAAGGTTGATATTGTTGTTCCTGCTGCCGGAGAGTCAATAACGTCAGCTACCGTTGCTGTCTGGACGGTTGCCAATAATGATTATGTGAGGAAGGGGCAGCCTCTTGTTTCGTTGGACACAGATAAGGTCTCTAGCGAACTAGAAGCAGAAATTTCTGGAATAGTTACGATTGAAGTATCCGAAGGCACTGAAGTGTCGATCGGCGAAAAATTGGGATCAATTGAAGCTTCTGAAGCACCGTCTTCAATCCCACCTGAGGCCCCATCGTCCGAACCGACGAGCGTTGAAGCCCCGGTTGAGCAGAGTTCATTATCCAATGTAAATATCTCTAGTCCGGAACTTGGTGCCGATCAGTCGAGAGTGACTCGGAGGAAAATGACACCGCTTCGTCGAAAGATTTCCCAGCACTTAGTTAATGCCCAGCAGACGGCCGCGATCCTAACGACTTTTAACGAGGTCGATATGACCGAAGTCATGAAGTTGAGAAAATCAGTACAAGAGGAATTTTTGAGTAGGCATTGTGCAAAATTAGGCTTTATGTCGCTTTTCACCAAGGCTGTTGTTCAAGCTTTAAAAGACGTGACTTCTCTCAATGCCCGTATCGAAGGTAACGAGATTATCGAAAATCATTTCTATGATATTGGCATCGCAATTGGAACTGAGAAGGGTTTAATCGTTCCAGTCGTCCGGGATTGTGATCAAAAATCTTTTGCGCAAATCGAAAAGGATATCATTGAATACTCCCTCCGTGCGAAGGAGGGGAAAATTGAACTTTCAGATCTTTCGGGAGGTGTTTTCACAATTTCAAACGGAGGTGTTTACGGTTCACTGTTGAGCACTCCGATCTTGAATCCTCCACAGAGTGGAATTCTTGGCATGCACACCATTCAGCAGCGGCCTATGGCGATCAACGGAAAGGTGGAAATCCGGCCGATGATGTATCTAGCTCTGAGCTACGACCATCGTCTTGTTGATGGCAAAGAAGCAGTGGGTTTCTTGATCAGGATAAAGGATTGTCTTGAAAATCCAACTCGGATGATGCTGGAGATGTAGTATCGGACGCGATATTTTTCTTAGCGCACTGGCCACAAAAGATCATCTCCAGTATAAGGGGTCTTATCAGGCCCTGCTGAACGGAGTTCCAAAACTTTCTGGGAAACCGGGTGGATTATTAGTGGTGAATTCCAGCGGTCTACTAATTGTCCTTTGCTGTTTAAAGCCGGCCCAACTTTTGCAAGAAAAGGTAAACGATGTGAATTACTCCCTTGAAGAAAAAGGACAAGATCTTCATTGGTGGAGTAATCCGCAGTATTCCGTTGCTTCACCAAGAGGAAAACACTATCGATAAAATGGGCGATCATCTCAAGATCCTCCGCTGCCGAGGTGTTTTCTCCTGCATATCCCGCCAACATCGTATCCGAGAGAACTGGATCAGTGGGGGGCTCTGAAAAGATAAGATTGTCCTCTTCCACCTTTTGAAGGATTGGACAAGCGGCAAAGATCCCATAGCGTGGGGTGTGGATTTCCGCCTCGTCAGTGAATTTGCTCCCATGGGGGATCAGGAACAAGCGATCGCCAAATTGGTGAAATCGATCAAATCTGGGAACCGTCACCAGACTCTTCGCGGAGTCACCGGCTCGGGTAAGACTTTCACAATGGCAAACGTTATTGCGCAAATTCAAAAGCCGACCCTGATCATGAGTCATAATAAGACTCTGGCAGCCCAGCTCTACTCTGAATTTAAGGCTTTTTTTCCAAAAAACGCTATCGAGTATTTTGTGTCCTATTTCGACTACTATCAACCCGAAGCTTATATACCTCGTTCGGACACCTACATTGAAAAAGATTCATCGATTAATGAAGAAATCGAGCGACTTCGATTAAGCACAATGGGGTCACTGATCACACGCGACGATGTTATTGTCGTGGCGAGCGTGAGCTGCATCTACGGTCTTGGAAATCCGAAAGACTACAAAGAAATGATGTTAGGAATCCGTCAAGGAGAGGAACTTGGGCGTGATGAATTTTTGACTGAGCTTGTGAATCTTCTTTTTGAACGGAACGACATCGCTTTTGAACGGGGTCATTTTCGAGTTCGTGGTGATGTCGTCGAAGTGAGGCCAGCTTATTTGGAGGAGACCGCAATTCGAATTGAATTTTTTGGTGATGAAATCGATCGCATTACTTCGATCGATACCCGGAGCGGGCATATTATCGATGAGGTGAGTCACTACGTTTTTTACCCGGCTAAGCAGTTTGTTAGCTCGAAGGAAAAACTTAAAACTGCGATGATAGCTATCCGTCAGGAACTCGATGATCGAATCGCTTGGTTTGAAAAGAATGGCAAACTTATCGAGGCCCAACGCATTCGCATGCGAACGGAATATGACCTCGAGATGATGCAAGAGATGGGATTTTGCCAAGGAATTGAAAACTACTCGAGACACATTACCGGACGAAAACCTGGCGAAAGACCGTATACCCTTCTTGATTTTTTTCCTGAGGACTATCTTCTCCTGGCAGACGAGAGTCACGCAACTCTTCCCCAGGTTCGAGGGATGTTCGAAGGGGATAAAAGCCGTAAATCAGTGTTGGTTGATCATGGTTTCCGACTGCCAAGCGCAATGGACAATCGGCCCTTACGTTTCGATGAATACATGAAAATGACGAAGAGGCGACTGTATGTAAGCGCGACGCCTGGACCTTTTGAAATCGTGAATTCTCGCCCCGACAATCCAAAGTTCATCCCTATAAAATCAAGAAATGAGAGTGATTTTGACCCCACTTTTTTCAAGCGTCTCACTATTAATGCGAGTGGTTCAGCCGAGGCTCTAGAAGATTTTGATGTTTCCCGCAGCGGTGGACAACTCATTGTGGAGCAAATTATACGGCCGACCGGTTTGCTGG
The DNA here is from genome assembly GCA_002420315.1 of Akkermansiaceae bacterium UBA5688. GTDB lineage: Bacteria > Verrucomicrobiota > Verrucomicrobiia > Verrucomicrobiales > Akkermansiaceae > SW10. The sequence goes on from DIHU01000020.1 coordinate 31,522, forward strand.
ATCCTGTCTTAACGATGCGACCATTAAAGTCCCAGATCGACGAGACTATTGAACTATGCCAACAGCGGGTTGAAAAAAATGAAAGGGTCCTCATTACAACTCTTACCAAAAAAACAGCTGAGGATTTAACGGAATACCTTCAGGGGGTCGATTTAAAGGTGCGTTATATCCATTCCGATGTTGATGCGATTGAACGAGTTGAAATCCTCCGAGCACTTCGTGCTGCAGAATTTGATATTTTGGTTGGTATCAATCTTCTTCGAGAGGGTCTCGATCTTCCTGAGGTCTCCCTTGTTTGCATACTAGACGCTGATAAGGAGGGTTTCCTTCGCAACGAAACAAGCTTGATTCAAACTGCAGGTCGGGCTGCTCGTCATATTAATGGTGAATGTGTCCTTTTCTGCGACATCGTGACTGATTCGATTCAGTGTCTTCTTGATGTCACTGAATACCGGCGAACTGTTCAGCGAAACCACAACAAGGAACATGGAATTACCCCGAAGAGCGTTAAGCGCGCAGCCCAGAAGAGTTTGCATGATCGTGACGCGACTCATCAAGCTGCAAAGGACGTTAATACATCCCTAGTCGCAGAGGACGAAATGATTTTCAATGCCGTCGAAGTTATCCATGAGATGGAGGATGAGATGCAGAAGGCTTCAGCTAAGCTCGAGTTCGAAAAAGCCGCCCACCTTAGAGACCAAATTAAGGAATTAAAAAAGAGAGCGGGATTGGATGCTCCAAAAAGAAAACGAACAGTGGATTACAATCTGGCTAAAAAGATAAAAAAGGGCAGTTAAGAAGCAGATTGGGATCGGGTTCTTCGTATAGACAGGCTAGAAGAACATTCTTTCAGACGACGCAATCTGGTCCCACGACAAGCGTGGCTCACAGAGACCTGTGGCCGGAAAGGTCTATTTGACACGGCTTTAGAGTCTCTTCTTCCGAGGTATCTTGGATTTTGACAGTCGTGCCCGTTGAAGGCATTGTCTCCCTTAGATGTCGGTTCCGCAAAATACTATCGCGCTGGTTTATGATTATGATCAGACACTAAGCCCCAGTTACATGCAGGATGATGTCCTGTTCCCAAAATTTGGGATCGACCCAGAACAGTTCTGGCGCAAGTGCAATGTGTTAGTGAAGGAAAAGCTCTGGGACGGCGAATTGGCTTACATGAAGTGTCTCCTCGATTATCTAGGAATGGATAACGTAAGTAATAATGATCTCACTCAGTTGGGGAAGGGATTAAGTTACTACCCTGGAGTCGAGACTGTTTTCGAAGAGATGCGGGAGTTTTGTCTCCGTCCGGAGCATGAAACTGCAGGAATTAAGGTGGAGCACTATATTGTCTCATCTGGTCTCCAAGCCTTACTCGATGGATGTTCGCTCGCTGGAAAAGTAAAAGCCATTTTTGGATGTGAGTTCGGGGAGGATGAGCAGGGGCGTATTAGCTTTCCTAAGCGGACCATTTCTCACACAACCAAAACCCAATATCTCTTTCGGATTAACAAAGGGATGCTAGGTCATGACGATGATGTGAACGATCACATGCCGACCGGAGCCCGACCCATTCCTTTTGAGAACATGATTTACGTGGGGGATGGGCCGACCGATGTTCCTTGTTTTACGGTAATGAAAAAAAACGGTGGGCATGCAATCGCAGTCTATAATCCCAAAGATCAAACGGGCCGCAGTTTTCAAAAGTGCTTCCAGCTCTGTAACCATGCCGACCGTGTTAAGCATATTGCGCCAGCAGATTACCGAAAAGGTAGTCACTTGCGTCTACTTCTCGAAGAGATGGTAAAAGAGGTTGCAGACCGCATTCTTCAGGAGCGACTCGAAGAGGGGCAGCAGGGACGGGTTGCAGCACCGGGTTTTTAATTTCGAAACGATGATTAGAGAACAGTTTCACTTTGTTGGAGTTTGCGGAACAGCCATGGGTTCTGTAGCTGCCGGCATGATCGAAAAGGGTTATACTGTCACAGGGTCGGATCAATCGGTGTATCCCCCTATGTCAACTTTCCTTGAAAAAAAAGGAGTGCAAATCATGGAAGGCTATCGGGCTGGGAACATTCCTGATGAAACTACGACTGTCGTAATTGGAAACGCTATTAGTCGTGGTAATGATGAGGCGGAAGCAGTTCTTGATCGGAGACTTCGATACATGTCCTTACCCGAAGTTTTGAAGGAGTATTTCCTTCGGGGGCGACGTAATTATGTGGTGAGTGGAACCCACGGCAAAACAACGACAAGCTCAATCCTTGCTTGGCTTTTTGAATCCGCCGGTAAAAAACCTGGATTTATGATCGGTGGAATCCCGGCCAATTTTGGTCAGGGTGCGCGGTTTACCGAGTCTGATTTCGTGGTAATGGAGGGTGATGAATATGACACCGCATTTTTCGACAAGCGGTCCAAATTTCTTCATTACCTCCCAGAATTGGTGGTTATGAATAACATTGAGTTTGATCATGCCGATATTTACAACAACTTGGAGGAGATTATTCTAACCTTCTCGAGGCTTTTGAAGGTCGTTCCCCGAAACGGTTTAGCCCTAATAAATGGGGACGACCAAAATTGTCTAATTGCGGCTAAGGATTCACCATGTCCAATAAAGAAGGTGGGTTTTGGTGAATCTTGTGATCTTCAAATCACCAATATTGAATATCTTCCGACTGGAAGTTCTTTTGTAATCGATGGCGAGGGCTTTGAAGTTCCAATGGTGGGTGAATTCAATGTAAGGAATGCCGCCATGGCGGTTTGCTCGGCAAAATTCGCCGGACTTAAGCCGGAGGAGATCAGAAAGGGCTTATTGTCGTTTGAGGGGATCGCTCGACGGCAACAAGAGCGAGGAGAAGTGAATGGAGTCACGGTTGTTGATGATTTTGCACACCATCCCACCGCGATAGGATTGGCAATAGATGGACTTCGACAAAAGTATCCCTCACGACGCCTCTGGGTTATTTTTGAACCTAGGTCAAACACAACACGCCGGAACATCTTTCAAGATGATTTGGCGATGGCTCTTAAGAAAGCTGATTGCGTTGTGATTCCTTCGATACCTGATTCTAAAAAGGTTGCAGTTAATGAAAGGCTAGATCCCGAGAAGCTGGCTGCTGATATTTCAAACGAAGGCGCACGTTCCTGGTATCTTGGTGAGGTTGAAGAGATCGTGGAACATGTCTCCTCCCTAGCAAAAGGCGGCGATGTTATCGCTATTTTAAGCAATGGTGGTTTCGGTGGAATTCACGAAAAATTGCTAAATTCACTTCGCGATTAATCATCTAGTGATGATCGATAATAAAAAAATTCTCTCTAACCACAGATTGGTGAACTTAAGGACCAACAAAAGAGAAGCGATAATGCTTTCGTCACGATGCTAGGAGAGATTGGAGGGCGTCCTACCGGTTTGCTTGATGAAGAAAACCGCTTGGTTTTTACAGGCTGCAGGACAAAGTCGAGCTTATGACTCCAAGAGCATGTTTTCTCACGATATTTTTGTTGTTTCCAGTGGAGGCCACGGTATGGCCAGAATTCCGCGGGCCAAATGCCCAGGGAGTGGTTAAGGCAAGTAACGTGCCCTCAAAAATGGGGCAAGAAAACTTGGTTTGGAAAAGGGAAATTCCCGGCGCTGGATGGTCTTCACCGGTAATGAGTAGTGGTTTGATTGTGGTGACAACAGCGGTAAAAAACCCGGGAACTGAACTTCGAGCTATCGCATTGGATGCTGAAACAGGTAAAGTCGTCTGGGATCAGAAGTTATTCGAGCCGAGTGAAGAAGAGGCAGGTAGTATTCATGCCAAGAATAGTCTTGCGAGTAGCTCTCCGTTAATTGCTGGAGGGGTGGTCTACGCTCATTTTGGACACATGGGAACGGCTGCTTTGTCGTTAAAAGACGGTGAAGTGAGGTGGCGTTATCATGATAGCTACCCAGCAATGCACGGAAATGGAGGAAGTCCTGTTTTGGTCGAAGGTGTTTTAATATTTAGTGCAGATGGTGAGAAGAAGGGGCTACTTCGGGCTCTTGATGTATCCTCTGGAAAGCTTAAGTGGGAAGTAAACCGAAATCAGGATGTCAGGCGAAAATTTTCCTTCGGAACACCATTGATCGTCGAATCAGGTGGGGAGAAAGTAGTGGTAAGTCAGGGTAGTGGGATGGTCGGCGGCTATCGACCCGCTGATGGTAAATTAATTTGGTGGGTTGAGTATGGCGAAGGGTTTTCTTTAGTGCCCCGTCCTGTTTACCAAGAAGGTCACGTTTACTTGACGACTGGCTTTATGAAGGCCAAGCTCTTGGCAATTAGATTGAATGGAGCAAAGGGAGAGATCACTGATACCCATGTAGAATGGGTATCTACTAAGGATATCCCAACGACTCCTTCGTTCGTAATCTCCGGAGATGAAATTTACGTCACCGACGATACGGGGCGACTTAGCTGTCTTAGCCGGAAAACTGGGGAACGGCTATGGCGGGATAGCTATAAGAGAAAAATATCTGCCTCATTGACTCTAGTTGACAATCGTCTTTTTGCGTTTTCGGAAGAAGGTCAGGGTTTCGTTCATAAAGTCTCAGACAAAGGAATTGAGGAAATTGCTGTAAACGATTTTGCAGAGCCAGTGTTCGCTTCCCCAATTATCTTTGACGGATCGGTAATTGTGCGGTCCAAATCTAATCTCTGGAGATTTGGAAATTAAAATAGCTTTAACGCTGGGTTAGAAAATCCCCATCCAAAGCTTTTAAAAGCAATAATGCCTGCACTTATAATGAAATCATATACTAGCGCTGCAAGATTGATCAATCGTTGTTGACTCCAAGCTTTTGTCAGATAGCCATCGCCCAATGGGGCAATTATCGATTATTTAAGCCGAAGGTGACGAACAGAATGTTTTGTTATTTCATTTATTTGGGTGCATTTGCCTGTCCCAAAAGATGGATGGCTCCTAGGCAAGCGTGAATTTTGGAATCTACTAGCACTCCAGCTTGCTCTTTGGTTTTCATAAAATGGCTAAGATCTTCTAGATTGACGAGATGAGTGATGATGTCTTCTCCGCCAATCCCGCCACCTTTACCAGTTTTAACACATCCTTCTGCGAGGAAAAAATAGGTCATTTCGTCAGTCATGCCGGCGGCAGTAGGGGAATTGAGTAACGGAGACATCTTTCCAGCAGTGAAACCAGTTTCCTCGATTAATTCACGACTAGCACAATCAGTAATAGATTCGTTCGCAAAATCCTCTTCGTCTCCAATTAAACCCGCGCAAATCTCGAGAACTCGGGATTTTACGGGGCGTCGATATTGCTCGACTAGAATCACTTGTTGGTCGGTTGTGAATGCGAAAATGCCAACAACTCCGGTAGCATTGGCGCGGGTCACAAACTCCCAATCGTTGATTTCTCGGAGAGATAAGAAGCGGCCTTCGTGGTGGGATATGATTTGAGCCATATTTTCACAATACACGGTAAAGAATCGGTGGCCAAGCCACGTATGAAACGTTAAGTAAGAAAAGTTAGATGAGCGGAGAGGATTTCAACATCACGGTGAGTTTTCAACATCGAGTCAGATTTACCCGCGGGGCGTTTGCTCCGGGTAATCGTTTGATGGCTGATCTTTTGGAGACTCGAGGGCGAAGCAAGGTTCTTGTTTTTGTGGAAAATGGCCTCAGAAACTTCTTTCCCCTCCTGGAAGGAGAGATTCAGGATCATTTCTCGGAAATAGCCGGATTGAGGCTCACTGGAGTCGAATGGTTAGCTGGAGGTGAGGAGGCCAAGCGAGACGATCAAGTTTACCAGGATGCGATGGTCGCCATTGAGCGCCATCATATAGACCGCCATTCTTATGTCGTCGTAATTGGCGGAGGAGCATTTTTAGATGTGATTGGTTTTGCTGCATCAACAGCCCACCGCGGCGTCCGCCTAGTGAGATTCCCCACGACGACTCTCTCGCAGGATGACAGTGGAGTTGGGGTTAAGAATGGGATCAATGCCTTTGGGAAAAAGAACTTTATCGGTACATTCGCTGTTCCCTACGCAGTGGTAAACGATTTCCAATTCTTACATACTCAACCTGAGTTGACCCGTCGTGCGGGCCTCATTGAGGCTGTGAAAGTAGCTTTGGTTCGTGACGGCGAGTTTTTCGATTGGTTAGAGGAAAACGTAAAGGGCTTACTCTCTTTGAATGAGGAAATCCTCGAAGAAGCAGTCCAGCGTTCGGCAATTCATCACGCAAGGCACATCTCCCAGGGGGGTGATCCTTTTGAGTTGGGAAGCAGCCGGCCACTAGATTACGGGCATTGGGCCGCTCACAAGCTAGAGCAGCTTACGGATTTTGAACTCAGTCACGGGGAGGCGGTTTCGGTAGGTGTTGCACTTGATACCCTGTATGCAGCTAAGATTGGGCTACTCAAAACGTTGGACGCCGAGCGTGTTTTAAAGCTGATCGAGGGATTGGAGTTGCCGATTTGGCATGAGGCTTTGGAGTTGAGGGACTCGAAAAGAAGAAGGCGTGTTTTTAATGGGCTCGAGGAGTTCCGAGAGCACCTAGGTGGCGAGCTGACGGTTCTTCTTTTAGAGAAGACCGGGGTAGGCGTTGACGTGCACGAGATCGACGAAGCGATCTGGGAAAGCTGCGCTGAAGAGCTCAAAATAAGGGCTCATTCTATGGTTTAAAGCTATGGGTATGAAACGAATAGCAGTCCTCAATGTGGTCGGGCTAACACGCTCGGTCATAGATGAAATGCCTCGCTTAAGAGAGTGGAGCAAGAAGAGAGAGGTAATGAGTTTCAAACCGGCCTTTCCGGCAGTGACCTGCACCGCGCAAAGTTCTTACCTCACAGGTAAGCCAGTGGGAGAACACGGGATTGTTGGTAATGGCTGGTATGATCGGGAGGATGCTGAGGTGAAATTCTGGAAGCAGTCAAATCACCTCGTGAAGGGTAAAAAGGTTTGGGAGGAAGCGGAAGTCCGCTGCGCTAAGATGTTTTGGTGGTATAACATGTATTCGTCAGCCGATTTTTCAGCGACCCCGAGACCGCTTTACCCTGCTGACGGGAGGAAATTCTTCGATATTCACACTCAACCAATGGAGATGCGTGAGCAGATCAAAATAGACCTTGGAGATTTTCCCTTTCCGTCGTTTTGGGGGCCAAAAGCTGGGATTGGATCGTCAGAATGGATTGCGAAGAGCGCCTGCTGGATTGAGGAGAAAAAGAGTCCAAGTCTAAATCTAGTATATCTTCCTCATCTTGATTATGGGCTGCAAAAATATGGTCCCGGAGCTCCTGAGATGACTGCGGAGTATGAATCAATTGATAAAGTGACTTGTGACTTGATCGATTTTCTTGAGAAGCGCGGAATCGAGGTTCTAGTTCTCTCTGAATACGGAATTTCGAGGGTCTCGAGACCAGTTCATCTGAATCGAATTTTCCGTAAAAGAGGCTGGCTTCAGGTGAAGGATGAGCTTGGTCTTGAAACACTAGACTGTGGCGGCTGCAAAGCATTCGCTGTAGCTGATCATCAGATCGCTCATGTTTACGTAAATGACACTTCGATTGCTGATGAGGTTAGAGAAGTCGTTTTAGCGGCTGACGGAGTCGAGGAGATTCGAGAAAGTTCTGATTTATGGGGTAAGGGAATTGCCGCTGATCGCGGTGGCGATTTTGTAGCGGTATCGGACGAAGATGCTTGGTTTACTTATTACTTTTGGGAGGACGATTCCAAGGCGCCAGACTTTGCCCGATGTATCGACATTCACCGAAAACCTGGATATGATCCGGTGGAATTATTTTTGGACCCTGACCTTAAATTCCCGCTTGTGAAAATCGCCAAATTCTTAGCAAAGAAGAAGCTGGGCTTTCGCGGACTTATGGATGTCATTCCTCTGAACGCGAATTTAGTAAAAGGATCACATGGCAGGGATACTGTTGCGCCACAGGAACAACCTGTTGCTATTGGCAGGGGGGCGGGGCAAGTCACTTCTGCAGAGGAGGTTTTCTTCTGGATACGGGATTTGTTGACAAACTCAGAATCAGGGGATTCAAACGCTAGATAATAAGAGTAACTGGTTCTTAGCAGAGATCTTTTGATGGCTTACAAATCATTAGCCTTTTCAAACAAGTTCTGTTCGCTTTGCAAACAATCTGGTCATATTGCCCAGCACCTAGACTTTTGACTGCTCCAACTTCTACCCCAACCGTTCCTTTAGCGGCTGCCCGTGAGATTGCACGGCGGCGGACATTTGCAATCATTTCCCATCCGGATGCCGGAAAGACAACGCTTACCGAAAAACTCCTTCTTTACGGGGGGGCAATCGGTTTAGCCGGCAGCGTGACTTCAAAAAAGGAACAGCAATCAACTTCCAGTGATTGGATGGCTATGGAGAAGGAGAGAGGGATTTCAGTTTCTTCAACCGTCCTTCAATTTGAATATAAGAACTGCTGCATTAATTTACTCGATACTCCAGGACACCATGATTTTTCGGAGGACACCTACCGGGTTCTTTCGGCTGTCGATGCAGCCGTTATGGTTATCGATGCTGGTAAAGGGATAGAAGCGCAAACATTGAAACTTTTTGAGGTCTGCCGTCGTCGGGGTGTTCCAATTTTTGTTTTTATCAACAAGATGGACCGACCGTCGCGTCCCCCATTAGAGTTAATTGATGAGTTAGAAACGGTCCTTAAGCTTGCTCCTACACCAGTAAACTGGCCGCTCGGAGATGGGCCCCGATTCCGTGGTGTTTATGACCGTCGCAAAGATGAGGTAAACCTTTTTGAACGAACTTCTCACGGTTCGTTTAAAGCCCCGCTGGAAGTAGCGGGGATCGAAGATGATAAAGTTCGCGAAGCTTTGAGTGATGAGCTTTACCTAGCGGTGACTTCTGAGATTGAGCTGCTTGACGGCCTTACAGAAAGTATTGATCGCGGGCGCGTTCTCGCAGGTCAGCAAATGCCAATTTACTTCGGAAGTGCTATGAATAATTTTGGGGTTCAAAATATGCTCGAAAGCTTTTTGGAACTGGCTCCACCGCCAGCCGGCCGAATCAATGTGAGCGCAGACGAAATGATCGATCCAGAGGGCGAAAGCTTTTCTGGATTCGTATTCAAAATACAGGCGAATATGAATCCCCGCCACCGGGATCGCGCCGTTTTCGTCAGAATCGTTTCCGGCGTTTTTGAGCGAGATATGCAGATTGTTGACCAACGCACAGGCAAAAAGGTTAGGCTTGCTAATGCACAGAAGTTATTTGGGCAGGGTCGTGAGACCCTCGATACCGCCTACGCCGGTGATATTCTCGCCCTCGTGGGGAATTACAATTTTCTGATAGGTGACACTCTTACCAATGATTCGGAAGTAATGTTCAACGAGATGCCTCGTTTTACACCAGAGTGCTTTACTTATATCCTCAACAAAGACACGGCTAATATCAAACGCTACCGGTCGGGTATGGAACAATTGATGAAAGAAGGCGTCGCGCAAGCCTATCATGTGCATGGCAGCGCTCAGTCCGTTCCTTTGCTAGGGGCGGTCGGTCCGCTCCAGTTTGAAGTCCTACAGGCTCGCCTTGAGAGTGAATATTCGGTCGAAACCCGACTTGAGCAACCACGCTGGAATTGTGTTCAGTGGTTTGTCGAACGAGAGCCCGATAAATCTAGGAGCGACCGCGAACCGCCTGAAGTCAAGCTCCCGTCGGGTTGTGCTGTGGCCCGTGATCAAGACGGGAATTGGGTCGTTCTCCTACCTGCTCAGTATCTTGTCGAAATTCTCCATGACAGGAACGAAGGTCTCAGTTTCCGTAGTAGTGCCTAAATTAAAAACAAGTTAGTCTGGAAATCTTTATCATAAGACTTGTTGACTCTCTAACTTTAGGCCTGATTTGAATTGTTCATGTGAACTGCTTTTTTGAGGAAGCTTTCGTCCAATTAAAGTGAGGGAGTGGTGGTTTGGAATCTGGATGAAACTCATATTGAGTCTGAATTTAATTTGACACATTTATCGTGTGTATCACGCTTATTGGTAGCACTCTCACAATTTCAAGACAATATGACAGCACTTCGTCCAACCGTTGATTTTTCATCTTCGCCCTCTTTCAGCTTCAAAACGAATATATGGACCTCTAAGATCCTCGTATATTCCGTTTTACTTTTAGTTATTTATCCGGGATTCCTCCAACTCCATGCTGCTCCAAGGATCTCTGAGTTTGTGGCTCTTAACACTCGTTCTCTCATAGACGAGGATGGCGATTCTTCCGATTGGATTGAAATTGAGAATACCGATGACTCTGACGTATCATTGGAGGGTTGGTATTTAACCGATGATCCGAAGGACTTAACTAAATGGACCATTCCAGCAGTAACTCTTCGACCAAACGACTTTCTCATTATTTTCGCCTCTAAGAAGAATCGAGTTGAACCGGCGGGAATACTTCACACAAACTTTACCCTTCAGCCCGACGAGTTCATCGGACTAGTTGAACCTGATGGAAGGACAATTGCATCCTCTTTTGACCCTCCTCCTCAATTTGAAGATATTTCATACGGTATAGGCACAGTTGGCGCATCAATTGTCACAGTGCCGGTTGATCAAGGTGTTAACGCGAAATATTTCGTCCCAGCCATCGATCCTGGCCCCGAAGACTGGAGAGTTGCTGGGTATAATGATTCTGCATGGAGTAGTGCCGCACTTGCCTTAGGATGGGACACATCCGGGCCTTACTTAGATCTTCTCGGGAGCGATGGAAACCTATCATCCGTAGCGAAGGGTGTGAATGCTTCAATCTTTGTTCGGATCCCCATTACGATTGATGATCCCAGTGCTGTTCAAAGAATGGTGCTTGATCTGAATTGGGAGGATGGTGTTGTGGGTTATCTCAACGGGGAGCAAATCCTTTCCGAAAATGCTCCAAATCCGATCGCCTGGAATTCAAGGGCAACTAGCTCACATACAGATAGTCTCGCTGTGGTTCCCGACACTTATGAAGTAGATTTCACGGGGAAGCTCGTAAGCGGAACCAATATCTTGGCGTTCCAGGTCATGAACACTTCTCCGAATGGTTCCGATCTTCTCTTACTGCCTAAGTTGACAGTTGTTTCTAAGGACGCCACAAACGGGGATGTCGCAGCTTTCTTTGAGGAACCAACCCCAGGGACACCTAATAGCCCCGGAAAACTAGCCCCAGCCTACGTGACGGTCGATACTCCTACGAGGACCTTTACATCTGGATCGATAAGCGTCGGACTCACATCTGAAAACACTAATGCAACCATCCGCTACACTACTGATGGGAGTATCCCAACTAATGATCTTGGCTCCGCCTCGCCAGAATACACCGGATCACTCACAATTACAGACAACACTTTGCTGAGAACGCGAGCGTTTCTTCCTGGAGCCTTGGCTGGGCCTATCGAGACTCACGCCTATTTTCGCCTTGAAAGCGACGCTGCTGAATTCACTTCAAACCTTCCGACAATTCTTATCGACAACTTTGGGAGGGGGAATATTCCGTCTGCTGGAGCAACCAACAGATTACCGATGATGATGGCAATCTTTGAGCCGAAAGATATCGGAGGGGGAGTTATGCGCTCATCGATGCTGAACCCTCCTGACTTAGTTACCCGCATGGGGAGCCGGAAGCGTGGATCAAGCTCAGGAGGTTGGCCGAAAAATCATTTTTCGGTAGAAGCTTGGACCGAGAATGATTACGAAGAGAAGGATATCAAGCCACTTGGATTCGGAGCAGATAATGATTGGATTCTAGGGTCATTTTATCAGTTTGACAGGGCGTTGATTCGAAACCCGTTCATCTACGATGTTAGCCGGCAGATCGGTCGGTATGCCGCTAGGACTCAACATGTCGAGCTTTGGAATAACTTAAGAAACAACGTAGGGGGCAACGATTACTTTGGAGTCTATACTCTCGGCGAACGGCTCGATCGTGGGAAGTCTCGAATCGATGTCGATCGTTTAAACCCAACCATTTTGGAAAATAATTTCGGGAATGGAGGCCCCGGTAATCTGGCACCATTTGATGCACAAGTTTCAGGAGGGTATATTTTTAAACGAGATCGTGGTAACCCAACATTCTCGTCCTCTGGTATGGGCAGTTTTGTGTATGTCTATCCCGGAGGAGCTAGTGACCGAAATAGACCGGATGACTTTTTTATAAATCGCACCGAGACAGCATGGCTCACAAAATACCTCGAAGAGGCCGATGATGCTCTTGACGCGGCGGACGGTATTAATCCGGAAACCGGGCTGCATTTTTCTGACTATATTGACGTTGATTCCTTTATTGACCATATCATGCTCAATAATTTTGCAATGAATGTAGATTGGGGACGTCTCAGTGCCTTTTTACATAAGCCTCGTGGCGGGAAATTAGTGGGGGGGCCAATTTGGGATTTTGACCGTAATATGGGATCAGAAGACGGCCGAGACCGGACCCCAGATCGCCAATGGAACGGAACAGGAGATTCAAGTCGGACGTGGTATGATAGCCGATACCCCTACTATGGCAAAGTAATGGGCTACCGTCGAAATACACAAGGTCCACCAACAGCTCAAAGCTCTAGACCAGACGTCATGCAGAGGTGGATTGATCGCTGGTTTTCCCGTCGCAAATCAGTCTTATCAATTGAAAATCTAAATGCAACAGTCGACAAATATGCCTCACCTCTCAATGTCGAATCAGGGAACGATCCAAGCCGACCTACGCCCCAGGATCGTAATTTTGCGCGATGGAATGTCGCGCCAAACGGAGGCACGTATTCAGGGGGAGATCGGGGATGGACTGGCGAGATCACCCACATGAAGGGTTGGCTGAAAAGACGGGCAGAATGGATTGATGCACAATTTCCTTCACAGCCTGAATTTAGCGTTGCAAGCGGCAGCGTCCCAATCGGGAGCAACTTAATCATGAACTTCCCAGAGGGCCAGGCCTACTACACGACAGACGGCAGCGATCCGAGAGCTCCGGGGGGCGGTGTCTCAGCAACAGCAAAACGTTTTGATGGAGGTGCAATTGATACCACCTTATTGGCGGTTGATAGTCCCGTGAATTACTTTATTCCAACCGACGGCTCGTTAGGTTTAACATGGACCCAAGCAAATTTTGATTCGTCAAAGTGGACTCAAGTTGCTTCAGGTGTTGGTTGGGAGTCGGCTGGCGGAACCCTTGAGCCTCTGATTTCTACGAATATTTCCACCCAATTAAAGGGGGTTAATGGTGGGGCTTATTTCCGGTGGGAATTTGACTTTAATAATGCCGGAGCTGTAAATGGGGGGACTTTAAATGTTCAATCCGACGATGGATTCATAGCCTACTTGAATGGTGTGGAAATAGCCTCAGCTAATGCACCAGATCCAGCTGCTTGGAATAGTACGGCATCGGGATCCACCACAGATAGAAACGTTGTTGAAGGTCGGCAAATCGACCTTGCAGCCTCCCTTGATTCTTTTCGTAATGGCAAGAATGTACTAGCGATTCACGCAATGAATTCGACTCTCAACGGTTCTGATTTCCTAATCAGGGCAGGGCTTGAGATAAACGAGACTGTGGCTGCTAGCCCACTGATCCTTGACGAGAGCCAGGTTGTGACTGCGCGTGTCCGTGATGGGGACTTTTGGGGTGCCCCCACAATCAGACCCTATGCGGTGGGTACGCCAGCTAATAGCGAGAATCTAATGATCTCAGAGATTATGTATCACCCAGCTGAGCCCTCAGCAGAGGAAATCACGGCGGGATATGGAGACCAGGATCTTTTTGAGTTCATCGAATTCGTCAACATAAGTGAGGTTACTATTGATTTGACGGGAGTCGGCTTCGATGCAGGTGCGAGTTTTATATTCCCAGTGGGGATGAAACTTGCTGCCGGAGCCCGGATACTAGTTGTCAGTGATACCGCAGCATTCAGAGCACGGTATGGTTCTGCTCTCGATAGCTTTGTTGTAGGCCAATTTCAAGATGAGACAAAATTAGCCAACAGCGGTGAGCGTATCTTGATTGTTGGGATCGATGGCAGTCCTATTAAAGAGTTCACCTACAATGATAAATCGCCATGGCCAGAAGCGGCGGACGGTGATGGATTTAGTCTTGTTCTTAATTCCCCAAATAGTGCACCCGATCACAGTCTTCCTGAAAGTTGGTCAACTGGCCGTCAGGGTGGAACCCCGGGAATTAGTGAAAATAAAACTGTTTTTGCGGGTGATCCTAATGCGGATTTAGATAATGATGGTCTAACCGCGTTTGCGGAATATGCCATGGGGACAGCCGATTCAGATAGCTCGTCAGGCCAGGCGGCTATCAAGAGTCGAGTAGATGGTGGCGGGGATCTACGGATCACCTATCCCAAGAACACTGCCGCTGGCGATGTGAATTTCATTGTGGAAATTTCCACCGATCTTAAGAATTGGAGCAGCGGTGATATGGTCTCGTTTGTGAGTGAGGAATCAATTGGGGAGAATATCTCCGAAGTCACCTACCAAAGCGCACTTCCGAACGCCACGAAAGTTTACATGCGGCTTAGGTTCCAGCAAAGGTAGTTACGCTTTAATTACCTTGTGAGTGAAGGGGTCTGACCTGCTTTTAGCTAGACTGTCGAAAACCGCCTTGGCTGGTCCATTCCCGATCCTTATCCTTTTAATGCTAATATTAAAACCATAACTGTGAATACTCCAACTTCTAGACGCTCGTTTCTCTCAACTATCATTCCAGCTACCCTTTCAGCTTCCCTCCTAAAGGCTGCTGAAAATAGGGCGCCTTGGCTCCAGATTTCTCTTCAGCAATATTCTTTCAACCGTATGTTCCGCTCAAAGAAGCTGGACCCTCTTGACTACCCAAAGTTTGCAGTTCAAAAAACAAAGATCAAGGCACTCGAGTATTTCAACGGTTTCTTTGAAGAAAAACTCGGATCAGCTAAGTTTCTTTCGGAGCTTAAAAACCGTTGTGGTGATCTTGGAGTTGAGAATCAGCTGATGCTTTGTCGTTCAGACCTAGCTCTCGATTCAGCTGATGCTACGGAGCGAAAAAAGGCAGCTGTATACCTTGCGCGTTGGGGTAAGTTCGCGAAAGAGCTAGGCTGTCATTCAATCCGAGTAGATTGTCGTTCAAAGGGTAATCGGGCTGAAGTGAAGAAGCAAGCGGTCGACGGACTCAATCAACTTTGTGAAATACTCGAACCAATGAAGGTGAGTGCTATTGTTGAAAATCATGGAAATTGGTCAAGCAGGGGAGATTGGGTAAAGGAAGTAATGAGTATGGTAAAACGAAGAAATTGCGGAACCCTCCCAGATTTTGGAAACTTTAAAGACTACGACAAATATCAAGGTGTTGAAGATATGTTGCCATGGGCCAAGGCGATCTGTGCGAAAGTTCATCAGATTAATGCAGACGGCGAGGCAGCTCATACTGATTTTGCACGGATGCTTAAGATTATTAAAAAAGGGGGCTTCAATGGTTTTATTGGAATCGAATTTGAAGGTGCCGCCGACCCTGTATCTGGTGTCCTGAAGACCAAGAAATTAATTCAAAAAACGCTCCAAAAACTAGGCTAGGTGATGGAAATCAGGATTTCGTTTTCTTTCCTAATAGCGAGCATTCAGCTCGTTGATGCTAAACCCAAACTTGGTGAGCGTGGCCCTTTAATTTTAAAGGAAATCGTCTCCCAACCTTGGGCGGCATCCTGGAAATCGGCGACCTTAAAAAACGTTCGTCTCATCTCCGAAAAGCCTGATCTTTGCCAACCCTTGAATCTCCCGCCAGTTTGGTCTGCCTTGATCTCGGGTCCGGATGGGGCATCCGGACATTTGATTTGGGATAGCGTAGGCGAGGGGAAACTAGTCGAATTTTCGCTAGATGGAAAATTTCAGGTTAAGGGCGTTTCCGGTCGGGTGATTAGTGGGGTTCCATCGTTCCAGCAGTTCCCGATTATGGGTGAGGATCTGAAACCCGTCGCTTCGGGTTGCGTTCCAACCGCGGCAGCTAGTGTGGTTTCTTATTGGGCCAGCGGGAGATTTCCTAGCTGGCGCGGTCACGAAGGAAAGACACCAAAGGACCTTGTTTTACGTTTGCGCAGCAAGCTCAATATGACGCTATTTCCAGACGTTGATGGATTTACGCCTAATCGAATGGCTTTGGCTGGAGCTTATCCTAGTGAACTTCTTGAAGTTTTAAAGGCCGAAACAGTGGCCTATGATTTACCGATTCAAATTGGGCTGGGGCGATTTTCTTTCCCACTTTTCAAGAAAGAAATTGATAAGTCACGGCCAGCGCTGCTGTCGTGCATGGTTCGTGTAGCCCATAAACCCCACCTCTCATGGCCTCACGAAGTCGCCGGGGTAGGCTACTACGAGATTGATAATGTAAACTTAGTTGGTGTCATAGATAATTTCTTCCCTACTGACCATAAGGAGACGATTCGCTGGATCAGGCAAGATGCCTTCCGCTCAATCTTAATTCTCCGACCCCTCGAGAAAGAGTAGCCGGGTTGATCTCTTAATCTTCGTAAATCAGAAATTGAGTAATCAATTCTAAGATAGGGTTAGGTGCTTGAATGATATTACGCGATAGAACAACAAACAGTATTATTTGGCGGAGCGAAAAGCTAGGAATCCATTTTAGCAGCCTTATTGGCGCGCTTCCGCTCATTAGGATCAAGGATACGCTTTCGGAGACGAAGGAAATTTGGAGTTGCTTCGACAAGTTCATCGGGATCTATGTACTCGATAGCGCGCTCAAGTGAAAATTTAAGAGCGGGAGCCAGCTTGGCTGTATTTTCCTTAGTCGCTGAACGAATATTATCGAGCTTCTTTGCTTTGACTGGATTCACCGGAAGATCATCAGCTCGAGAGTTTTCACCAACGATCATACCAGTGTAGACCTCCTCGGTTGGATTGACGAAGAGGGTGCCTCGACCTTCGAGTGCGAGGAGCGAATAAGCGGTGGCTGGGCCGGTGTCCATTGAAACAAGGGTTCCAGCTTGACGGGTTTGGATCGTTCCAGCCCATGCTTTATATTCATCAAAAAGATGGGACATGATTCCGTGCCCAGAAGTGATATTTACGAGTTCAAATTCAAGGCCAATGATTCCACGGGTTGGAATGCTAGCGGTGATTAAGGTTCGACCAGAGGCATCGTTGGTAGTCATGTCCTGAAGCATCCCTTTGCGATCATTAAGAATCTTCAGGAGAGGGTTGGCATATTCCGAGGGAAGTTCGAGATAAAGAATTTCCCATGGCTCTAGCCGCTTATCATTTTCGTCCCGCTTGATAATTACAGTCGGCCGAGAGACTAGAATTTCAAATCCCTCGCGTCTCATCGTTTCGACGAGAACTGCAATTTGCATTGCACCGCGGGCCGAAACATTAAACACACCAGCCATTTCTGAATCTTCGACATGAATGGAAACATTAGTTTTCATTTCACGATAGAGACGGTCGCGTATCACACGCGACTGCACGTGTTTACCATCTCTGCCGGCGAACGGACCATCGTTAATAGAGAACTGCATTTGAACCGAAGGAGGGTCAATGTTAACCGGAGGAAGGGCCTCGGCTTCCTCTTCTGCGGCGAGGGTTTCGCCGATATCGGCATCTTCAAATCCTGCGATCCCCACGATATTTCCCGCGACCCCATCGGAAACTTCTTGGATACCGAGGTTAGTGTATTCAAAAACCTTACCAATCTTAGAGCGCACTTTTGTTCCGTCTTTAAGAAAACGGAAGACGTTGTCACCTTTTTTGACTGATCCGGAGAGCACTTTCCCGATAGCAATTCGACCAACATAGTCATCCCAGTCGATATTAGAGACCAGCATTTTGAAGTTTTCATCTGAGAGAACCTTCGGCGCTGGAATGTTTTCGATAATCGCTTCGAGAAGAGGAATGCAGTCGCCCTCGGTAGCGTCATGTGAGTTAGAAAAGAATCCGTTTTTAGCGGACCCGTATAAGGTGGGAGCGTTGAACTGATCGTCAGTCGCTTCAAGCTCGAGGAAAAGTTCGAGAACCTGATCATGGACGCCGAGTGGGTCTGAATTAGGCCGGTCGATCTTGTTGACGACAATGATAGGTTTCAGTCCTTCCTGGAGAGCCTTACGGAGAACAAAACGAGTCTGGGCTTGAGGTCCCCCGAAGGCATCAACAACGAGGATGACGCCGTCAACCATCTTCATGACTCGTTCAACTTCGCCGCCGAAATCGGCGTGGCCCGGGGTGTCGACAATATTAATGATATGATTGCCCCAATGAACGGCGGTATTTTTCGCTTTAATCGTAATTCCCTTTTCCCTTTCTAAATCCATTGAATCCATTGCGCGTTCGGTGACGGCCTGGTTTTCTCGGTAAGCACCGCCAGCTTTTAGGAGTTCGTCGACAAGGGTGGTTTTTCCGTGATCAACGTGGGCGATGATTGCTAGATTGCGAAACTGAGACATGGTGCTGGCGGGTGGAGTTAGGCTGAGCCTTGATAAGGCACAACGTGCGCTCCTTGCCTCAGAAACACAGTAATAGCAAGAAATCGCTCGATTGAAGAAAAAAACTTCGGCTAGTCTGTTATAGCCAAAAGGGAGTACTTCGGCCCGAGTTGATCTGAAATAAGATGGCAAAAGGCCTCAAATCCAGGGAGCTAGGGGCTATTCGAAAAGCGTAAAAGAATCTAATTCTAGAGGGTGATAAAATTATATCCTACTTTCAAAAAAATCCGATTCCGGATGTTTTCTCTTTCTGGAAGAGAGACTTAAGTTTTCGGATTTAATTCTCAAGTCCACCTTGATACAAATTCGTGATGGAAGACCTAGGCCTAAAACTACTCGAATCTCTCACTCAAGCTCACAGTGTTCCTGGCTACGAGGATGAAGTTAGGAAAATTTTCCTGGATGAATTAGATGGCTACGGTGAATTTGGAGCTGACAATAATGGCTCGGTTTATTGCGTCCGAAATTCTACTGGACCAAAAGTGATGGTAGAGGGGCATATGGACGAAGTAGGGTTTCGAGTTCAGAATATTCTTCCGAATGGCTATCTAAAAATAGTAACTATTGGAGGTTGGTGGGGACACACTCTTTTATCTCAGCGGGTTGAAATTAGAAACCAAGAGGGTGTTAAGATCATCGGGACGATCGCATCGAAACCTCCCCACTTTTTACGCGAAGCAGAGCGTAACCGCGTCATCGCGGTGCCTGATATGTTCGTTGATATTGGGGCTCGTTCCAGGGATGAAGTGGCGGATTGGGGGATCCAGCTTGGGGATCCTATTGCGCCATGGAGCCCGTGGACTCCGATGCGTCAAAAAGATTGGTATATGACGAAAGCTTTTGACAATCGGGTCGGAATGGCAGGAGCAATTCAGGTAGGGCAATTTGCTAAAGCTTCACATTGCCAGTTGATCAGCGCAGGTTCAGTTCAGGAAGAGCTTGGACTTAGAGGCGCTAAAACTCTTGCGAATATAACTACTCCAGATGTAGCAATTGTTTTAGAAGGGCCACCAGCCGATGACACGCCAGGAATGCCTCTCAGTGAGTCTCAGGGTGTTCTTGGAGGTGGCGTGCAGATCCGCCTTCATGACCCCAGCGCGATCATGAACCCGCGTTTAGCTCAGTTTGCTATCGAGACTGCCCGTTGTGAGGGAATTCCATATCAAGTTACCGTCCGTTCGAGTGGTGGGACAGACGCAGGCTCGTTCACGTTAGCCAACGAAGGCATTCCTTGTGTTGTTCTAGGCACCCCAGCAAGATATATTCATTCTCATAACGCGATCATCTGCTCCTCTGATTATCATGCAATGGTAGAGCTGGCGATCGCTATGGTGAATCAACTCGATGAAGACACGGTCCAGGGTTTCACAAGCTTTCTCTAGTGAGAATTTAGCGGAGAGCCTGGAAAGGCTTGACTTTACCATTTTCCAAGGATCCGCCCAACCAAGCGAGTAGCTGGTTCATCTCAAGATGGTCGTTACGAAGTGACTGTAGCGATTCCCATCCGCAGTGCGTCCGACGCTTTGCAGGGGTGATTTTTTCGACATGAAGTCTTCCAATTAGCGCTTCAGTTTCACGATCAATGGCATTTTGAATCTGTGCAGGATGGGGGAGGTCATCTAGATCATTTGGAGATAAACCGAAGCTCACCACTCCAATTCCTAATTCACTGGCAAGAGCCCGGACCTGATCACCTAATGACTCATCAGATATACTATCGGCTAAATATAAAACCCCCTCGTTGGCCCACATCGAACCGCTCATCGTTTGAAATAAATCTTCGCGAAAGTTATCGTGGCTTGTTTCAACGCGCATTCGAATTGAGCTGAGATGGTAGGGAGGAAGTCCGAGGGTTTGCTTGAGCGCGAGGTGACCGGGGTTAAGGGAAAGACCATCTTCATCAAACTCACCATGCTCCCAGTCGATGAGTACCATCTCAGGGAATTTCCAAAGGTTTCCAAGAGGAGCCTCGACCGAAAGGGACTCACGAAATTCGAAAGTGAAAACGCTCTTGGTCTCGGCATATTTTTGAACGATTGCCCTAAACTTACTGAGGCGCAGCATCGCTGTATCGACCGAAGAGCTATCATCGAGATCATCTAGTCTGCCCTGAGTCATCGCGAGCAAACCCTTGGCGCTAGAAAGGGCCGGAACGGCAGCCCCTCGTTTGTAGTATCCCTGTCCCTTCTCGACCTTTGCGATGGGAGATCTTGGATCGCATGACATCACTGAAAAGTGATAACGCAGGGAGGCGTCAGAATATTCTCCATCAAGGCCTATCCGAAGCAGGCGAATCAATTCCGTGCCTTTAATCGAATCCTTCGGGTTAGAGGGAAGGATTTCGGCAAGAAGATCGGAAAGTTGATTACGGAGGCTCATGAGACAATTTTTTGCAAAGATGCGAACGGACGCTAGATGCAACGGGATAATATGTAGCTTGGGCAAGCTCCAAGTCGATCAAAACCAAAAAAAGTGATGTAATTTCGAGAAGAATATTTAGGCTTCTGAAGTATTCTTTGAATAAATCGTTTCGACTTGTGGTCTCAATTTGCGAACTGTTAACAACAGGAAAATGAAAGGGGTCATCACAATAAATTTAATGCTAATTTTATCATCTCTGGCATCAGCACAAACCGCAGAGGAGATAGTGGAGTCTGTCCGGCAAGCAACTGTTCTTCAGAAAAATCAGACTCTTGCTGGGGTTCTACGCAAGGGGGCGGATAAGGTTCCTCTTAACTTGTTTCTCCGGGGTAAAGATATCCAGTTCACCCTAAATGGAGGGTCTGAAGGCTTTCATCTTAGATTAAAAGAAAATGAGCAGGAATTTTGGGACATCAAGGATGGTAAGGCAAAACGATTTCCCAGCGATAAGATTGGGGCATCAATCGCGGACACTGATGTGACATACGAAGATCTTGCCTTAAAATTTCTCTATTGGCCTAACCCACAACATGCGGGAACTCAAAAAATCGGGTTCGAGAACTGCTGGCGAATCCACGTCATCAATCCTGAAAAGACCGGGAGCTATCGCGAAGTGAGTATTTGGGTGACTAAAAAACATCGAGCTCTTGCGAGAGTTGTCGGTTATGGCCCTAGGCCAGATCGTCGGCCACTTAAGCAATTTGAAATCATCGATGTAATGAAAGTAAACGGAGTTTTCACAGTCGAAACTATGAAGGTAAGCAGGTTCGATGAAGAACGGAAAGTTAAGGGGATCACTTACCTTGAATTTGACAAACCAAAGCGCCGGGGTCGTTAGATTTTCCTTAAATTT
>DIHU01000134.1 GCA_002420315.1 Akkermansiaceae bacterium UBA5688
ACCTTGAAGCCATTCTGTATATCGATACCGCTCCGTGCGCAGGGAGTATCCCCAAGCATTGTGGCGATGCCAAATTTGGGTAACGGCTGGTTTTTTCCAGCGTGGATCGGAAGGGTCTCGAAGTAAGGGGCGCAAAGATGCTCCTTCTAGGTTTTTAGACGCTTCCAGTCCGCAAAGATCTGCTAGGGTCGGGTATAGGTCGAGTAGTTCGACTGGTTTTGGGGATGCTTTTCCGCGGGTGAAACCGGGAGCAGCGATTAGCATAGGCATGCGGGTGGATCTTTCAAATGCTTTGCGCTTGTACCAGAGTCCCTTTTCTCCGAGGAAATATCCGTGGTCTGACCAGAAGACGATGATGGTTTTCTTCATGAGACCATGCTTTTCAAGAGCATCAAGAAGTCGACCGATCTGCGCATCGATAAAAGTATTGCAGGCATAGTAGGCCTGCTTGCAACGTCGTGCCTCAGCCACCGTGATATTTGGAAAGTAGTAGGGCCAATTTCTGGAATCCCTCATATAGGCCATTGGCGGAACATCTTCTAAATCCTTCTTGGCCTCGTCCAAATCAGGAATGGTGATCTCCTCCAGAGGATACATATCGAAGTATTTTTTTGGCGCGACATAGGGGCAGTGTGGATTGAAAAATCCGGCAGCAAGAAAGAAAGGCTTGTCTTTGTGCTTTTCGATCTGGGCAATTACATCACTCGCGACCATCCCGTCGGTGTGTTCTTCGTCTGTGCTTATTGGATCCCACACGGCCATCGAGATTCCGAGGCCTTTATTTGGGCCGAAGTTGATGATTTCGCTTTCACGAGTTTTGTCGATTCCGGCAGGGTTGGAACGCTCTGTCCATGTGGCCGGGTCATCGTTGGCATCGGTTCCGATCATGCTGGGATTCCCATAGTGATAGATTTTTCCTGATCGATAGGAAAAATAACCATTGTTTTTGAAAAGTTGCCCTAGTGTCACGACATCAGGATTCTTCAGGCGTAACTCATGTTTGAGTGTGTGGAGATTTAAGGTGTCAGGACGAAGGCCTGTCATCAAACTGGCCCGGCTTGGGCCACAAAGAGGCTGTTGGCAATGAGCATTATCAAAGCGCATTCCCATCGCAGCGAGTCGCTTTAAATTCGGGGTTTTCACTTGAGAGTTTCCGTAAACCTCCAGATCGCAGTTCATATCATCTGCAGCGATAAAAAGGACATTCATTTTCTCTTCTCCCGTAACTGGGATCAGGTGCCAGAAGAAAAAGAAAAGCAGCGGAGGCAGGTTTTTTTTCATAGTATTTGGATAACTGTCATTGCTGCCGACCCAGGCGTCGTCGCGTGTGACTAAGGTCTTGCCGCCGGATTTGAAGGTTCTCAGCAGCGGGGCAAGCGCCGAATTTTTGTCTTCACCAACAAAGTCAATCGTTCTGCTTTGAGCCTGTCCATTCATATTTGATTGCCCGTAAGGATAAATACCCTGATCGGCCCCTTTTTTTCTTCGGCAGTTCTTCAGCTTACGCCGCGGAATTGATTATCAACTGGGCGCCAAGTGCCGCTAGAGTCACCAAGATGGAGTTTATCTTCTTTATTATTTATCTGTAACTTTTTGGGAATGGTGTGCGAATTTATTTCCCTGTGTCTAAGTGAGTAATTTATCTCAGTACTCGATGCTAGTATAAGACTTTAAATCACTGTGGTTGAGTTGAATGGCGATCGCTTATTGATTTTTATTGAGAATATTCTAAGCCTCTTGTCGGCCTGATTCATATTCCTATTCGCTTCACTGAATCAGTGCGGAAATGGAATTAATTAAAGATTTATAGCACACCTAAGACAAAGAATGAGCGAGTATAAAACCGATATCGATATTGCTAGAGAAGTTTCCGGTGAACACATCAATGACATTGGAGCGAAGCTCAGGATTGACCAAAAAGATCTCGTTCCTTTTGGTCATGATAAAGCTAAGATTTCATGGGACGCAATTAATGGTGCGCAGAAGAATAAGGATGGGAAATTGATCCTTGTCACAGCAGTAACGCCAACCCCAGCGGGTGAAGGAAAAACGACGACCTCGGTGGGGCTAACGGATGGTTTAAATAAAATTGGTAAACAAACGACAGTGTGTTTGCGTGAGCCGAGCTTAGGTCCTTGTTTCGGCATGAAGGGTGGTGCAGCTGGAGGTGGGTATGCGCAAGTGATACCAATGGAAGATATCAATCTCCATTTCACCGGTGACTTTCATGCGATCACCTCGGCTCATAGTCTTCTTTCTGCCATGATTGATAACCATATCTACTGGGGAAATTCAACGAAGATAGATAGTCGCAGAGTGGCCTTCCGGCGAGTGGTTGATATGAATGATCGGTCGCTCAGAGCGATCACGTCATCACTAGGTGGACCTACTAATGGGTATCCGAGAGAAGATGGTTTTGATATTACGGTTGCCTCAGAGGTTATGGCTATTTTTTGCCTGTCTCAGAACTTGGAAGAGTTGGAAGAAAGATTAGGAAATATTATCATCGCCTACACTCGCGAGATGACTCCAGTTAGAGCAAAAGAGATTAACGCTCATCATGCAATGACGGTGCTGTTGAAAGACGCATTCAGACCCAATCTTGTGCAGACTTTGGAAGGTAACCCCGCTCTTATTCACGGAGGGCCTTTTGCTAATATTGCCCACGGCTGTAATTCAGTGATCGCAACAAAAACGGCACTAAAATTGTCGGATTATGTCGTGACTGAAGCTGGCTTTGGAGCAGATTTGGGTGCCGAGAAATTTTTTAATATCAAATGCCGGAAAGCCGGTTTTTCGCCTGATGCCGTTGTTCTGGTCGCCACCGTCAGAGCCTTGAAGCATCAAGGGGGCGTTTCGAAAGATAATTTAAATAATGAAAATACCGAAGCGCTCAAAAAAGGTTGCTCAAATCTAGGTAGGCATATTCGTAACTTGAGCCAGTTTGGGGTTCCGCTGGTTGTCGGTATTAATAAATTTGTTTCTGATTCCGAGGCGGAATTCCAAGTCATTAGAGACTACTGTAAAAAATTTAATGTTGAGGTAAGTGTGACAAGTCACTGGGAAAATGGAGGTGATGGTGCGACTGACTTGGCCGAGAAAGTAGCTCGTTTAGCTGACTCAGGGGCCGCTCAGTTTAAAACATTGTACGATGATGAAATGCCATTGATGGGGAAAGTCGAAACAATTGCCAAAATGCTTTATCAGGCAGACGAAGTAATGGCAGATAAAGTTGTTAGAGATAAAATAAAGTGGTTTCAAGAGAATGGATTTGGGCATCTTCCAGTCTGTATTGCAAAGACTCAGTATAGCTTTTCCACCGATCCAAAGTTATTAGGAGCACCGAAAGATCACTCGCTCTCTATCCGAGAGGTGAGATTGTCTGCAGGTGCTGAGTTTGTTGTGATTGTGTGTGGTGCAATCATGACAATGCCTGGCCTTCCAAGAGTTCCAGCAGCTGATAAAATTAAGCTGGATGAAAATGGATTGATACAGGGGCTTTTCTAAAGACAGGCTTTAAAGACTCGCTTGAGTCGAACAATTTCTTATTCTAAAAAAAGAGGCTATCAGTTAGATTGGTGTCTATGAGTCGATGTTTATGTTTGCTGATTGTCCTCTTTGGTTGCAATTACATTTGCTCTGCTGAACCTTTAGGAGGGACGAAGCGACTGGACTGGAAAGGTGACATTGCCTCCCGACTCATTGATTCGGCTGATGCCTTTTTGCTTAAGAAGATCGAGGAGACTTTAGCAAACAATGAGCTGGATCAACCAGATCGTGCAGAACTGGCGCGTATCTTGGGAGTGGTCGATAAACGAGTCGCCGCCTCTTCCCACCTCGAAGTCTTGAGTAAGGTCGCGGAGAGCGATGATTTTGTAGTTCACGAGATCCGTTGGGAGGCCTTTGGTGATGTATATGGGGAAGGTCTGTGGCTCGCTCCTCCAAATGCAAAAGAGTCGGTCATTGTTATACCGGATGCAGATCAAACTCCTGAGGAGATAGCAGGCTTTGATGATAAGCTACCAATGGTCTATCAGACCGCTCGTGAGTATGCTGCTGGCGGATTAAACGTTTTTGTACCTGTTTTAATCAACCGGAATCTTGGACCGCATAAAATATCGAATCGTGAGTATCTCTATCGCCCCGCTTTTGAGCTGGGACGTCACCTCATCGGTTATGAAATTCAGAAAGTATTAGCATTGGTTGACCGACTAGGTGCTGAACTAGTGGGAATTCACGGGCATGGTGAAGGTGGCATGCTCGCTTTATTTTCGGCAGCAATTGATGATCGGATCCCGAAGGCTACGTTGAGTGGCTATTCTGGTCCTGATGCTGATTTGTGGCAGGAGCCTGCGGAACGCAATGTCTTTGGTTTGCTGAAGCAGTTTGACCTAGCCTCGTTAAAAAAGATGATTGCTCCGAGGGATTTGAAGATTTTGGGCCACCCACCCGGACCCCAAGTGTTGATTGAGCAAAAAAAATCACGAGGCAAGCCTGGACGCCTCCTTCCATCAGGTAATCAGGAAGAAAATTTGAAAAAGCAGGCTCAGCCTTTGAAGATACTCAAGGTCGTTGACCAGAAAACACGCCATGCCAGGCAAATGCACGAGCTTGATCGCCACAACCAACAGTTACTCGTGGAAAGCCCCTATGAGCGTCGAAAGTTTATGGCGAAGCTTAAGACGACTTCGCCGCTCGCCTTTAGGGAAACTCAAAAATTCTACCGCAACTATTTTTCTGAAAAGGTAATTGGCCGATTTAGCGATGAACTGCTTGAGCCTAATCCCCGCACCCGACGAATTGAGATCAATGATAAGGTAAAGGCCTACGAGGTTGTCCTTGATGTGTTTAAGGACGCCAGTTTTTTTGCATACGGTATTCTAATTCTGCCGAATGATCTAAAAGCGGGAGAATCCCGGCCTTGTGTAGTTTGTCAGCATGGTTTGGAAGGGCGCCCCCAGTCGACGATCGGAGAAAAAGATGAGCATTACTATGAAGCTTTCGCTACAAAATTGGCAGAGCGTGGCTATGTCACTTTCGCGCCACAAAACCTCTACATTTTTGAAGATCGATTTCGTACGCTTCAGTTCAAGGCAAATTCAATTGGGCGTACTTTGTTTTCTCTGATGGTTCCACAGCACCAGCAAATCACAGACTGGCTTGGCGGACTGGACTTTGTTGATGCTAAGCGAATTGGTTTCTATGGTCTTTCCTATGGCGGAAAATCGGCGATGCGCATTCCTCCATTGGTGGACAACTATTGTTTGTCGATTTGCAGTGCAGATTTCAACGATTGGGTGTGGAAAAACGCCTCAACACGGAGTCCATATAGTTACTCGAATAAATCTGAGTACGAGATTTTTGAGTTCGATCTTGGTAGTACTTTTAACTATTCGGAAATGGCTGCGCTAATTGCCCCACGGCCTTTTATGGTTGAGCGGGGCCATTTTGATGGGGTCGCACCAGATGAACGAGTAGCCCTTGAGTTTGCCAAAGTAAGGCATTTGTATTCGGCGAAACTTGGGCTCGGTGAACGCGCGGAAATAGAGTGGTTTGTCGGACCCCATAAGATTAACGGGAAAGGGACTTTTGAGTTTCTAGACCGTTGGCTAAAGCACTAAAGTTTTAATCCGTGATCTGCTTATTGCTAATCCTCAAAGAATTTCATCTCGAACAGCGACGAACCGGACAGCTCAATTGTCAATGATTTGGCTAGGCCAAGACCTCAGGTAGCAAGGCATTACTGTCCGCAAACTTGTCAGCTGTAATGCCGATTTTTTTGAGCATGGTAAGGTGTAAATTGGCCAGTGGCACAGACTCCTCAAAACGATGGTAATTGCCATGCTTAAACCCTAGGCCCTTACCGCCTGCCAACACCAAAGGGTAATTTCTGTTGTTATGAGTCGTGCTGTTGCTGCAACCATAAAGAATGGTTGTTTGATCGAGGAGGCTCTTGCTGCCGTCTGCATTCGAAGGAGTCTCCCGCATCCTGGTGAGGAATTCTGCAAATTTCCGCGATAAAAACTGATCCCACTTTCCGAGTGGCTCGATCCCATTGGGTTTGTTCCAGTCGTGACAGAGCGAGTGAATATTTTTACCAAATCCAAGTAGCTGTGGAAACTTGCCACTCAAACTTGTGGCGTCTCCCATACTTCCAATTTGGTAAGTGGCAACGCGTGTCGAATCAGTTCGAAAGGCAAGATAGATGAGTTCATACATTGTCCCAACATAGTCTTCTGGAACGTTTGAATCAGATTCTAGCTTGAGACGTTCACGATCTTGATCAGTGAGTTCAGGTTTTGGGAGATCAATCCAAGCCTGGGATCGCTCAACTCGCTTTTCTACCTGACGGACTGAATCCAAATATTCGTCGAATTTCTCCTTATCGTTTTGGCCAAGATGACTTCGGACTCTCTTTGCATCGTCGAGAACGAGGTCCAACATGCTTCCCGCACTCCGTAGGCGGCGACGTCCCCTAGCAGTTGATTCATCGCCTCCCCCAAAAAGGCGCTCAAAGATCTGGCGCGGCTGATTGAGTGCGGGAATGGGACGACCGTGTTCGTTGTATGAGAGTGTGCTCGATCTTGTGGGCTCACCGACACCACCGTCGGTGGACATGACCAAGGAGGAAAATCGAGTCTTATCAGCCAGTTGGCTGGCGGCGATTTGATCCATCGATTGAACGTTTCGTAGATCTCGTCCTAATAAATCGCAACCTGTCAAAAAAGTATCCCCGCTATCGTGGCCGTCAATCTTACGAACTTCGGGATGTGACAAACCTCCAAGGATAGAAATATCGTCGCGAAGAGACTCTAAGGGGCTCAAAGGATTAGAAAATTTAAAGTCTGCTCCGGCCTTTTCTGGAAACCAGTTCCAATCGGCCTTTCCGCTATCAGCTGCCGCCATGGAAACTCCGAATGGAAAATAGATTGCTGCCAATCTTTTTGGGGAAGGGTTCAAGGCCTCACTGCCCATACATTCCAAAGAAGGGAGTGCAAGGGTCGCTCCAATACCACGCAGAAAAGTTCGTCGATTTAAGTGCCAAGGTTTCTTAGAATGCATCTTCGTAAGTTATTTGGATTGGAAATTGGGTTCTTGCACGATTGCTAATATTAAACATCTCACGCGCAGGTTATTCTTCAAGAACTGATTTGTGAGATCAGATATCAGGGTTTCGTCAGAGAATTCCAGACTCCGCCCAAGGGCGTAGGTAAGTAGCTTTGACACAAAGGCTCGCGCAAATTGTTTGCGCCGATTCTCTTTGAGATAAGTTTTTAATCCGCTGATGCCCTGAATCGTATGCCCGTCCGGAAGTTTGGCATTCGCATCGACTGCCAATTCAATGTTTTTTTTGCCATGGATTGGTCTTACAATTTTCTCTCGCCAATGTCCGATCGCATTAAATTGTTCAAGGGCCTGACCCCAAGGATCAAGGTTGCGATGGCAATCGGCGCAAGCGGGATCATGGAGATGAATCTCAAGTTGTTTGCGAATTGGGAGCAGCGCAAACTTTGGATCAGCTGTTTCAAGTTCGGGAACGTTTGGAGGGGGGGGAGCTGGCGGATCATTGAGTAAACGCTTACGCACAAATACCGCACGTTTAATGAGATTCGAATCTCTACCTGTCGAATTGGCGGTGAGGATGGACGCTTGGCCTAAGAGTCCTCCCCTATGCGATGCATTTTTGGCGGTTAAGTTGACTCGTTGGAATTCTCCTGCCGTTACGCCATCGATCCCATAATGGCTCGCCATTCTGCTGTTTACAGTCACGAAATCAGAATCAATAAAATTTTCGGCAGAGAGATTACGGTGAAGAATTTCTGAGAAGAAAGCGAAAGTTTCGCGGCGCATGTCGCCTTTTAATTCGGGCTTAAATCCGGGATGAAGTTTCTGGTCGATGACAACCCGATCTAACGCGTCGATGTCTAACCATTGGGAAACAAAGTTCTCCACAAATTGCTGCGAACGAGGATGCTTGAGCATCCGTTCGACCTGGCTAGTAAGCTCATCGGCCGTGCTTAGTTCACCTGAATTTGCAGATGCCAGCAATTCTTGATCAGGCATGGTGCTCCATAAAAAGTAAGACAGTCGCGCGGCCAGTTCATGTTGTGTCAAAGGCCTTTGCTTCGCAGAGAAGGGCTCAAGAATGTAAAGAAAATGAGGTGAGACGAGCGCCATCGCTAAGGTCTCTTTTATCGCTTCCTCAAAGGTCGGCATCTCTTCCCGAACAACTTTGAAGAATTTTGTAAACCGAATCACCTCATCATCAGTGATCGGACGTCTCCAGGCACGCGGTAGAAATCTTTCGACAACTTCCCTGACATAATCTGGCTCAAATGATCCGCTACGTGAAACAGAATCATGAAGGATTTGGCGATGATGAGCAGGCGGCCAACTATCGAAAATGGGACCCTTGAATTCCAGCGATTCGATCACCGGGTGACCGCCGTATGGGTTCGTCACAGAAATAACGAGCCCGGGATACTTGCCTTGTCCTTTCACTGGCAATGGGAAGTTTTCCATCCGACCCGAAAATTCATAGTCGTGCGACCCTTTCTCGGTAATATCGATTTCTGCCAGGGTTTTCCGATAAACCTCAGTGTCTGGTCGATAGCCTACCATCACCCTCATTCGGGGGAGCGGACTTGGTGTGTTCTCACTAAATTCACCTTTGGCACGAATACGGATTCGGAACTCTCCGGTCTCAGGGTAATCTTTCTTAATACGTGCGATAAATTCTTGCTCCTTACCGAGCCGGTTTGACGGCTTGGTCTTTCGGTGCCACTTATTTTCCGTCGACTTTTTGAAGGTGTACTCAAAGACTTTAGGCTCCGGGGTTGTCGTAATGGCGTGATCGAGCGCTGCACGGGCGGCCTTAAGGTAGTATTCAAATTGAATCCCTGTCATCTGCAATGCGCTGCCATTGTTAAGCATGCCATCAACGGAGACACCATCGGGCGGCAAGTCCGCCACAAAGGAAATATCCAGTCCAAGCAGATCCCGCAGCGTATTCTGATACTCGGTTCGATTGAGACGGCGTAATACCACGCGACCATCTTTACTTTTTCGTGAGTCGGCGGCTGTCTTGATTTCCGAATTCAACCAACTTAAGATAGTCCGTCTTTCATCATCGCTCAATGCTGGTTCTTCCTCCGGAGGCATTTCCCCCAAATTGATCGCCGAGCGAACGTCATGCCAGTGTATTGCGGCTTTGTGATCATTAATGAGATCGGTAGAAATCGTGTCCAGTCGGAGCTTGCCCTTCTGCTTGTTTGGCCCATGGCAATCGTAACAGTACTTTTGAAAAATCGGTTGAATCTCCGCGATATAATTAAGTTTGGAGGCGAACAATGGATTAGCACTCACGAGTAGTGTCAATACAGCGAACATGCTCACTGACAATTGATGCCTCCATTGATTATGGATAAAACTTTTCAAGATCGTTTGGTTGTCGGCAGTAGAAGATGAGTTGGTGTTTGAAATATTTTTCTGGTTAAGAGGAGCGGAAAGTACTTAACGAGCTCTATTTTGATAATTCATCATTGTGTCGCTTGTTCCAACAAGACCCTCATCGCTAGTGATGCCCTCAAAAACAATTGGCATGAGCGGTGCAGGATCTTCGTTTAAAACCCATCCTAATCCACGCATTAGAAGAAGACGGTAGATTGGGTCGTAGTAAGTGTAGGTGAAATGACCGGTAGTGGTTCCAAAAACTCGACCTTTCCCTAACTCATAAGTCCAGAAAGCGTCACTACGAACACCATCGCTTTCAAGAATTTCAGTAAACGGTTTCGATTCACCGCCGAGATCTAATGCTCCGATCACTTTCACATTTTCGGCCTTTAATAAGTTCCAGTAGGATTCGTCATTCAACCGGATTGATTTAGGAAGGCCGATAAAAGCTGGGTGGCTAGTATCTAAGAAAAGAGGGTAATCATGTCCAAATTTGCTCCACTTCGACTCTCTGTTTCCTTTCCAAGAACAGCCAATACATTCAGCAAGCTTTTCGGCCTGATCAATTGGCCGCATGATACATGATTCATGGATTGATAAGACGCCCCCCCCACGGTTGACAAAATTCCGAAACATCTTGAATTGGTCATCTCTCAAATCTGGGAGATGAAGGTATTGAATCAGGACATCAGCCGCATCAAACTGCTCTTGAGTCGGAAATCCAAATGCTTCCTCGACCGTAATATGAGAAATAGATTTCAGCATTGGGACGAACAATTCTTTGACCCGAATGTAGTCATGCTCGCCTCCACCGTGATCTTCGGGGCCAGACAGCCAAAGAATTCTTACTTCTTTGCTAAGCTTGGCGTCATCGAACTTTCCAGTGAGTTCTAAAAGGCGTGATTTCTGCATGAGCCGGTTTGGCTTTGGGCCTGATTGCTTTTCGCGATGATCAGAGGCTCCAAGCCATGCCATCGTTGGGACTAGAGCGAAAAGAAGCACCAGGTTTTTAAACTTCATGTTTTCTGTTTTATTTTGAATTGCGCCAGTTTGTTTCCGCGCGTGGTTTTACTTAATCTAATAGGTCAGACCCCATTCAGCCCCTTGGCTGCATAGAATTACGGTAATCATTACGGCTTCATTTCAAGCTGTGGAGTGATTTGGCGAAAGAGTGTTCAAAGTTGCCCCATGACTTATGGATTTGGGGAAAACTTTAATGGTATGCTAGGCGTATCACTTCGCGAGTAAGGTATACTTCAACTTTAAGACCCCCATTCTAAGCAGTCCTTCAGAAAGTAATCGTGACAGGAAAGGCGTTATTGTTGCTGGCACCTAACGAGTCGTCAGTGAGTGGGCTTTAGGATACGGGCTACCGGATCTGACATCTGAAATTCTTTCAAACTATGAATACGCTCGCTTCCGAGTGTGATTCGTAGAGAATGGGGAGTAACGGTAATGAGACGTTTTTCGATTACGACGCTATTGATATTTGTGAGCTATTTGCTACCGATTTTGTCTGCTGAACGCGGCGACGAGAGTTGGTGGTCACTCCAGCCAGTTGACCGGCCAGATGTCCCTGAGGTTTCTGATACGAGTTGGGCTCGTAATCCGATCGATGATTTTGTCTTGGCAAAACTTGAGATCAAAGGTTTGAAACCTAGTCCGGAGGCTGATACGCAAACTCTCAATCGGCGCTTGTACTTCGATTTAATAGGACTTCCACCTGATCTTGGTGTCGAAGGGGATGTTGATGCCTTACTCGCTTCGCCACGCTATGGCGAGCGCTGGGCGCGGCACTGGCTAGACGTTGCACGTTTTGGTGAGAGCCAAGGTTTCGAGTATGATCAGTTGCGCGAAAACGCGTGGCCTTATCGTGACTGGGTGATCAATGCTTTCAACGATGACATGCCTTATGATAGATTTGTGCGTCTGCAGATTGCTGGAGATGTCCTAGAGCCCAATAATCCGGATGCGATTACCGCGACCGGATTTTTGGTATGCGGGGCATTTGATGGGCTAAAACCGAACGGAGATAAACAGCGTAAAATCATGCGTCAGGACGAGATGGAAGATCTGGTCGGCACGGTTGCGCAGAGCTTTCTTGGGCTCACCGTGCATTGTGCTCGTTGTCATGATCATAAATTCGACGCCATTACGCAGAAGGAGTATTATCAAATGGCTTCAGCCTTGGCTGGAGTCACCCGAGGTGATCGTGAGGTGCCGGCTGGCGGCGATCCAGAAGCGTTACAAAGTTTACTTGATGCGGTCACCGCGGAATTGACGGAGTCCGAGCAGCGCATCACTCAGAAGATTCTCGCTTCTGATAAAAGGGTCGTCTCGGCGGACAATCCGGTGAGGCCAATTTCTCGTTGGACCTTTGATACGGACCTCCGGGACGAAATTGGATCCGCACACGGTGAAGCTAAAGGAGGAGCGCGCGTAATTGGCGGAGTCTTACATCTCGACGGTAAAGATGACTACGTAATCACGGCGCGCATGCCGCAGGAGTTAGGTGCGAAGACACTCGAGGCTTGGGTGAAGTTAGATAATCTCGATCAGCGTGGAGGGTCAGCGATTTCGGTTCAAAACGTTGATGGCGGGCAGTTCGACGCCATCGTGTTCGGTGAGCGTGAACCACGACGCTGGATGTCGGGGAGCAATAGTTATGCTCGCTCCAAGAGCTTTGGTGGGAGTGAGGAAATTGATGCTAAAAATAGGTTTGTTCATCTTGCGATTACCTATGCAGAGGACGGGGCTATCACAGCCTATCGGAACGGCAAGTTGTATGGGAAGACCTACCGCACGGGGAGATCAAAGTATCTTGCCAAGAATCATCAGGTGCTCTTCGGTCTGCGTCACGGGAATAGCGCGGGTGCTGGGCGCATGTTGGCGGGTCAAGTTGATAGGGCGCAGTTATATGATCGCGTTCTATCAGCCGAGGAGATCGCAATCTCGGCGGATGTTCGTTATGTCACTGAAGCGGAGTTGGTTGCTGCCTTAAATCCGGAACAGCGTAAGATTCGCGGCGAGCAGAAAGCAGAGATTTCTCGACTTAAGAGTGCTCTATCGAAGATTCAGAAGAAGAAAGTCTACGCAGTGCGCCCGTCAGGTTCGCCGGTCACGAAACTCTTAGAAAGGGGTAATCCTTTCGATCCTCGCGAAGAGGTTTCGGCAGGAGGGATCGCAGCAGTCAAATCAACGTTGTCTGCGGATTTTGGTTTGGCCCCGAATGCAAGTGAAGGCGAGCGCCGGAAGAAACTCGCCGCTTGGATTTCACAACCGGACAATCCGGTGTTCGCTCGTGTGATGATGAACCGGCTTTGGCATTATCACTTCGGGCAGGGCTTAGTGAAGACACCCAATGATCTTGGTTTTAGTGGTGGTGAAGCCTCGCACCCAGAGTTGCTGGACTGGCTCGCGGCCGAGTTCCGGGCACAGAAATGGAGCTTGAAAGCGATGCATCGACTGATTGTCAATTCTGCAACCTACCGGCAGGCCTCGCGGCCCAATCCCGATGCGTCAAAAATTGATACGGGTAACGTTTTATTATGGCGGGCTTCCCCGCGGCGGCTCGAAGCCGAGGTGATCCGCGATTCGATTCTGAAAGTGGCGGGCCAACTTAATACCGTAATGGGTGGACCTGGATTTCGTGATTTTAAGATGTATCGGCACAAAGGTTCATGGGTCTACGATCCGATTGATCCAGAGGGTTCTGAATTTAATCGCCGTAGTATCTATCGCACTTGGGCGCGCGGTAATGTCCATCCTTTGCTATCCCCTCTTGACTGTCCGGACCCCTCGACTACGACGCCGACGCGTAGCATCACTACGACGCCGCTAGGGGCACTCTCACTCATGAATACCTCTTTTGTTTTGCGAATGTCAGATCGCTTTGCCGAGCGGTTACAGCTTGAGGCAGGTGATGATGTGAAGGCCCAAATTACCATTGGATTTCGTCTCGCCTACGGTCGTGATCCAAGAGCAGTGGAGATTGGGCCATGCCACGATTTCATTGCTGAGAACAGCCTCGCCGCTTTTTGTCGGGTGCTCTTTAACGCTAACGAATTTCTCTACGTAAATTAATCAAACTATGACTGGCAAACCACTATCACGACGCGAATTTTTTGAGTGGACAAAAGGGGGGCTCGGTGGGGCTGCAGTGTCTTCGCTGATGGTGGGAGAGGGCGTTGCCGCGCCACCCATCGAACCTCAATACGCACCAAAGGCGAAGCGGGTAATTCACCTTTGTTTATGCGGTGGGGTGAGTCAAGTTGACACCTTCGACTATAAGCCAAAGCTCGCTGAAATGCACGGCAAGTCGCTTTCAGCGAATGAACGCCCCGATGTGTTCTTTGGTAAAGTGGGGTTGCTGCGCAAAAATGACTGGGAGTTTAAGCAACGCGGCAAAAGTGGGCTTTGGATCTCCGATCTTTTCCCGCATCTTGCGACGGTTGCTGATGAGCTGACGGTCATCAATTCAATGGTTGCGCAGTCTTCTAGCCATACTCCGGCGACCTTCCAGGAAAGTAGTGGATTCCGTCTCAACGGTTTTCCGGTGATGGGGTCGTGGGTGAGTTATGGACTTGGTAACATGACTGATAATTTGCCGACTTATGTTGTACTACCGGACGCCCGTGGGATGCCAGCTGGTTCGACGAGTAACTGGACTAATGGTTTTTTGCCCGCCGTCCACCAGGGTGTGCCCTTTCGGACCAGCGGTGAGGGGGATGCCATCAGCAATCTATTCCCTGCTAGGCCGATTACGGCGGAAGTTGAAATCAATAGCCGTGCACTTTTAGACAAGATGAATAGCCTGCATATGGAGGAAAGAGGTTTCGAGGATGTCTTCGCGGCACGGGTGTCAAGTTACGAGCTGGCGGCCAAGATGCAGCTCGCTGTGCCAGAGGTCACCGATATCAGCAAAGAGAGTGAAGCAATTCGCGAGAGCTATGGATTAAATGGTAAGGAGACAAAGGATTTTGGGACCAGTTGTTTGTTGGCGCGGAGGATGCTCGAACAGGGCGTACGCCATGTGCAGCTCTTCTCCGGCGGTTCATTCGGGTCGCCACGCATCAATTGGGATGGGCATGAAGACATGAAGCGTAACCATGGCCGTGAGGCCTTGCGGATTGACCAGCCGGTCGCAGCACTCCTCAAAGATCTTCGCCAGCGCGGAATGCTCGATGACACGCTCGTTTTGTTTACCTCGGAGTTTGGCCGCACGCCATTTACTCAATCAGGAGCCGACCAAGTGGGCACTGGGCGTGATCACAACCAGGTTGGCTTCAGCTGCTGGATGGCTGGCGCTGGTTTGAAACATGGAATCACATATGGAGCGACGGATGACGTGGGCTACAAGTCTGTGGTTGATCCCGTGCCTTGGTATGACTTTCATGCCACAGTGCTACATTTGCTGGGTATTAATCATGAGGAACTCACTTATTATCATAATGGGATTCAACGCCGGTTGACCGATGTTCATGGTAAATTGATTGATGGAATCTTGGCATAGAATAGTGGTTGGTTACTGCCAAGAATGTTATTCTAATCCAAGATTCTTCAGGAGATCTTTCAGACCTTTAATAGGCATTTTTCGGCTGTTCGATATTCACCTCAGCTATGCGGAAGTTCTATCTCTTGCCAAACTTGGTGCGCAGGAAAGTGACGAGACTTGCCATTTCCGCTGGCGTGATCTGCTCGTGTAGATTTGCGGGCATAAGGGAGACTTCCGATGTAGTCATTGTCTTGATGTCTTTCCTCAGTATGATGTCGGTCTTACCGTCAGGGCGTTTAAGGGTAAGGCTGGTGGCTGATTCGTTGGCTAGAACGCCAGCGTGAGAACCACCGGTAGAAGTTGTGACGAGGTATAGCTTGTATTCGGGATCGATTTTTCCGTTTGGATCAAGGATGTCCATGAGGATTCCTTCATCAGGTTTGCCTGAGATACTAGCGAGAGAAGGTCCAATTTCATTGCCCTTATTGTCGAGCTTGTGGCACATAAGGCAATTTTTTGCGTAGATACTTTTTCCATTTGCCCCGTCTCTGTTGACGGTGAGAGCTTTCTGATAGCGGGCGATGCGTTTTGGCAGATCAGCGTCACTGCTGAAAGCCGCCAAGAGTTTTTTTGTTCGATGAGCATGGTCGCTTTGGATGAGCTTTTCGCGTTGGATAGCAGAGAGGTCGCCAATCTGAATGGCCCTGTTTTCCATGGCTTCGAGGAGCACTGGGAGGCGGTTTTCTTGGGAAAGAAGAGTTTCTAGTACGACTGTGCGGGACTTTGGAGTAAGGCTTGGCCAGGCCTTGATCAACTCTCTCGCAACACGAATATCGTGAGATTTTCCGAGGGCGATAATGGCAGCTAGCTGCAGAGAGGGAGGCTGTTTTGGATCAAGGAGTGTGATCGCGATGGGAGCAAGCGTTTCATAGGGAGCGATTGAGAGCATTTCAATTGCGGAGACACGTTGATTGAGTGGAGTTTGACTATCGAGTGCTTGTTTTTTTGCTGAGTTTAGAAATTTACTAACATACGTGGAAGAATCGATGGGGAGCCTTGCCGCAAATCCAGATGCGAGCTTTCGAACTTCCGCATTGGTGCTGGTCATCATCATAGCGAGCTGGTTTGCGATCTTTTCCCAGCCGTTTGTTGGCTCTGGCCATGGTCTATCGCCTTGAGAGGCGCCGGTGATAAGACCTTGAAGAAAAGGAATGCCGGTTTCAGGATTTAAGTGATTGAGATGCAAGAGCTGGTTCATGACCGCATTCGAGTCTCTCCTGCCGGCCATCGTGGTTCCGAGAGCCGGGGTTCCTTTCCATCGTGATAGCCAAGATCCGTTCTGGCCATTAGCAGAGCTGAGGATTGCTGATTCCATCCAGCGATCGCTCCCATGTCGGTGAGCCAAGGATGCAAGCCGGATGGCGGATGCTTCATTCTGAAGCGTTCCTAGGGTGAGTGCGATCTGAAGTCGAACGCTGGGATCGGGGTCAAGGGTATCGACCATGGAGAATACATGCGTTCTAACCTTTTTGTTTTTTTCCAGAAGTGGTTCGGCCATGCGTAAGGCGTGAATACGAACTCCAAAGTGTTTATGTCTAAGTCCTGTCAAAACGTGTGAAGACTTTAGAGCTCCGATATGGGCTAAGGTGTTCAGTGCGCGAATTGCGCCGCGCCAATTTCCATCTAGGCGTTTTGCAAGCCCCTCCGCAGGATTCTTGTCTGCTCTTTCGATTAGCAGGCGTTGTGCTGTTTCTCTTCTCCAGGGATTATTGCTTCCGATTTCTTGAGCTAATTCAATTCCGCTGAGCTTGGAAAAATTTGGGGATTCTTGGACTTCGGCATTTTTTGGGACAAGTCGCCAGATCCGACCGTGGGCTCTACCTTGGTCGAGGCCATATTGTTGCTGGAGAAATCGCGGAATTGCAGAGTAATCCTCGATAATTTCGCGATACATATCGACAATATAGAGCGCGCCGTCAGGGCCGGTGCGAAGGTTCATGGGGCGGAACCATTGATCGGTCGAGGCGAGGAATTCTGACTCCATTTCTCCTGGCGCGCGGGTTGCTTTGTAGCCTGCGCCGTCGCGTTTTAAAATGGCACGGTGGATGATGTTAAGGGATGGTTCGCAGTAGAAAAGATTACCACGATACTGCGCAGGGAAAAGCGTTCCCCCATAGTAAGTCGTGCTACACCCTCCGGAGAAGTAGTTGCTGTTTGTCTCGCGGTCACCGTAGAATTTAACCCACGCTGGATCACTGCGGCGCCTTACACGCCACGGGTGTGGTTCGCTAATGCGGAAGCCGCGATTATAATTCGAAGCGTTGTGGGTGTCGTTGGGCGACGGCACATGAGGATTTCTGGCAAGGTAGCGATGGGGTAGAGGAAGGGCGTAGCGGACCGAGGTTCCGCCGGATGAAGGGAACCGGTCGCCAACGTCGTTCATTGTCAGGCCAAAGGTGTGCACGCTGCCGTTTACCCGTTCGATGGCGCTGCCGTCGGCCCGAATGCGGAAATCTGAGTTTCCCACTTCAAAGGGGACTTTGAGCCTTGGCCCCGTGATTGTTCCTCCACCGCTGCCGCTGCCGATATAGATCCAGCCGTCGAGTCCCCAAATCGGATTATTGATACCACGTTCGATAGTGTTGGTGGCAAAGCCGGTGAAAAGGGTCTCCCGGACCTCGGGTTCTCCATCGCCATCGCGATCAGCGAAGAACATGATATGTGGCGCACATGTCACGATGATTCCTCCATTCGCGGGCACAATACCATAGCATGGTGGCAGGTCGTCGGCCCAGACGGTGGCTTTGTCCATAAGGCCATTGCTATTTGTGTCGGTGAGTAATTTTAAGGTCCCGGTTTGCCGCTTGGCGGCCGCTTTCGCGATAGGTCCTCCCTGGAATTCCCAGCGTACGCGACGCACGGTTTTATCAAGCTTCCCAGTCTTGTTCAGTTCTTCGGTATCAATATGGCCTTCAATATTGTAGCCGTGCAACTCGCAGACGAAAACGCGGCCCTGCTCGTCCCAAGCAATGCATGAAGGTTCCTCAACGACTGGTTCGCTGGCTACGAGCTCGATACGAAATCCCTCCGGTAAACGGATATGTTCTGCGCTTTCTTTTGGGGAAAGTGGCTGTGGAGCATCGGCGGCTTTTTTGATCTCGCTCGAGCAGGGTGCTAGGAAAACCCCGGAGGTGATCGTGAATATAATGAGGTGGATTCTCATAGCGTGTTTCGTAGGTATTTGTCTCGGTCTAATGTGGCAAGCAACATCGGAGACACTGAAGGAGGCGCCACCGGAGGAATTGGCTCGCTCCGGCATGCCGATAATAATAGGATTAAGAGTCAACGTTAATACACAAAAG
This sequence comes from Akkermansiaceae bacterium UBA5688, assembly GCA_002420315.1. Classification (GTDB taxonomy): domain Bacteria; phylum Verrucomicrobiota; class Verrucomicrobiia; order Verrucomicrobiales; family Akkermansiaceae; genus SW10. Next base: position 18,310 of record DIHU01000134.1, read on the forward strand.
TTTCAGTGAAAGGATATCTTAGTTTTTGTTTTATATTTTGGGTTTTCGTTTCACGTGGACTTTGCCAAGAAACGGCTCTAATCACTTTAGAGAACGTTCCCTCAGCAAAAAGAATCGTAGCAGACGAACCACTCCGGAAAAAATTCTCCGCCGAACAAGCGGCCCGCTATCTCGACAACACTTCGCTCGCATGGCAAAAGCGCCGGAATTGTGTCACTTGCCATACTAATATGGCTTATCTCATGGCTCGACCCGCCCTAAGCGAGGTATTAAAAGACTCTGGCGAAGTTCGAGGGTTTTTTGAGAGCTACTACTTGGAGAGGTGGGGAAAAGGAAATACCCCTCCAAAGCACGCATACAATCCGGTGGTCGTAGGGTCTGCCCTTGCTTTTAATGACGCTCAAACCTCAGGAGAATTATCGGCCGTAACTCGGCAAACGTTGGACATGATGTGGAAGACGCAACGGGGTGATGGTGGATGGAATTGGGCTAAGTGTGGATGGGCTCCAATGGAGATTGATGACCACTTTGGTGTAACACTAGCCGCTCTCGCTGTCGGAATCGCACCGGGAGATTATCGGGAAAGCGAAGCTGCCAAAAAAGGAATGGAAAAGATACGCCAGTTCCTGAAAAACAATCGGGCACACTCTCTCCATCACCGTATCATGCTCGCCTGGGCATCTTTGCGGATCGATGGCCTAATAGAGGACTCGAAGCGAAAGGAGATCCTCAAGGAAATGCTGTCGAAGCAGCTCTCTGGCGGGGGATGGGCTACACCGGCATTTTTAGTTGATTGGGAGGATTATGAGCGATTGGATAAGAAGCCGCACGATCCTAGTACACCTGATGCTTATGGCACTGGCCTCGCGATTATCGTGGCCCGCGAAATGGGCATCCCTTCCAAAGATCAGCGTATTCAAAAGGGAATAAAATGGCTCAAGAACAACCAACGCCAAAGTGGGAGTTGGTTTACCCGCTCTCCCGCAGAAGATAGTAAGCATTATATCACAAATACTGGCACCGCATTTGCAGTCCTAGCCCTCCAGTCGTGTGGCGAATTCGAACGCTGGCCTTTTGGGAAATGACTGGGTGATATCGTTGTTTAGCGAGCGATCAATATGGCATTGGCCATTTCTGAGATCGGATGATTTCCGTCGTGAATTAGAATGGCGTATCGAAGGCGAAGTTTTTGTCCCTTTTTGATGAGGGTTTTTTGATAAGGCTCTCGCCGCTCCTTGGGTTGTTTTACGAAGGGGTTGGAGACAAGGACGCCATAATCACGGCTGTGAGACCAAGTAGGTAAGGGGTTTTCAGGATGGGGAGCAATAATTACTCCAACACGATCTCCTGCAATCTCTCCCGAGTAGTCAATCCACTGGAAGTTTTTCCCCCAGGTTTGTGCTCCATTTTTTTCTCCTCGATTGTTTAAGATCTGCCCATTTCCTCCTTCGACCCGAAGGGGGCTGGCGATTCGCAGTCCAAGGCCGCTTTCTTCCTGGTCCCCAAAGCTGAAGTCTCGCTTATTATTGTAGAAGGTAGTATCCCAATTCAGAAGGATACCGTCTTTTGTTTCTTGAAATCGGTAGTGAGAATCTTGGAGGCAGATTGTTTTTTGACCTTGCTCATCGAGATAACGATCACGAGTCGAAAAGGAGGCTACTCCTTGTTTTACAGAGGGTTTTTCTAAAAATGATTCAAATTGGACCTTTGATTTCAGGCGCCAATAATCTTGGCCGTCAAGCCAGCCGAAGCTTATCCAGAGCCCCGGATGCATCACGGGGTGATCGACCCCTCCTTTTCCTTTGTATCCCGGGCTGAGATCCTCTGGTCTTTTTGGAGGAAAATTTCGTGTCACAGGCTTCCCAGATCGGCTCTTAAGATTGATAAAGGCTCTGCGGGAAAGAATTTCGTGATCGAGGAGATAAGTTGTAATAGGTTGTTTTCCAAGAGACAGTTCTAGTTTATCTTCATTAAGCTGAAACTTAAACGAGCTACTTTGGGTTTGATCCTTCGAGATTGCTTTTGGTTTTTTGAGAGTGAGAAGATAAGCGGTAAGGTCGGCAATTTGTTGACTCGTTAGCGAAGCAGAAAACCCAGCTGGCATGGCAGAGACCAAGAGCCTTTTTTGACTCTCAATTTCATTTCGCTGAATGGTGATTTTTCCACCTCCTGGCGTTGCTAGTGTTAAAGATTGAGCTCTTTCTTGTAAGATCACCCCAGCATGAGTTTGGCCATTTTTCATTGAGATGGTTTGCGCGTAGAAGCCTTCAATAATATTTGCGCTCGGATCAATGATTGACTGGATGAGCGATTTTGCATCAGCACGTGAACCAATCTCTGAGAGGTCGGGAGCATGATTGTTTCCGAGTTGGCCAACTTGATGGCAGGACGAACAGTTAGCTCCATTAGTGCTGAAAAAGAGATCTCGCCCGCGTCTTGTATTGGCATTTTCGAGCAGCGGCAGAATCGACGATTCATCAGAAATAGAGCCATCTGGTTTTAGAAGTTTTGGCCGGACAGCGATCAGATAACCACCCTTTCTTGCGGTAAGGCCATCTCGATTTGCTCCAAATTCTAAATGCCCTGCTGGAAGTTCCGCTTCATAAACTTTTAGCCGTTTGGGGTCAGTGCTATTGACTAAAAGAGAGGTTTTTTTCCATTTCCCCTTAGCCCAATCTGGCAAAGCTTCTCCACGAGCATCATCAATCAGATAGACGGTTGATGGGTAGCTCAAAGAGAATGAAAGTTTAAAGTCATTTTGGGCGTCTGCATCGGAGCACGCTGTCTGTATAAAAGTTAGCTGTTCTAACTCCGGAGGTATCTGAGTAATTGAGTAGCCTCGATCTGTGTAGAGTTGAGCACCGATTTGCAATAGACCGGCCCGGTATTTATTCCCGCTGCTTGCCCTAAGATTTGAAAAGGGAATCACAATGGGGCCGGTTTGTTTTTGAAGCGCGCGATTTTTGGTAAGTGGCTTTCCTCGATGTTCAAATTGGTATTTCCCGCCGAGGCGCTTTTTTGCGAGGCCGGAAATGAGAGGTGAGGGGTCATTGAGAAATGGTTGGATTTCCGCCTCACTCAGTGCGTCTTGCTCAAGGAGCCCGAGGAAGGCAGCAAGTCTGATGCTAGCCCGTTCATCATCAAGAAGATCTCGACGATTTTTCTCGGGCATCAGCTCCATTAAAGCTCCCCACGTGGCGTAAAAGACAATGCGGTCGGTTTCCCGAGAAGCCAGATCAATCAGGGCTGCGGTCTTTCCCTGAGCGTCACCCTGTCTAAGCGTTAAGACTGCTTCGAGCCTAACTCGTGGCTCTGGATCATTAAGAGCCTCAACGACTTCTTGGGTGATCGTTTGATGAAATGCCTGAAGACGCAGCGATTGAATTTTCTGATTCATATTCAAATCAAACCAGTTTTGGTCTGGGGAAATTCTCCCGATCGTCCAAATAAGCCAAGTTTCCAAAGAGGTAGTATTACCATCTTTTGAAAGGCGCTTTAGTAATAGAGGGAGAATTTCTTTTCCTCGACGAATAAGTTCCTCTTGGGCGTTTGTGCGCCAGACTGGGAGGTGACTGCCTAGTTTTCCGATGAGATCTTGAGCCGAAGCATTTCCCCAAACTGGGAGGGTGTTATTTCCATTAGAAGGGGAGAAAGCACGAGGCCAGAGACGATAGATGCGCCCTTCATTGGCGATCTTGCCTTCTTCAAAGTGAGCCCCATATTGTCGGCCCCAGCTACTTATCCAAATGGCCCCATCAGGCCCAATTTCAATATCAACTGGGTCGAAGCTACGTCCTGAACTTTTTGGCATAGTGCGACCGCCCTCGGCATGAGCGAGGATTTCAAGCTTTTCGCGGTCAGCTTTTCGCCAGGCACCATCCCATTTGGTTCGGTAAATTCTCGTCTCACGATTCAACCAGTCATTATAGAAAAAAACATTCTGATACTTTTCGGGATATCCCGGAACCTTACAAAAAACTATACCTGTTCCTGATCCTTCAAAGAGAGGGCCGCTTGAAGGTGCCGTGGGAAGGTGTCCATCACCTTTCCAATCAAAACTCCAAGCATGTCCCCAACCAAAATGTGAGCCAAAAAATGGGGCGATAATTTTATCTCCCATTGTTTGGTCATTGTCTGTTCCAAGCCAGTCGAAACGATCATCGAAGGCAATATCCCAAGGGTTTCTAAATCCTCGTGAGATAATTTCAAGTTGGCTGCCATCATCTTTACAGCGCAGAATTCCACCTGAAATTCCCCAGTCATCACGTGGATTATGGTAATTTTTTTTGTAGGTTTCAGAAGTGAAGATAATCGGGGTAGGGTCTTCAAAATGTGCCGAATCGGCGATCCCCCAAAGTTCGCGAAATGGGGCCGGGGCAACTCGTTCGGGGGGCTCGGTTAATCCCTTCGAATTTCCTTTCGACATGTAGAGTTTTCCGTCGGGGCCAAAATTTAAGCCATGCAAGCCATGCTCTAAATTACCAAGGTCGGTGTAGACTCGAGTATATTCATCGGCGATATCATCCCCGTTGAGGTCACGAACGATAGTGAGATCTGGGGCATTTGCGACCCAAAGGTCCTGCCCTTTCCAAGCTAGCCCTTGAATTGAGTTAAAGCCGGTGGCGAACTGCTTTCTCGATTCGGCCTCTCCATCAGAATCTTCGTCACTTAAAATCCATACGGAGTCGCCTAGAGTATCCTTCGTTGGTGATCGATATTGAGGCCCCATTCCAACGCAGAGTCTACCTTGCTGGTCAAAGGTGATAGCGCATGGGTTTCGAACGAGAGGGTCTTGCGCAAAAACTGAGATCTTAAAGTCAGCACTGATGATGGGGAGTTGTTCATCTCCAGGGAGCGGAGCTCCGAAGGAAATGGAAATCAGAGTAATAAGGGATTTAGCCTTTTCCATGAATTTTCTCTAAAATAGGTTTTGGGTGCGTTCGTGTAATACGATGAAGTTCATCAAGGGTGAACAGGATAATTTCAGTGGGCACGTTATGTGATTGAGGACTGTGTGAATCTGAGGGGTTTGATACTTGAGATGGCCCTATTTGGCTACGGGATTGGTCTCTCCGAGCAGCTTCGAAACTATTGGTTCCATCGCCTCTGCCCATGCTGCGTATCCTTTCTGGTTGGGATGCGTCCCGTCAGGAATGAGATCGGGTTTCATTCTGCGGCCGTCGAGGAAGGTCGCACCGATATCTCGGTAATGTATCATTCCGTCTTCATCGCCAATATTGCAGATGAGTTTATTGACCTTCATATTCTTTTGCCTTGCGGTATCATCATCGTTGCCGCCACGCGGAAAAATCCCCAACACTAAAATTGTTGTCTTCGGTAACTTGATCCTTAGTTTTCCCACAATCAGTCGAATGTCCCGCGCCGTAACTTCGGGCGGGCTACTACTATGGTTGTTAGTGCCGATCATTAGGATGGCTAGCTTGGGCGAGATGCCATCGATGTTCCCATTCTCCAATCTCCACAACACATGCTCGGTGCGATCACCGCTGATAGCTAGATTCACGGCGTTGCGTTTTGCGTAATATTGATCCCAGATTTTTTTGCCACCAGACTCGCCTTCCTTGTCCCACCAATGGGTAATCGAATCGCCGATCATTAATAGGTCAACATTGCCCTTTTTCACACGCGCGTTAAAAGCGCGGTGTCTTTCGAACCAAGGAGTTTTGTGCCAGCGTGGCTCGGGGCGAGCGGCGATCAGATCCTCGTTACCATCGGAGGGAGGTGTTCGCCATGTTGGAATACTAACGTGGTCGTAAGTCACGGTAGTCGTGACTTTGTTGAGTTGCGAACAAGCAGGGAGACCTACATAAAACGTTTGTGCCATGGGAATCTCGACAGAGCCAAGATCTTTCCAGTTGTAACCGTCTGCGGACATGTAGCCAGTGAAGCGGTTACGGAAGCGAATCAGGCGTAACCAGTAAGGCGTACTCAAACGGTTTTTTTTGATGACATGCTTTTCTCCCAGATGTCGCGCCTTGTTGGTCGTTGTTTCACCGCCCTTTTTTGATCGGGTGACTAGTGCGCCGCTCCAGTGTGGCAGGAGTAATACTGAGGCGTGACGCGAATCAGCAGCGAGGGTCTCACGCATCATCACGCCTGGTTTCGTCCACTGGGAACTCATCGGTCTGACGACACGCGCGGTGATCGTTCCGTCGCCAGTCATCGGTGCGTAGGCGAAATGGAAGGAGTCATCTGTGCCGCCGACATCATGACCTTCGCCCTCCATGGTGAAGGTTTGGCCATTAAACTCGCTATAGCCGGGGAGGCCGACTTTGCCAACATCCATACTCATAAAACTACCTGGCAAACCTGAACTCGCTGCGAGCTTTGCGGAGCTCGCACTTGTGCCGACCGCATTCGAGGCAGTAATTGTATAAAAGTAGAGCGTTCCAGAGTTTGCGTTTGTGTCATGGTAGCCGGGGGAGGAAATCTGGGTGGCAACTTTTTGGTATGGTCCGCTGGAGTCTGTTGAACGATACACCGTATAACTTTGGGCATCGTCACAGCTGTCTGGTTCTACTGACCCCACCCAAGTAATGCGAATTCCTTCGCGAGTAGTGCGAGCGATGAGACCCGCTGGCACGCCGGGTGGTTTAGTCGTCTTGGCTGTTTCGAATGGTGGTCTCCAGTGAGTGAGCGTGCCGAGTCCGATGTGATCTCCACTGTGGCCCTCCGGTCGTTTCTTTGTGACGACTTGAGCGGAGTAAGGCGCCTCGATCCTCCGGCGTTTTACATAGTGGTTGAACGGGCGCTCGAAGATCGGGTAAAAGTTACCGCGACTGGCGGGGGATATTTTGGTGTAAGGATTATTACGTCCGCCGATTCCATACTTCCCAGTGCGATCAAGGTAGGGCTGGTAATCAACATCCTCACCAAGTCCATACTTTGCGCAATATTCAAAACCCGCAAGAACACGATTGTCTCTCCAGCCATAGAGGTCAACGCCTTGGTTCCACGCGACCTCGGCCGCGCAACCTAATAAGCCTAGTCCCAGCTGTGCATAGTGCTGGGCACGCGAGGATTCTTGACATTGGCCACTCGGGGAGACGATCGTATGAGGAATGCTTCCGTTGCCTGCTCCAGCAATCGCGTATCGGACCGTCGCCTCAAACAATTGACGATCATTACAGAAAACGGCGATTGCCATCTTTGTTTGTAATGCGGCGGTTTCCCAGTTGCCATTAGCGAAGTGGGCGTAGTGCTTGATGGTGGGGTGCCAAGCGTCCATGAGCCATTTCTCGCAGCGTTTGGCATCTTCTTCCGGCCAGCCAGAGCCCGTGTGACGGAGGAGTTCGGCAGCATTGACAAACTTAAAGCCCTGGAGTCCTGCTGCTAGGACGCCATCAATCCCAGTCACTTTTTTGAGTGAGCCGACCCAGGCATCGATGATCTCAATTGCTTTGTCGGCATGGGCCTGCTCGCCCGTGATAGTCCACATCAAAGCATTCTGGTAAGCCGCCTCCGCATCGCTTTTGGCTTCGCCCATACGAATTGTTGGAGCTCTTCCGATTTCAGGAAAAGGTCCTAGTCTACGGTAGCTAGCCTGCGATCGTGGGCTGGCTGATAGCACTTTGAAGCCCTCAAAGATTGGAGATCTCCTCTGTGCCACGGCAACCTTCATACGATCCAGATCAGCTTGGGAGTGGAGAAGGCCCGGATGGATAAATGCTTTATCAGCGAAAGCCTCGCCGATGATCGAAGCGAACAGTAATATTGGATAAAGAATATGTGAAGAGGACGAGCTCATGATTGGGAATCCTAACTGCCCAAAGCTCGATTTGAAACGTAGAAATTTGCAGTGGAAAGGCCGAATGCTTATTTGTCTTCGGACGCAAAGAAGTCTTTTATCGCAGAGGTAAGTTGGGTCATGGCAGTGACAGCTTCATCAAAGGGTTCGGAGGTATGCAGAAATCCGTGCAACATAGCGGGGTGAGCTTGTTCGGTGACTGGAACCCCTGCGGTACGTAACCGCTCAGCATAAGCTTGGCCTTCGTCGTAGAGCACATCGTAACCAGCGCTCAGCAAATAGGTAGGAGGAAGTCCGCTCAAGGAGAGCGCCTGTAACGGACTGGCGAGCGGGTGCTTCCGCTCTTCGACGTCAGGGACATACTGATTCCAGAACCAAGTCATAAGATTCTTGGTCAGTCCGTAACCATCAGCGAACTTATGGTAACTATCAGTTTCTGTGTTGGCATCGGTGATTGGATAAATTAACCATTGTGAATGGATCGGCGGACTATCTTCGTCGCGGGCTTTGAGCGCTACTGCAGCAGCAAGATTTCCTCCCGCACTGTCTCCAGCAACAGCGATACGAGAACGATCGATTTGTAGTTCGGAAGCATGATCTGAGACGTGCTGCGTTGCGTTGTAGCAATCATTGATGGCGGCGGGGAATACGTCATTAGGAGCCGGACGGTATTCGACAGAGACGACGGTTATACCCGCTTGGACGGAAATTCTCCGGCACAACGTATCATGAGTTTCAATATTCCCTAGGACCCAGCCTCCGCCGTGGAAATACATCACACATGGTTGCGGACCTTGACCGGCTGCACGGTAGAGGCGTAGTTTGGGGCCATTTGGCACCTCGATATCTTGTTGGGAAGCAGCTTCTGGCGCGGTGCCAAAAATGTCAGTTTGACTTGCGAAGATTTCTTGGCCTTCGGCGGCCGGTAGGTCTTCATATTTGGGTGAATTTAGTTCCGCGATTGCGGCAAGAAAGTCGATAGCTTGTGGATCTAGGCACATAACGAGGCGAGGCCATTCGGCATCGGATGGTTCGAATGGTAGAAGAATGGTGTCTGATCCTCTATCCTATTTTAATCTTTTTGATTTCCCCGACCTTCTCTTTTGCGAGTTCTAACGCAGGATAAGGTTTGTCTTCGATCATGAGCTGGTCAATTTGAAGCCATTTGTTTGGTGTCATGTACACTAATTTCCCATCGCATTCGTAGGGCGTATTCAACTTGAAATTACGGGATGTTGTGGGCTCATCAATTGCTTGGCATTCATAAATTGGGAAATGATTACCGTTAAGAACGATGTATGACTTGAACGGCTTCACCAAATGCCTGTTTACTAACAACTGAGCGTGTTGTCTGAAATCGAGTTCAAAATCTTTTTCATGGGGGACATAGTTGTAAGTGTATTGGCTCTTGTCCTGAGGGGTTCTGGGTATGGTGTTGGTCTCAATATCATCGAGCAGCTGCTTGATCATAGGCTCATCATTTTTCCAGATCCGATCATAGAGTGTATCGACCGTGTCGCCATCTTCTACTGGCACATACGACTTATAAGCGATTTCACCGGTATCCAATCCAGAGTCCATGAAGTGGACGGCCATACCTGATTTCTCATCACCATACCAGATTGTCCAGAAGCCTGGATGTCTACCGCAGTGACGGGGCAGGAGGGATGTGTGGAAGTTCACAACGCCCATAGGGGGGATGTTGAGAAATTCGTCTGGTAAGAAGAATTGATACCCTATGACAACAATGACATCAGGTGCCCATTTACGCACTTGATCCATAATCCCATCATCTTTGGGCTTCCCACAAATAATTGGGATGTCTTGTTCTTCAGCGATCACATGGATGGGTTTGCTCGAGCTACCTCCTGATGTCGTCGTCGTGATCCCTTCGGTGGGTGATTCTAATATCCCGACAACATTGGCATCATTATTAACAAAATACTCCATGTGAATCGAAGTGAGCTCCCACGTACGAGTACCAATAATGACAATGCGTTTATTTCTCATAAATTGTTAGGAATTTTTTACTAGGAAGGGGGGGCGTCGCTGTTGGACAGACCGGGTGAGGAAGGAGGAAAGACAGGCCGGGGCAAAAATAAGATAAAGAGGGAGTGGATCAAGCCTTTAGAGGTGTCCGGTATACTGAGAAGGAATGAGACGGAAAAAGCTTAGGGAAGTTCTTTGATGCGGACGTTCCGGTACCAGATCCGTTTTGCTTCATCTTGGAAGCTAATATATCCTTCATCTGGGCGATCTTTCATCGCGGATTGGCTTAAGTCGAGATCTTGGATAAGGTCCCCGTTAAGAATGACCATAAGTTGACTGCCGTCTAATGTAATCGTGTAGCGGTTCCACTCTCCGGCTGGCTTCACTGCCATTTTTTTGGGAGCAGATGTTCGGATCACTCCCCCACAATCGTGGTGCCCAAATTTCTTTTTCCCGTGGGTGTCGAGAATCTGAACTTCAAAACCATTGTCGACGTGATTTTTCAGATCGCCAATCCGCATGAAGACTCCGGAGTTCCCCTTTTTGTTGAACTTAAATTCGAGATCGAGAACAAAGTTTTTGTACCTACGTTTTGTCGTAAGGTAATCGGGATAGCGCTGCCACCCACTTTCACCGGGGCGAGGTTTTAAGGTGATGACGTTGTCTTTTTCGACAACCCAGTTTCCATTGGTTTGCCATCCGGTGAGGTCTTTCCCATTAAACAATTCTACAAAGCCATCTTCTTCGTTCAGTTCAGTGATTTGAATGTCTTTGTATTCGACGTGCATATTTTGTCCCCCATGGAGCTGGAGGCCAAAGTGGCCCTTGAGCCGGCCTTTGTCCTTAGTCAATTTAGCCGAAAGGACGTTGTTAATTTTGACTTCGATATCGCGGCCAATCGCGCGGAGCTCAAGGGTCGTCCATTCCCCGGCCTTGTAGCCTCGTTTTTTCACAGCTTCGGGATCGGGTTTTTGTACCCAAGCTCGTCCGCCTGTTTCGTAAAGGCCTCCAGTTTCCTGAGATGTGTCGATCTCAACTTGGAAGCCGTTGACGCTTACGTTGGTTTCGACACGGTCTGAACGGAAATAAAACCCACTGTCTCCCGATAGAACCCGGAACTTTGCGGTTACCACAAAGTCAGAGTATTGCTTAGCGGACAAAAGCATTCCATGGCGTTTTTCGCTCTTGGGGCTCCGGCCAACGATCGCTCCATTTTCAACAGACCAAGCCCCTCCAGGTAGCGCAGTCCAACCTTGCAGGGATTTGCCGTTAAAAAGAGGCGTTGGTTTAAGATCTGTGCCTTCTGCGGCAAACGTGAATTTTGTCAAGATGAGACCGGAGAGAAGCCACTGGTTTAAGACTTTCATGGAGTTGCTTACTCCTTTCGAGAGGGCATTTCTGTCAACAGGATTAATCATTTTTCAGGTTAAACTGTTGAGCGCTTCATTTTTGGGAATCAAAAAAGGGAATTGCCGAGATTTGGATCGAATAGAGCCCCCCATCTTAAATCTAATTAACAATGGTGCCTTTTATCAGAAATCGTAGGGTGGGGGAATGATACCTCCGATTAAGTCACTTGAAGGGAACCTAGGCATTAGGCTCTTTGTCGGCCTTTTTCTCTTCTCAATTCTAAATGGCGCAGAGCCAGCCGATACGAACTACCTTGAGGAAAAAGTGCCTAAATACCGGCTCCCTAAATTATTAAAGTCTGACCTAAAGAGGGCTGAAACCGTAACAGAATGGTATGAAAAACGACGTCCTGAGCTTCAAACTCTTCTTGAGACTCATATCTACGGGAAAACGCCTACTAGAGATCTTGGCCCTTTTCAAACTCGGATTATTGATATCGATCCGCAAGCGCTAAATGGAAGGGCCACACGAAAGCAGATTTCAATTACGATTGATGATAAGCTTCAATTGTCGATTGACCTTCTTGTCTACCTTCCTAACCAAGCAGAAGAACAAGTCCCCTGTTTTATGGGCCTCAATTTTTACGGTAATCAGACCGTCCATGCTGACCCAAAGATTCGAATTAATCCTCGATGGATGGCTGGAAAGTCTGAAATCGGAATTAAGAATAATCGAGCGACTGAAGCTACTAGAGGTGTCTACCACGAACGTTGGCAAATCGAACGACTCATAAAGAGGGGCTATGCTGTTGCTACCGCTTATTGTGGAGACATTGACCCAGATAATTATCAACATGATTTTTCTGATGGCATTCATCCGCTCTTTTACCGCGACAATCAATCCAAACCTGATCCGGGTGAATGGGGAACTATTGGCGCTTGGGCATGGGGTCTCTCGCGGATCCTTGACTACATCATTGAATCTGAATCGGCTATTAATGCAAAACAGGTTGCGGTCATTGGGCATTCTCGTCTCGGCAAAACTGCCCTTTGGGCAGGTGCTCAGGATCAGCGTTTTGGCCTTGTGATTAGCAATAATTCAGGATGTGGAGGAGCTGCTCTTTATCGCCGCGAGTTTGGTGAGCGAATTCACCACATGATCAAACCTGTCGGCTATTGGTTCTGTGGTAATCACGCGAATTTCTCTCATCGGGAACAAGAACTCCCAGCCGATCAACACATGCTCTTAGCACTCGTGGCCCCTCGTCCTCTCTACGTCGCGAGCGCCACTGAGGATCAGTGGGCCGATCCCAAGGGAGAGTTTCTCGCCGCGCTCGCTGCTTCTCCTGTCTATGAACTTTTGGGAAAGACTGGCTTGCCAAGCCCACAAATACCGGAACCCAATACCCCAGTTCAAGGCACTATCGGCTACCATCTTCGTAATGGGGCACATGCAGTCACAGCTTATGATTGGGAACAATACTTGTCTTTTGCCGACCGCCATTTTAAGCGCTAGACTTCTCGCCTAGGGTTGCTGGAATTTGCTTTTGGTCTCAAGGAGGTTTATACGTAATTCTTTGGAATAATTAATGAAACGAGTGCGAGTGATCTGTATCGGAATGCCTGTTCTATTGGTTTTTCTGGTGTGGTTGAGTCGGCGTCCCGTGGAGTCTCGATATGAGGAGGCGGAAGCAGTGCAGCAGGTTCAAAAGGAGGAGCATTTTGAAACGATTGATGTTGTTTGGGAAGCACCAGAAGAGTTTCAGGAGTGGGTGAAAGCGTATCGTAATCGTGATATGCGGATGGATTTGGGTGAAGGCTTGATTCTTGCCCAAGAGCGAAGAGTGACAATGAAACGCTTAATTGTCACTAATCCGGAGGAGGCTTTGCGGATGGCGATTGCGGATGAGGATCGAGTGGGGCTTCCGGAGGAGATTATTGAGTTACTGGAGTTCTCGGTTTCTGATGTAGGAGAGTTCGAGCGTGTGGTGAGTTGTTACACTGGCGGGTTCGTTCGGCCGATTGGGGCGCCGGACGAGGAGTGCTTTGTGAAGATGGATGAAAAGCGCTATCGAGCATTTACTTATGGCCGCCGGGCTGAGTTGCAGACTAAAGATCGGATTTCGGTGCATGGGATTTCCATCGATGATGTGATGGCGGTTTCACCCGATCCAGTTTTACGAAAGGGATTACTGGCTGAGTCTTTTGGTAAGCAAAGACAGTTTGCGAGTGAAGAGGAGCTTGATTCTTATATCGCAATGACGCTGGCGGATGAAGATACTCCGGGTCCAGCGGTTGTTCGAGGTAGTGAATCTTTAATAGCAGAAAGCACATGGACGGAGGGGAACAAGAGAATCCTTTATTTACGAGTGCGCTTTGCGGATCAGGATTCAGCGTATGAGCCGGTTTCTCTAGCAACGGCACAGAGTCATCAGGACGACGTTGCTGAGCATTACCGTATTGCGTCGTATGGAAAACTGAATGTCATTACGGTTTTTCCAGACGTCATCACTTTGGCAGAAAACAAGTCAGGGTATGTCGGGCAGGGACTTGGTAAGATGATGGACGAGGCCCGCGATGCTGCGATTATTCTTGGGCAGTCAAAGGGGCTGGACTGGGACTATAGGAATTATGATTTCTACACCATTATTTCGGATGGCGGAATTGGTGGTTATGCCGGAATAGCGCAGGTGGGTGGAAGAAAAAGTCACCATCAGAAGGGCTACACTTCCTTGCGGACGTCGGGCCACGAATTTGGGCATAACTTGGGTTTGTCGCATGCTTACTATAACTATACGAGCGACTTGAGTCCGCGTGGATCGACTCCGAGCAATGGGGCCGGCTTGATAGAGTATGGACATCGGTTTAGTCTGATGAGCGCCCAAAATGGAAGTGATATGAGTAATCCGGCTTTGCCGCACTTCACGGCGCACGAAAAGTGGCGCTTGGACTGGGTCACTGACAGCGATATTGTTGATATTACCACGGGTGATCAGTCGGGGACATATCGACTTTTTCAAAACGATCATCAAGACGTCACGGGACTTCGGGCGATTCGGATTCCGTCAGGGGGATTATATTCGAAATATTGGTTGAGCTATCGCACAGCTTGGCGCCGGCCAAATCGAAATTCTGATAATGATTTTTTGTTGAATGGGATTCTATTTAATTGGTCAGGTAGTGGTGGAGGGACAAGCACCTTGTTGGACATGACACCCTACTCCGATGAAGGGTCGAAAGGAAGTGGTTCGACGGCTCGAGATAATAGTGATAAATGGGATGCTCCTCTCATAATAGGGCGGACTTACACCGATTCGGAAAGTAATGTTAGCGTTACCCCGATCGCACGTGGTGGAACAGGACCCAATGAGTATATTGATGTGCACATCCATCTGGCGACAGGAACCGAAGTTTCTCTTTTGACCGAAAACGACGCCTGCACCGCTATTGTTCCCGATTCCCAGACTGCAACGGGAACGGACTGGACGGCACTGGACTTCGATGACAGTGCATGGCCTTTCTCGGGATTGTTGGGAGTGGGCTACGATACTAATTCCAATTACCTCCCTTATTTGGGGGTAGATGTAAGATCGTCGATGAGAAACAACAGCGAGTCCTGTTACATTCGTGTTCCGTTTGCCATTAATGGAGGACTTGATCTGGCGGATATTTCCGCGCTGAAACTTCGGATGCGATATGACGATGGTTTTGTGGCTTATTTGAATGGAGTGAAAATTGCTGAGGATAATGCTCCGGGCTTTCCAGAATGGGATTCGGGTGCAACGGGAAACCGCAGGGACAGTCTGGCGGAAGATTATCAAGAATTCATTGTCGACCTGGGGCTGGAGGCTCTTGTGCCAGGTGAGAATGTCCTTGCGATTCATGGTCTGAATAACGGCTCGGGGAGTTCGGACTTTTTAATTCAGCCAAAATTGTCAGCGGTTTTGGAACGAGGAGCCAACCATCCCCCGACGGTTTCTCTTACGGCGAATACTTTGGCTGTGCCGGTGGGCCAGGATATCGTTTTTACGGCGAGTGGAAGTGACCCGGATGGTGACACGCTGGCGTATGCGTGGGATTACGATATCGAAAATGAATTTGCACCGGAAGGTATGAATCAGGCGGAGGCGGTTCGTCGATGGACCAGCGAGGGATGGTATGCGGTGACGGTGACATGTTCGGATCACAAAGGGGGTATCTCTAGAGATCGGGTATTAGTTAAAGTGGGAAACCCTTCCAGTAACGGAGTGGTGAGTGGCCGTGTTTTGCAAGGCGGCCTGCCAGTGGTGGGAGCGCGGGTCTTCGTGGAAGAATCGGGTCAACAGTCAATCACGATGGAGGACGGAACGTATCTTTTGGCGGGTCTTTCGACTGCGTCGCAAATAACAATTAAGGCGATGGAAGATGGGGAGGTCTTTCAATCATCGATGGTAATGCCTGTCACGCCTCGACCGGCTCTCGAAGGGTTAGATTTTTGGGGTCACTTGTCAGTGGTTCCTCGAGCGCCTGCGCAAGTATTGACGGTGACGCCTAGTGATACTTCGGCTGACATCACGACCCCTATACAGCTTACAGCACAAGTTTGGAATAATACTCAAGCTCAGGAAATTTTTGTGCCATTGGGCGACACTTGGAAGTATCTTGATACTGGGGAGGATCCAGGAAGGAGTTGGATAGATGCGAGTTTTGATGATTCTACTTGGGCGTCTGGCGTGGCCGAGTTGGGTTACGGTGACAGCCAGGCTACGGTGGTGAGTTATGGTTCGGATGCTTCGAACAAGCACATTACGACTTGGTTTCGTCGGAGGTTTTCGGCGACGGATGTGAGCGAAGTGTCACGATTGAAGTTGTCGGTGAAGCGAGATGATGGCGTGCGGGTCTTCTTGAATGGCTCTGAGATTGCTCGTGATAATTTAACTTTGGGGACCGTGAGTTCCGAGACTGAAGCGTGGAATGATATATCATCGACCTATGAGGGAATTCTGATTCAGTTTGCAGTTGACCCGGAATTGTTGGTGGAGGGAGAGAATATTATTGCGGCGGAGGTTCATCAAGAAGACGCCACGAGTAGTGATTTGAGCTTCGATCTCGAATTGAGTGGGTCGCGTAATCTTGGTGAAGCGACGCCAACTTGGTCTGTGGCTCCAGTAGGTGCCAATGTTTCTCTCGACGGTGAGTTTAGCGCCAGCCTTCCTGGAACTTATACTGTGACAGCAGTTTCTGATGGGGTGGAGGCTACGGCGTTGATTTCGATTGCTTCGGATAATGCAGTTTCCATTGAAGCTCTTGACGGTTTTCTCTGGGAGAATGGCACTGCGACTTCCACTGTTAAAGTTACGCGGGTTGGTTCGATAGAAGAGGCTCTTGAGGTCTCTTTGGCAGTGAGCGGTGATGCAAGCAGCGGGGTCGACTTTTTAGGAGTACCCGAGAGTGTGATCATACCAGCAGGGCAGGCGAGTATAGATTTTGAGGTTTCAATGATTGATGATTCGATACGTGAAGGACGCGAGGCAATTTTTGTAATACCGGTCGCAACGGACTTGTTTGCTTTGGGATCGGAAGGAGTCGCTTCGATCACGATCATTGACGATGAATTAGCGGTAATTGAAGTTCCTGATGCAGGTCTTGATGTGACAGTTGCCGTTAATACGAAGACAAATTTAGCTGGGCTGATTCAATCGCGGCAACAATTTGTGGTACCGGGAGATTACTGGAAGTTCGATGATCAGGGCTTTGCACCGCCGATTGGCTGGGAAGGTTTGCCGTATTTTGACAAAGATTGGCAGGTCGGATTAGCGAAGTTTGGTTATGGTGACAACGATGAGACAACTACGGTTAGTTATGGTGGAATAGATAATCAAAAACAGATCACAACTTATTTTCGCCGGAGATTTTATCTCAGTGATCCGTCTGATTATTCCGCACTTACCATAAGTCTCTTGGTTGATGATGGGGCAGTGATTTATCTGAACGGGAATGAAGTAGAGCGCATCAATATTGATCCTGGAATAGTTACCTATTCCACTCCAGCTCAGGAGGCGGTTGGAGGAGATGACGAAAAAACTTTTTTCGATTGGGTTCTCGATCCGGCGGACCTCGTAGCCGGGGAAAATGTGATTGCAGTGGAAGTTCATCAACGATCGCAGACGAGTTCAGACCTAGGGTTTGATTTGACTTTGGATGGAACGCTTGCGAATGGGCTCTCTTTGGGTCGTGTGAAGTGGACGAGGAAATCTGGCCCGGGGATGGTAACTTTTGGAGATGATGCTAGTCTAAGCTCATCGGTGCTTTTTGATCAGGTAGGGACTCATGTCTTAAGCCTCGAAATAGAAGGTGGCGAGGCTGATGAAGTCGTTGTCTTTGTCGAAGCGGTGCAAGGTTATGCTCAATGGATTTCAGCTTATTCTCCCATTGATGAGGCGCCGCTGGCAGATCCGGACTTCGATGGAGTTTGTAATCTCATGGAATATGCCACCGGAGGTAATCCTAAAAAAGTAGGAGATTCCGCTATTTCGACCCTCGTTGAAGACCCGACCAGTCCGGGAGACCTTTTGTTTACCTACCGCCGTTTGCGCGGCATTAATCTAGGAGATGCCTCAGGAGAAACTGGGAATGGGTATTCGGTCTATGGGCTCAATTATACGGTGCAAGCATCCAATAATCTTACCCCGTGGTCTTCGACGGCTGCTTCCTTGGCGATGCAAGTCGAAGGAGCGCCAGTCGATAATGGAGATGGAACAGAATCGGTAATGGTTCGTCTCACGCCACCTTCTACTTCGAACTCTGATTGGTTTGTCCGATTACGGGTAGAAGAGGAGTAAAATCGGGCATAAAATTCCAAGGCTAAATCTGGATTGGGAGGACTATTTAGTTTTTTGATCCCTGCTTTTTGGGTTGGCTCGTATCTTCCATCCACTTCAACGAGACAAGGAAGGCGTCGAGTTACCTGAGCCTCTCTTATCACGCTGTCGTTCCCACCCCAAGGGTTGAAACACCCGTGTTTTTAAGAACGTTACAACGTGAGGAAGTTGAGGATACGACAGGCGTTGGCGCATGGTAATCATTGTGAATGCTAGTGTTGTAAAAACAAAGATTGCATCCTACAACACGTGCCTAACAAGTGGAGAAGCCAAGGGGTGCAGAAAGGCCTCTAGCTTAATAAATTTATGAAGGTCCTACTTTTGGTTAAAAACTTTGATCTTGGTGGGACCGAGGTGCATGTTCGGGAGTTGGCGAACGGGCTGGCAGAGGCAGGACATCGAGTCTTTGTAATGTCGAGATCTGGCAGGCAGGTCGAGTATTTGAATGCGGAAGTAACTTTCATCCAGCATCGCTTCACTGATTTTGGCTTATTGGGGGCTGTATCTAAAGTGCGGAAACTCATTCGGTCTGAAAGGATCGAGATCATCCATGGACATCAGCGACTTCCGATCCTAATTTCAGCAATTGTAAAAGCGCTCACTGGCATTTTTTCTGTTGCGACGATCCATGGTAGGCTATCATTAGATTCTCGTCCTGGTTTTATGCGCCGGTGGATTGACAGGATGATTCTTGTTGCTCCGAATCGGTTAAGCACTCTGAGAGAGAGTGATGCAGTTCGCGCAAAATGCTGCGTGATTTATAACGGAATAAGTCTTGAGGGTCGCATACCCTCGAGGAAAAAAATTCAGGGTCCCAATCTGCTTTATGCAAGCCGAGTAGATCGTCGTCATGGCCAAGCTTTGATTATCATTTTAAAGAAAATTTGGCCTTCGTTGCTGCGACAATTCCCTAGAGCAAAATTACATATTGCTGGCGATGGAAACCGGCTAGCAGAGGTGAGGGAAGTTGCTAAACCCTTCACGGAAGCCTCGGAACAGTCGGTGGTTTTTCACGGATTTGTGCCATCGCTTGATCCTCTTTTTAAGGAGACTTCATTGACTTTGGGCGTGGGGCGAGTGGCGATTGAATCGTTGGCGCTCGGAATACCAGTGATTCCGGTAAATTCTGCGTATTGGGCGCCAGTGGTTTCGCGGGATAATTATGAAGCCCTAAAAGTAGATAACTTTGTGGGGCGTCCTTTTTATGAGTTTGAGCCTGAACCGCTCCTTGCGGAACTCCTATGTGTGCTGGGCGATTTGGACAAGGTGTGCCATGAAACTCAGAATTTGAGTGAGGAAGTCTATCAAGATTTCTCCTTAACAAGAATGGTTGATCTTATTGAAGAGGTTTATCAAGAATTGGTAGATTGAAGAATGTGATAGCTCCAGATTAGTGCTAGCAGTTTACTTCTCTCGCAGATCAACGCGCTGGGAGGCTAGATAATCCTCAAAATCAACAGGAGCTCCAGTCTCAACAGATCGCTGGGCCGCGTTAGCAAGCAAATGTCCTAAAATACATTCATTTCGAGGGACGTTTGTTAATCGGCCTTGTGAAAGCGCTTTGGCAAAATCCTCAATCTCAGCAGTGTAAGCTTCTTTATATCGCTCTGGGAATGACTCATTGATCGCTGGAACCTCCATTCCCTGTGAGGTATGCATCTGGACTGTATGATTCCGCTCATTTTCAGCGATCGCCATGCCGCCCTCCCCAAAGATTTCTAACCGCTGGTCATATCCATAAATCGCGTTTCGGCTCGTATCGATCGAGCAAATCAAACCTGTCTTATATTTGAGAATCACCATTACGGTATCGAGATCTGGAATGTTCCTGATGTCTTCATCGTAAGCGTGGCCATAGGCGAAGATCGAAGTGGGAGGTTCATTTCCTAAAAGAAAGATTAACATGTCGAAATCATGGATCAACATATCGTGAAAAATATTACCTGAAATCTTTAGGTAATCTAATGAAGGCTGGGGATTGTCTCGCGAGCTTGTCTTAATAATTTTTACCGGCTCAAGGGTTGCAACCTTTGATTTGAGAGCGCGAAAATTTCGGTCATATCGCCTTTGGAATCCCAGAAATAGTGCCTTTTCTCGCTCAGCTGACAGGTCAAAACAGGTTTGGATTTCAGCAAGAGATCTTCCAAGAGGCTTTTCTGTAAAGACATGTTTGCCAGCTTTTAAAAAGCGGGTCACACATTCAAAATGATACTGTGTGGGTGGTGAGATAATTGCGGCATCAAGCTCGTCATCTGCTAGCGCCTCTTCAATATTTTCTAGTAAAATGAAATCATTGTTTTGAACAATGTCATCCTGTGTCGAGAGACCTGGATCAACAACGTACTTCAACTCAATAGAATCAAGGTTCTTAATCGAAGCTAAATGGAAACGCCCAGCTCTTCCGAGCCCCACAATACAAACCTTAATACTATTTTTCATTCTATCCACGTGTCATTTTTAACATCACTCGTTGCATCTAAAATGCAATCGTGTCGGGCAGATACTTGGCAGCAAGGTCTTCATAAAAGGGCCTTAATTCCGCGACATTGGGAGGGACTGGTGACTTGGAATAGAGATCATAAGGATTAAAACGCTTAACCCATTCAAAGAGCGAGTGATCATGCTCATTCATCAAATGGTCATATGCTCCTTCTTTATGCTGTGCGTAAAACGAGTGATAGCGGATCATATACAAGGCGGGCTCAGGTAAATACTCCTTAAGAACGTAGTATAAATATTCGTCATGACCCCATGAAAGCTGAACCTTATCGAGGCCGCAATTCGGCTCATAAATCCCATGTTTTGTATTAAAACGTGAGTCGCGAAAATCGGAATTTTCTTTGAAGAATTCGGGGTAAACAATGGATTGGGAAAACTGACACCCCACTGGGAAGGTATCACCTACTACCGCCCATTGCGGCTCCCCGAAGAGGCAAAGAACCTTGCCTAGGTCATGTAAAAATCCGGTGAGAATGAACCAATCAGGATGACCATCAGCCCGGATTGCTTCGGATGTTTGCAACAAGTGCTGAGTTTGGTCCAAATCAGTATCAGGATCAGAATCGTCGACGAGGGTGTTCAAGAACTCAACAGCTTCCCACAGGCTCATCTTCCGTTTTTCAAGCTTCGTATATTGCTCTCTTTTCTGAAGAACGAAGTCGTAGTTTTGATAAAGATGGTTTAGCCGGTAAAACTCCCGCACCGTATCTCTGGCCGGATC
>DIHU01000184.1 GCA_002420315.1 Akkermansiaceae bacterium UBA5688
AGGAGATCAGGGAGTGTTTTACTTTGAACTCCGGCGGATCGCTGATGTGGGTTTAGTTGGATTTCCAAACGCTGGCAAATCGACTCTTTTGGGAAAAATTTCAGCGAAGCAGCCTAAGGTTGCATCGTATCCATTCACGACATTAACTCCTCAGATCGGTATTGTGACTCTCGATGGTCAGAAGCGGTGCACGGTTGCTGATATACCAGGGTTGATTGAGGGGGCCCATGATAACCGTGGGCTTGGTCATGAATTTTTGCGCCACATCACTCGCTGTCGGGTGTTGCTTTTTGTGGTCGATATTCCGGGGAGCGAGCTCCGTGATCCGATCGAGGATATCCAGACCTTGCGGACCGAGATCAAACTTTATGACGAAGATCTAGCAAAGTTCCCATGGATGGTTGTTGCCAACAAGATGGATCTTGAAGGTGCCGAAGAGAATCTTGCGATTTTTAAGAATCGTTTTCCTAAGATTCCAATCGTTCCGATTTCAGCAATGGAGGGCGAGGGGCTAGAGGAGCTGAAGGTTGAAATGTCTCGAATTCTCGATTCGAATGATGAGTGATCTTCTTTTCGTTTATGGAGCTCTGCGGAAAGGAGCTTCGAATAATTGGCGGATGGAGGGTGCCTGCTGTTTGGGATCGGCCGAAGTGCTAGGAATGCTGGTAAAGATTGATTGGTATCCGGGGCTAGTTTTAAAAGGGGACACCCGAGTGAAGGGTGAGGTTTACGAAGTTGGGGCGGATTTACTCAAAAAACTCGATAAATTTGAGGGGATAGGTTCTCAAGATGAGGTGGAAGCCGAGTATCACCGAATTCGAATTGACGTTTCTTTGAGGCAGGAGCCTACGAAGGCGTGGGTCTATGAATGGTTGAAAGGAATTGAAGATTATGAAGTTGTCCATTCAGGAGATTGGCTGTCGGCTATGGAATCTGATGCTTAACCCATGAAAGCTAGTTAACCGAACTTGGGTGGGTGTTTCAGGGGGTCAAAATGTTAAGCTTCTTTTGCTTCGTCGAGACGAGGGTGTTCGTTAAGAAGATCCTTCCGGTTGATCCCTTTACCTCGATTCATTTTGTCCATTTCACGTAGCGTGGCTTCCATCCCGTGAATGGCGGCGAGAACATCAAGAGTATGGCCGGTTTCGGAAATCGTGTGCATATTACGAATCGGGAATCCGATGGAGGTGGCAGCACTGTCGACTCCGGCAAGGGAAGCGGCCATAGCGTCGGTCCCTGTGTCGCGACCAGCGAAGTCGATCTGATAGGGGATGGTTGCTTTTTGGCATGCCTTTTCAATGATGCTGTTGATATAGGCGCTAGTGATGGAGCCGTTGGTGAGGCTGAATCCTTTGCCCATACTGAGATTGTTCATTCGCTTTGCGGAAAGGCCGGGGGCGGCGTCGTAGTCGTGATTGACGTCGGCTCCAATAAGAATATCTGGCTTCATTTCCCCGGCAATTGCAGCAGCTCCCATGCGTCCGATTTCTTCGTGCGTAGCGATGGCGTGAAGGACTCGAACGTTTTTGAGAGGTTTCTTGGCAAGAAGCTTTGCAAGCTCTGCAACCATGAAACAGCCGAGTCCGTTGTCGAGGTAAGCACCGTAAAAGGTATTTTCAGTGAAGCCTTTGCGGATAGGGCGATTCAAAATAATAGGGTCGCCAGGACGGATCCCGAGAGATTCGACGCGCTCCTTACATTTTTCGCCGTGCAGTTGAAGCTCGAGAAAAAGCATATCTCCCTTAATTCCTTTATCTCCTGTTCGTTGAGCGGGTTCGGAGAAGTGGATGGCGCCTAGAGCCTCGATTGTTCCTCCTTCGATGACGCGATATTGGCCTGGCTTCTTGGGCTTTTGAGAGAAAAGTTTTACTTCGTGGCCAATGAGAGTGCAGGGGAGAAACGAGTCACTGTTAACCCATATTTTTCCGTCGCTACCGATGCTGCGGACCTGAAGGCGGATCTTGTCGGCGTGCCCGATAAACATGACCGATGGTTTTGCATCATCGCCTGGGTGAGTATCAAGAACGATACCAGCATTTCCTTTGAATTGTTGGACTGCCCAAGACTTCGGTTTGATTCTATCGAAGGTCGGTTTTATTACTCCGTAGCTCATTGCTCCCTCAAGTCCAATCGGACTGGGAGCAGCAAGAATTTCACGCATGAAGTCAAATTGCTTTTTTGACATCGGCTTAGCCCACGGGGCTTTCTTTTGAGAGGTGGTTTTCTTTGTTAAAGTCATGGTTCGATACATAGGGCTGATTGGATTGAAGAGCAAAATTTTATCTACCTATTCCGTCATTCTTAACCGATATCAAATAATTGGTAATTCCGAGTTGGCTCCTAATACGAAGTGTCGGAATGGTTTTTGTTGGAAAGAATAGTGGATTTTAATTACGAGGGCTGAGCTATTGAGAGTTCGCTGGAGATCAAGTTTTTCTAGAATCCAATGGTTAATCACTCATGAGCTAAAGCCATTTTCCAACCTTTGATATCAAAAAAATCCGGCCGCATCCATTGGGATGGGCCGGATCTTGGGTGAGATTGAGATTACTTGCTTCCAAGGTAGTCGGAAACCCCCTGATGGTCTGCGGTCATCGCTTCCTCACCTTTTTGCCAATCCATGGGGCAAACCTCGCCGTGTTCTTCAAAGTGCTGTAAAGCATCGATGGTTCGAAGGCATTCCGCGATGGAGCGTCCAAGAGGCATATCGTTGACAACTTGGTGGCGAACTTTCCCGTCTAGATCTATGAGAAAGAGTCCGCGGTAGGCTACGAGTTCACCTTCGACGGAAATATTACCTTCTTCATCGATCATTTCCTCACCTGCAAGGACATCGTAAGCTTCGGATATCGACTTGTTGATATCAGCAACAAGGGGGTAGGTGACTCCCTGAATACCGCCCTTATTTTTCGGAGTATTGAGCCAAGCCCAGTGGGAGAATTCGGAATCAGTTGAGCAACCGACAATGGCAACGTTACGGGCCTCAAACTCAGCGAGTTCTTCCTGAAAGCGGTGGAGCTCGGTAGGGCAGACAAAAGTGAAATCCTTTGGGTAGAAGAATAAGACGACATACTTTTCACCTAGATATTGATCCAGAGAGAAGGAGTCGATGATGTTATCACCTTGCACGGCTTTCGCTGTGAAGGTCGGGGCTTTTTTTCCAATCAAGACAGACATGGTAGTGGGTTGGATCCTTTGATCCTTGGCCTTGGACTTAGGACTTGAAATGGGTTCCGTCAAGCCACGGGCTTAATGAATTTACTGACTCGCGGCTTTTTTCGTTCCGATTTGTGGGGAAAAAGGGCGGCTAAAGTTCCTCCTCCTCTCCTTCGACCCCTTCTGGAACAGGAGGTAAAAGGTCTTCCCGCTCGAGAAGAAGGGGAATGGAAAGATCGTCGAGGAGGTCATTGGAGGTTCGGTTTATGACTCCTACGAGCGGAATAATGCGGTCAAGTTCAGCGATCGTGCAATGGACCATGGATGAGATGATATCAGCATCGTAGACTTCTTTGTCAAAAAGATTGGTGATGCGAAAGACGACAAGGTTCCGATCGAAATCGTATTCGAAGTTGCCAAGAGTCAATTGCTTGTTCGCCCGCATGATAAGCTCTAGTGCTAGTGGCATCCGCTCCTCATCGAATGTCATGGGAGATTCGGCAACAACGGCGAGGGAATTCAGGTTTGGGAAGGCCTGGGCGTGGAGATGAATGTGAGTGTGGTGGGCCTCAAATGCTGATGTGACGACCTCGCGGTTTTCAATCTGCTCGCAATGCCAGCCTTGCTTACCAAAGGCGTCGATGACGGAGTGAAGTTGTCTGCTTATTGCCATGTGTGGCGAAGATGGAAGCGGGGCGAGGGAATGGGAAGAATTTTGTATATTAAAGAGATGTTTTTGAGTTTCTAAAAGTGGTTTTGTGTTGAACTTTAAAGGAGGGCTTTGGAAAAGCCGAGATGCATGAGCTGAGCTTCAGCATCGATGATACTAAAATGATGATTAAGAGTGGGGGGATCGGGCTGTCGAAATTCGATGATCAATTTAAGATCTAGCAGTAATAAAGCCCTTTAGAATGGATTTTTAGTGGTGACAAACCCGGTCTGCTAAGTTTTTCTAGAGCCGTGAAGCTCACCCCGGCTCTTCTTCTAGGATTGCGACTGGGACTCTAAATCGAGTCTAAAGCCGCTGTTTTTCTTTGGGCCATTTCCCATCATTCCTTAATTGAATGGACATTTCCAAGGGCAGACATATTCCTTTTAGCGGAGCTCGTGCGTTTCCTTGTTGATCGAACAACGAGAAAATGAAATCCGAATCTATTAGCAAATATCGCCCGTTCCCGGTAGTGGCTCTTGCCGACCGGACCTGGCCCGATCGCGTCATCACCGAGGCACCAACCTGGTGTTCCGTCGACTTGCGCGACGGGAATCAGGCTCTTCCGATTCCTATGAGTGTGGAGGAGAAGCTAGAGATGTTTGATCTCCTCGTGAAGGTAGGGTTCAAGGAAATCGAGATCGGATTTCCGTCAGCAAGTGATACTGAGTTTTCCTTTATGCGCCGCTTAATTGAAGAAGATCGTATTCCAGAGGATGTGACGGTGCAGGTTTTAGTGCAAACTCGGCGACACTTAATCGAGCGAACTTTCGAGGCGATCAAGGGAGCTCGTCGCGTTATCGTGCACATTTATAATTCTACGAGCACTCTCCAGCGTCGTGTTACTTTTGGTGATGCTTCACAAGAAGATATCAAAGCGATCGCCGTTACTGGAGCTGAAGTGGTTAAAGAACTTGTGCCGACCATTCCCAATACGGAGATTGTTCTGCAATATTCTCCAGAAAGCTTCTCTGACACCGAACTCGATTTTGCCCTTGAGTGCTGTGAAGCAGTAATCGATGTCTGGCAGCCAACGGTTGAGCGGAAAATCATCTTGAATCTTCCGGCGACGGTTGAGTGGGCAACTCCGAATGTCCACGCTGATCAGATTGAGTGGATGTGCCGCAATGTTTCAAAACGTGAAACGGTGATTATTTCTCTCCATACCCATAATGATAGAGGCACAGGGGTGGCTTCGACCGAGCTTGGCCTGATGGCCGGAGCAGATCGAGTAGAGGGGACACTTTTTGGCAATGGTGAGAGAACTGGGAATTTAGATATTGTTATCGTGGCGTTGAATATGAATAGCCATGGAATCGAAACCGGGTTAAATTTTTCGAACCTTTCAAGCCTCCGCGAAGTCTACGAGCGGACCACCCGAATGATTGTTCCTGACCGGCAGCCTTATGCAGGGGAATTGGTTTTCACCGCATTTTCAGGTAGTCATCAGGATGCCATTAAAAAGGGCTTAGATCGCCGTGCGAAGGATGGAGACGAAAAATGGGGTGTCCCTTATTTGACGATCGATCCGCATGACATCGGAAGGAGTTACGAGGCGATCGTGCGAATTAATTCTCAGTCTGGAAAAGGTGGAGTGGCCTATATTCTTGATCAGGAGCATGGTTATGATCTTCCAAAGACGATGCACCCTCAGGTCGGTAAGCGGATTTATGATCTTGCTGATCAGAGAGGTGAGGAGCTCTCCGCCGAAGAGGTGGGGAGTGTCTTTTTTAGTGAATTTGTTAATGTAAATTCCCATTTAATACTGAAGAACTATGAATTGGATTATCATAGCGCTGAACGTGGTGAATTAGCTTGTAAGGCGGTTATTGAAATGGATGGAGAAAGTAAAATCGTCGAGGGAATCGGTAACGGTCCTATTAATGCTTTTGTGCAAGGTCTTGAAGAAACTGGCCTCAAAGATTTTACGCTGACAGATTACCGCTCTCATGCGGTAAGAGGAGGCTCAAGCTCCGATGCCGCAGCGTATGTGCAATTGCGTAAGGATGATGGCACCATTCTCTGGGGAGTAGGCTGTGATCCATCCATTGAAATGGCAGGAGTGAAAGCACTGGTTTGTGCTTGGAACCTGCTTCGGTGAGCCCAGAGAAGCCAAAAATCTCGTTGAGGGCTCACATCTTTAAAACTCTGAGGGCGTGGTGGCTTTTTGTGTTGTTCGTTTAGCCGGATTTTTTTCTTTGTTTGCCAGAAAGTTGGATTGTTTCGAAGTTCAGAGGATAAATTTCATTCCTACTAAGGAATTAATATGTTAAAAAAACAGCATTTAGATTTGACGAATAGATCATTTGCTGGTTTTCTAGCACCGTCATGGAGTTGAAAGTTGCTGTTCGTGTTATTTCCGGTGCGCTATTGCTTATGGGGTTTCTCTCGAGTTGTTCTGCTCCGACCGTAACTCAAAGAGCTGACCTTCCTCTTCCTACGGCTGGCAATATTTCAACTGCTTATTCACCGCTCACTACTGGAGTTTCTTCAGAGGAGAGTAATGACAATAAGGAACGCACTGGCATTGCTACGGGTTGGGGCAAAGAAATTGAGTCACCGATTGGTTATACAGATTTTAAGAGGGCCATGGCTAAGCCGAAATATGTTTCTTTGATCCGCTATAATGATAGCGATGGTGCTCGTGAAATAGGGGTGGATCGACGGACGAGCGGAGGAGGGATGCAAAAGACGGCCGGAGGGATGCTGGAATGGGGATTACATAGCGGGTGGTCGATGTTAGATAATTATTGGTGGCGTGGGGCCCGTTTTGTCATCGGAAAGAAGGGTCGAGACTATAGACTTAGGGTTAAAAATCTCAGTGATGCTCGCTTGGAAGTCGTTCTTACGGTCGATGGTCTTGACGTTATTGACGGGAAGGCTGGATCAACAAAAAAACGTGGTTATATTATTGGTGCTGGTGAAATTCTTGAAGTGAAAGGGTTTCGAATCAGCCATGAAAAAGTGGCTACTTTCCGCTTCTCATCAGTGAATTCATCTTATGCTAATCTTCGTCATGGACGAACTCGTAATGTTGGGGTTGTTGGTTTAGCCCTTTTCACGGAAAAAGGAAAAGAGCCTGGGGCTGAAATTCGGGCGCGGCAAGGAGCGCGACCATTTGCAGAGGCTCCCATGATTCGGGCGCGTGACTGAAAACTACTCTTATGAAAAAACTGATAACTACCCTCGCACTGGGATGCATTGTTCTCGGATTGGCCAGCTGCTGTTCAACTGGAACAGCGCTCTCAGTCATTCCGGAAGGTCCCGTCGTTATTGAAAAATAGCGTTTGGTAAACGCCTTGAAATTGCCAAGTCGTCCGTGTGTGATCTCCTGCGCTCGGACGGCTTTTTTTCAGAAAATGATGACCTCTATGAGTCAAGCCT
Organism: Akkermansiaceae bacterium UBA5688; assembly: GCA_002420315.1. GTDB lineage: Bacteria > Verrucomicrobiota > Verrucomicrobiia > Verrucomicrobiales > Akkermansiaceae > SW10. The sequence goes on from DIHU01000184.1 coordinate 7,250, forward strand.
CTTTGTCAGGCTTAAACTTTGAAGCTCGAAGGGACTAGATGAAATTTGTCTGAGCGGTTCTAGCGTGAGCTTTTTCTGGGTGGACAGGTTCGACCGCGCGGTTTTCGCTTTTTAGGCTTTTTCTGCCGAAGGAATGCGTGGTTTCTTACTTGTCATTTTGCATTTCAGATATCTGATTACGCAGATTCTTGTTTTCGGCCATTGTGGCCTCTAGCTTAGTCCTAAGTTGGTCATATTCACTTTTGCTAATCATTCCGGTGGATGTTTGGCGGGCTACTTCAAGTTGGTTTTGAAGTTCCACTGCGCGATTCGCATTGATGCGGTATTGATCCCTTTCTATACGAAGTTCGGCATTCGTAGCAGCAAGAACTGAAGCATCAGCTTGGGCTGCGCGCAGAGCTGCCGCGTCACTGGCGCTCGAGTTTACGAGGCGAGCGAGGGCATCGGTGTCATTCTTGATCTGAAAGGCGAGAGCCTGTGGGTCTCCTGAGATTCCGGCGAAGCGTAGCTGGTCACTTTTTTTCTTTTGTGCATTTAGTTCCTTACGGAGTTCGGCAACCGCAGGATCTGTCATGTTATTTCCGCTAATATTAAATTTCTTGGTGATTATCAAAACGAGGAGAAGTAAGACGGCTGCGCCCATTACGATCCCCATTACGATGTTTTGGTTGGAGGATGAGGGGGGTGCGACTTCGGTCTCTGGTCCTTCTGTATCTTCTTCCATAATTTAGTTCTTTTAGGAGTGGGGGCGGAGTCTGGAGGAAAAGGTGAAAAATGAAATTCAAAATTCGCAAATATAAGGCGAAGGTATCAACTAACACGAGATGGCCAAACTTCTTCTTCTTATGGGGCTGATCCCCGTTTTTATTTCATTTACTGCCCGAAAATTTTTGAGCGACAGGATAGTTCGGAAAGAGGGAGGATTCGAGATGTCGATCTCTGGTCATGAAATGATCGAGAGAATACTAAAAAAAGGAAGGGCCGTAGACGTCGAGATTCAGGTGAAAAAACGCCTTTTTATGATCTTGGGGCCAACTCGTTTGGTTGTTTCGCCATCGCTTGCAGAGTCTAGAAAAGCTCGTGATGTCGCTGAAGCAGGTATTTTGGCAGGTCTTGTCCTTATGGCTCGTCGACAAGAAAAGGTGGTGAGCTGGCGAAAATGGGCCGTGAAATTTGGGTCGGCAATGCCGGCATTTACTATGATTGTGATGGCATTTGCGATGGTGATAGGCCGGTTATCTCCAACTTTATGCCTGGGAGTTGTTGCCGCATCTCTCGGATTTGCGACTGCCTTTCTGTGGTTTACTTTGCCGGTTGAGCGAGCAGCTGCGGGAACTGTTGCCGAAATGTTGGAAGAGACTGCTTTGGTGTCGCGTCGTTCAGAAGGTGAGGCGATTGCAAGTCTCGTGCGGGCTCTCGGTTGGCGAAGAATCGTTCCAGGGGCAATTGCTTGGATTGGCGGTAAATAGAATCATTATTTTTCACACCGTTGTCTCAAGAGAAAAAGCACTTGAACTACTTTTTCAAGGTGACAACAACCGCACGGTGATCAGAAGCGTCATTCCAGATTTCGGGATCGGCAATGTAGGAGTTTGCCTGATCCACATCTGGATATACCGAAGGCGAGATCATGACCCAATCAAAGCGGGCGTATTGTTGTTGGTATGACCAAAAGTGGGTCCAAAGGTGCTCTCGCGAGTCTTTTGCGAAAACGTCTCCCATATAAGTATCACTCTTGTATTTCCCCATGAGCATGGCGAGAGGTGGAGTCTTGCGGGTGTCGTTCATATCTCCGTAGAGAACGATTCGCGCGTTCGCATCTTCAGCAAAAATTACATCGCAATGCTCACGAGCAAGGCGCGCTTCATTCAGGCGTATCTCAGCTTGATCAAAGTCCTCGAGCTCCCGTTTTGATTTCAAGTGAAGGCCGATGAAGTGGGTCGTGCCTCCAGGGAGATCAATCGTAACGTCCAGAATGCCACGTCCCATCATTCTTTCGTGGCCATTAATTTCATAGGTCAGTTCCTGCTTTGAGTGGTTGCCAGCGATAGCGAAGGTGGAAAGGATTCCAAGTCGACGTGTCGAGTCGATACCCCCAGTGTGAACGTAATGAGGGAGGTCCAGGCCTTCAGCTTTGAGCCGCTGTTGTAGATCTTTAAGGTCAGCCTCGGTTCCAATTTCACAGATCCCAAGAATATCGGGTTTTTCGTCTACAATTATTTTAACAAGGGCTGCGACTTCTTTGGGGTCCTTTGGAGAACTGACCTTTCCTCCGCCTGTCACGTAACGGGTCATGGTCAAATAGTTTTCTATGTTATAGGCCATGAAACGTATCCCTTCGCCAGTTTCAGCGGCTGCTTCCGTCGATTCTGCGGGTTTGGTGGATATTTTTTGAATTACGTTCCCCGACTCCTTTACAGGAGTGGAATTTTTAACTGGACCGGGATTCTGGGCAGAAGGCTCTTCGGGTGTGGCCTTCTCTTCGCAGGAGCAACACAGAAAAAACGCCCCGAGAAGGATTCGCGGAGCGTTTTTAAAAATAATTTGATCAAGTCGTTTCATGATTCAGTCCTTGGCTCAGAGCCGGGAGCCTTCGAGACTTTATCGTCATCCGATTTTTTGACCTCGTTATCGAGCTCTTCACCTCCCTTTCTGATTTCATCTTCAAACTCTTCGCGGGCTTTTCGGAATTCACCGACACTCTTACCAATTCCTCGGGCCAGTTGTGGAAGCTTCTTGGCTCCAAAAAGGAGGAGGAGAACCATAAAGATAAGAAACATCTCGGGACCTCCAATGGGGCCGAGGAAAGCGATGATCGTATTCATGTGCAGAGTTTATGTGGGATTAGCTGGATAGGCAAGAGATGAAACGCCAGATGTTGCATAGACATTTCAAAAAATCTGGCGTGCGAATGTCGGCTGCGAATGTTTTGCTTTTACTGTGAGGTTGCCGGTAAACGAAGTCGAAAATGAGATTCGCGCTTCGGTGGCGATTGATCAGGGTCGGCTTCTGCTCAAGGCTCCAACTGGGTCAGGCAAATCTACCACTGTCCCAGGAATGGTTCGGGGCGAGTGCGAGGGGCAGGTTGTGGTAGTCCAACCTCGGCGGATGGCTGCGAGGTTGTTGGCAGAATTTGTAGCCAAACAAATGGGGACTTTACTGGGAAAAGGAGTGGGCTACGCGGTTCGCTTTGAAAATCAATCGGGACCGGAGACCGAGATTCTCTTTGTAACCGATGGAGTTTTGCAGCGAATGTTGCTGGATGATCCTGAACTTTCAGGAGTCGGAGCGGTTGTTTTTGATGAATTTCATGAGCGAAGATTGTCTTCTGACCTCTCGCTCGCACGTGTGCTTGATCTTCAAGAAAGTGTTCGGCCAGATCTGCGGGTGGTGGTGATGTCTGCGACTCTTGAAACGGGTGGTTTAAAAGATTACTTGGAACCTTGTAAATTAGTGGAAGCTGGGGGGCGCATGTTCCCGGTTGAGATAACGTATCGAGGAGAAGGGCAAGTCGGGCGACGAGGGCTTAATCGGCACGAGGAAGTTTGGGATCGGGTGGCAGCGGCAGTGAAAGCGGAGGCGCATGAATTGATCGCGGGTGATCGTATTCTTGTTTTCCTGCCGGGAATGTATGAGATCCGGAAATCACAGAGCCTGCTCGAAAACGTAGCGGCGCTCAGAGAGTGGGAGGTTTGTCCGCTTTACTCGGCTCTTAGTCCGACAGCACAGCGGGCCGCTCTGAAAATGGATGGTTCGAAGCGTATTATTCTAGCGACCAATGTGGCCGAGACTTCGGTGACAATCGAGGGTGTGAAGGTGGTGATTGATTCCGGTTTGGTTCGTCAATCGAGTTATGATGTTGCGCGCGGATTCGACTCGCTGGGTGTGGTCAAGATCGCGAGAGCGGCGGCTGACCAAAGGGCGGGCCGTGCGGGTCGCACTGGGCCGGGTCGCTGTGTGCGTTTGTGGAGCGAGAGTGATCACCGTAATCGGAAAGAATTCGAAACACCCGAAGTTCGCAGGGTGGATTTGGCTGAAGCGATCCTTTTCTTAAAGCGATTGGGTGTGAATGAAGTCATGGGTTTTCGTTGGTTGGATCAACCTGAGAACGAGCGCTGGCTTAATGCGGAAAAGCTTCTGATCGAGCTTGCTGCCTTGGATTCCGGGGGGCGATTAATGGAAGTGGGGAAGCAGATGGCGGCGCTGCCTCTACATCCACGTTTAGCGGCTCTTGTGCTTCAGGGCGGAGATTGTCTGGGCGAGGTCTTATTTGTTGCGGCGGCATTACAAGGCGAGGGGGTTTTTAAGAGGGCTGGGCGCGGGCAAAGGTGGAGCGAGTTCTTAGAAGGAGAGCCTGGTTGGGGAAATGATTTTGGAGCGGAATGGTTGGCGATGATGGCGGCGAAAAACTTAGATTTTCGTCCGCGTGAATGCGACGGGCTTGGGGTGCTTGCGAGAGGCGCTCGGGAAACTTGGAAGAATTTTCAGCAGCTTTGTCGTTTGTTTGAAAAACGGGGCGACCGAATTAAGGAGCCAGATTTTCGTCAGCGTGGCGAGGCTTGTGCTAGAGCGATGTTGATAGCGTTTGGTGATCGCTTGGCGGTGAGACGAGATCAAGGAAGCGCGGTGTGTCATGTGGTGGGCGGTCGTAAGGGAAAGTTACATCCAAAATCGGTAGTACGAAATACTCTTTTGTTTTTGGCCGCTGACATGATCGAAGTTGAAGGACGAGAGCGCTCGGTGAGCTTATCGCGATGTGTTGAGATTTCGAAAGATTGGATTCTGGATGGAGAAATCAATGATTCAGAGAACGTTATTTTCGATGAAATTTCACGCCGGGTGGTAGCGGTAAAGCAACGAACCTTTCGTGGTTTAGTCCTGGAGGAAAAGCGGGGAGGGGAGGTTGACCCTAATCTCGCAGGCGAGCTTCTGGCGGGTCGGGTAATCGCGGGTGATTTGGTGTTGAAGAAGTGGGATGCCAAGGTTGAACGGTGGATTGCGCGATTGGCTTTTTTGAGCAAGGCTATGCCAGAATTGGAGTTTCCGGGGTTTGATGCTGGGGATCGTGAGATGGCAATCGCGCAGATTTGCGCTGGGGCAAGGACTTTCAAGGAGGTCAAGGATCGCGACCCCTGGCGGGTCCTACATGATTGGTTATCAGTCCCGCAGCGCCAGGCCATGGATTCCTTTGCGCCTGAGAAGATTACTTTGGAAAATGGAGTGAATACGAGGGTTCTTTACGCCGCTGGTAATGACCCGTGGTTTGAAGAAAAAGTCCAGCGACTATACGGGGTGAAGGAGACTCCGACGATAGCCAATGGCCATCCTCTGGTGGCGAAGATCCTAGCGCCTAACCAGAGGCCGTGGCAGGTGACAAGTGATCTGTCTGGGTTTTGGGAGAGGGGATTCATACAGATGAAAAAAGATCTCGCGGGTCGTTATCCCAAACACAACTGGGAGGGGAGTAGACAGTCGTGAGCTTTTTCAATTAGTCTTTTATGCTTTCATGGTATTTTCCCCGATCTTAAGTTCTTCGTTTCTCCGCTGCAGAAATCAAGAGAATCACCGGGCAACTCAGGAAAATGATCTGCGTCGAGTTTGGAAGGGTCTTGAATCTTTCAGATCCATATGTATTAGAGTAATATGGCCGTCACGTTAATTTGAATAGTGGCGAGCTTGCGGTAATTCCAATCAAGTCGCTAATACCCTCCGAGTAGGTAAAAGCGAACGAGCGGGTCCTGCCAAGAGGCTGGTCGCTACGAGTCGTAATGGTTCTGATAATCTCAATCTTGACCTTTAATTCAAAAGGGTGCTACTGCTAGTTTGTGGTGGACGATTGACGTCCGCTAGAGAAAGAAGGACTTAAATATGAAATACAGCCGATTACGTTCTGTCGTTTTGACATCCCTATTATTTTTTTTCACCGCTTCAGTGGGAATGGCGACTGATTTTGATGCGAAAATTTTTAAGTCTGCAAAGGGGAAGTTCTTGAACTACAGGATACACCTTCCCGAAAAGCTTGATCCCAAGAAAGAGTATCCGTTCGTTCTGTTTTTTCATGGCGCTGGTGAAAGAGGTAGCGATAACAAGAAACAATTGATCCACGGGGTTAAAGATCTTTTGGCATATTCAAAGAGAAAGAATGTGCCCTCAATCATAGTTGCACCGCAGTGTCTAGCTGGCGAGCAATGGGTCAATACACCGTGGGGAGATCTTTCCCATAAGATGCCAATTGAGCCATCAGATTCAATGCAACTTACAATCGAATTGCTACGTGAATCCATCAAGACACTGCCTGTGGACAAGAGGCGAATCTACGTAACTGGTCTTTCTATGGGTGGCTTTGGAACATGGGACATTCTTCAGCGAATGCCAAATATCTTTGCTGCAGCCATCCCAGTTTGCGGGGGTGGTGATACTGAGATGGCGAACGCAATCAAGACCATTCCGCTGTGGGTCTTCCACGGGGGATCTGATAATGCCGTTAAGACAAAGCGGTCACAAGATATGGTGGCAGCACTTAGGAAAGTTGGCGGCAAGGTGAAATACACCGAATACAGAGGAGTTGGACATAATTCTTGGGATAGAACCTATCGTAATGAAAACGCGTTGGCATGGCTATTTCACCAAAGTAAAGGAGAACAGTCGGATCAACTTGGCGAGAAATAAATACTTCATTTGTTTAGTGAGTTCTTCAAAGCGCTAGCTCAAAAATTGGAGTATTAAATGGTCATAGTATTGTCTTTGAGGTTCTCGAGAAAGGATTGCATAGGTGAGCAAGACCAACTGGAATACTAAACCTATCTTTTACTTCTACGAACATCGTGAGGGGAATCACAATCATGTTTTTAGCCCTTCTTTTCGCTTTCGCTGTTTTCGAGAAAATCTAACAGAGATGTTAGAGCTTATTTCCCCTTAGGAATTAAGGTTAGAGTGCGGTTAATAAGTGTTTCATGGAAATTCTATTTTTATGTCACGCATAGTTCGAGCAGGATCACTCGATCTATTGTGAAGTAGCGATAATGACGCGCCGCCAAGTGCTCTTAAATTCCTCGTTGCGACCTGACAAATCTTCGGACAAATCTTCGGCTTTCTCATTTAAGCCGACTAACCAAGCGAAAGAAATGGCCTGAGCTTCATTTTTGACCCCTTTATTCAATAAGGTTTCAGGCTTGAGTTCAGACCAAGGGATGACGGAGCCATCATCGAGTTTTAAGCCATTACTATCTCCAGAGACTACAGTAATTTTCTCACCATTTTTTTTCTCGGTGGTCCACTGGTTGTGGATGGCAATGTTATTCAGGAAAGCAGCAGCATTCCTTTGGAGGTAATACCAAGCCCATACTGCTTCTGATGGAGCATCTTCCGGCGGGTTTTGAAGTAACGCCTCGATCTCATCGAAGCAGTATGTTCGTCCTTTACTTTTGAGGTGTCCCTGAAATTTCTCCCATGTCAAGGAGTGGACGAATCTTGGGCTGGTTTGAAATTCTTTGCGAAGCTGGAGAAGGTAAGTCAAACGGGCATCCAAATTGTAATTGGCTCGTCCGATAGAACGGAGGTTTTTTGAGGAAATAGTAATTTCGCCAATCAATCTGTTGGCTTCTTGCCGGTCTTTCGGGGGAGGGAATTTTCTGAGTCTGGCGAGAATCTGACCATCCCCTAAATAGACATCAGCTATATTTTGATAAATGACAAACCAAGAGAGTTTGTTGGGTAGTTCGGCTCCGCGAACTTTGGCAAATAAGGGGAGGGCTTCCTCCCATTTGCCTTGTTCCCAGAGTTTAAGAGCGATAGCGAAAGTGCCCATCCAGACAGTGATGTTCTGGGGCTTTTCAGGGATATCATTGCTTGTGGGAGGTTTGATGCGTTCCAGCACTAAGCAGAGTTCCCGATAGTGCTGCTGCTTTGAGTGCTGTTCAGGAAGGGTCTCAAAGTCTGAGAGGGATTTTGAGATTAGCCGTCGGGCTACACCGGGGTTACCAGCCAAAGAATTTGCGATCGATGCTTCCAAAGAGGTCCAGACTTGCTCCATTCCGGACACAGTCGGATCGCGTGAAATGGATAAAAATCTCTCAGATGCTTTTACGTAATTGCCAGATTCGATTAGCTGACGAGCTTCACTCCATCGTTTTTCTATGTTTGGTTGGTTTCCACCGTTCGGGTTAAAGATCTTGGGCTCTTTATTCGGAGTGTCATTGGATTCGGCAAGTGTTTTAGGGTTGGTGGTAACTTCCATCCACGCTTGCCAAATTGCTAAGCCAATGCTCACTAAAATTACAATGGCGGTAGAAATAATACTGAAAACTGTTTTCCTCTTTCGTCGTTTGATCCTGGTTTCGAGATGAATTGGGGGAGAAGACCCTTGGTCAATCGTGAGCTGGGCCTGTTCGAGTGCCTTCATGACCTTGCTGTAACTTGACCAGCGGTGGTCCGGGTTAAAGGCCATCATGCGGTCAATGACTTCGCCAGTATTCTGGCTGATCCACGGAGCCACCTTACAGAGCTTTGGGATAGCTTGCTTGGCCTTACGAAGGCTGTTGATTGAGTTAGTGGCTGCTTCAAATGGGGGATTTCCCGCTAGAGCATGGTAAAGAGTAGCGCCGAATGAGTAGATATCGCTTCGAAAATCTTCGGTATCACGTTCCAGAGCCTCGGGAGGGACGTAAAAGGGAGTAGCCCAAGCTTCTGTGGCTTGCGCTCTTCCATCGTGGGTTATGAGGGCGAGTCCGAAATCTAGAAGGCTGGCGCGTCCCTCTGGAGAGATGTGAATGTTACCGGGTTTGACGTCCCTGTGAATAATGCCAGCTCGCTTGGCTGCTTTGAGTCCAGATGCAATTTGGAGAGCAATTTCGAGAACCTCATCTTCGGGAAGCGCTCCGCGTTCCCCCATGAGCCGCTCGAAGCTTCGCCCATCCAGTAATTCCATGACTAGGTAGAAGCGACCGTGCGCACGATCGACGGCGAAGATTTTAACGACATTGGCGTGGCTCACTTTTGCGGTGAGACAGGCCTCGTTTTCGAACGCTTGGATGCGAACTTCGTCGTTACAGTATTCCTCGTTGAGAACTTTAATTGCGACTTTGCGATTGAGTGTGGTATCGCAGCCAACGAAAATGACGCTCATGCCTCCGGTGGCAAAGCGCTTTTCAAGGCGGTAGTTTCCAAAGATCCGCTTTACCTTTTTCTCAGCCGAGCAGCTGGGGCAGACAACGGTCTCAAACGGGCTGAAGCTCGTTACGTCTAAAAGTTCTCCGCATGCATCGCAGGATTCGTGGATCGGTTCTTCGCTAGCCGAATCGCTCACTTCAGACGGTTACAGTGACAAATTTATCGACCCTGCTCCATTCCGCCCAAGATGCCTTGAGGACGAGGTCCAACCGAAGGATCGTTCCAAGGTTTGCTGCCGACATCACTTCCTTGAGGTGGCACGGCCCTACGTTCTTGAGGTTGGTTGCCAGAGCAGGAAATGAAGAGGAAGGGAATAAGTAAGAGAATGATCAGTTTCATGACATGAATGTTAGACTTTTCAGGGGGCTGGACAAGAGCGATTTTTCTGGATGCCCTTTCTTCATAAGCTGTTCAGTCCCTGTGCCGAATGGTCGCTTTCTAAATAAATTCTTGGGCTGAAATTTGAGCGGTGAAGTGATAAACGGCCTCAATGAACCAAGCATTTTCTTTTGAGTTCTTAAAAATAAAGGGTCCAGCCAATAGAGCCAAATTGTCTCTGCATTTTTGATTTGAATCTGCCTCATGATTGAGCCGAAGGAAGTTTTGTGGATCAACCATCCAGGATATTCACATGATCAATTAGACGAATATTCCCGTAAAAACAAGCGGTGGCGAGAATAGCGGGCTTCGTGACTTTGGGAATGGCTTGCATGGATTCGGCATCGATGAGCTCCAGATATTCTATGGAGAAGCTATCTGGGGCGTTTGCGAGCAGATGTTTTTTTGCGCTTCGAAGATAGGCCGCAGGGTTCTGTTCTCCGGTCATGGCAAGGTCGCTGGCAGCTGAAAGAGCACGCTGTATTCTTGGAGCATCTTTACGGTGTTGGGGGGTAAGGCGAATGTTGCGAGAGGATAGGGCTAGTCCATCGGGCTCACGAACAGTAGGGTGCTCGATGACTTTAACTGGGATATTCAGATCTCGAACCATCCGGCGGATCAGGGCGACTTGTTGAAAGTCTTTTTCTCCAAAAACAGCGAGTGTGGGTTGGAGGAGATTGAAAAGCTTGATTACGACGGTGAGAACTCCGTCAAAATGACCGGGACGGCTCGAGCCGCAAAGTCCCTTACTAAGAAGAGACTCGGTGACAATAACTGAATGGTCGGAGTGGTAGAAAAAGTTTTTTTCCGGAGTGAAGGCGAGATCGACTCCTTCCTTTTCACAGAGGACGAGGTCATTTTTGAGCGGGCGGGGGTAGTTAGTCAGATCGGCGTCGCGATCGAATTGGATAGGATTGACAAAAATTGAGATGGCAACGGTTCCGTCGGGGCCAACCAATTGGCGGGCGCGACGAATTAGAGCTAGATGCCCCTCATGGAGAGCTCCCATTGTAGGAACCAAGACAAGAGGGCCTGGGAGGTCGCGAGTGATTTGAGTAATCGTTTTGACCTCCGAAGTGACTTTAATCATGAGGAAATATTTTGGATTCTGAACAAGATTCCATGGGAAACCTTATCAATTGACCTCCAGAGTTCGTGGAATGTCCATTATAATTGACGTCTGGTCCTCTTTTTTCGCTTCGAAATCTGGGGGATGACACGAATTCCAAGCCCGTGGTTGACGTAACATCGAGAATTCTTCATAAAAAGCTAACAAGATTCATTTCATCCAAATTTATTATGAAAAAGTCACTCCTTAGCCTTCTCGTCGTTTTTTTATGCCTCACTCCTGTCGTTCATGCACAGCAGAGTTTAAAAGTTGCTACCGTTAGCATGGAGCGTTTGTTTAACGAATATTACCAGACCGGTAAGGTTCAGCGTGAAATAAATATCGAGCGGGCAAGAATCCAGCGTGACAATAATGAGCGTCTGGCCAAAATCCGTGAGATAGACGCTCAACTTCAGCAGATTAGAGAGGAGCTTAAGAAAGAGGATATAGGTGAGAAAGAGAAAGCTGATTTCTTTAAGGAGTCCAACGGCTTGGCTCAGGATGGAAAGTCCAAAGAACGGGAGAGAAAGGAATTTCTCAATCGCCGAAATCGCGCGCTTAGCGACAAAATGCGGAAGCAAATGCGGGGGATTTTGGTCAAGATTCAGCGAGCTGTAAGCGAGCGTGCGAAAGAGGGAAATTACGATTTTATTTTTGACGTTTCTGCCAATAGCAATCAAGGAATTCCTTTCGTGCTACATGCCCGCGAAACCACCGATCTTACTAACTCCCTCCTCGCTGAAATCAACGAGGGAAGTGAGGAAGAATAAATCTTACGAACCAAAGTTGGCTATCGCTGGTGTCGCTTGGTTGGACAGAACTCCATGATCTGATTGGCATTTCGCCCAGTCAAGATCATGATTTTGTCTACACTGGAGTAAGTTCGCTGACTGATGCTAGATCTGGCGAGATTAGCTTTTTAGGTAATTCTCGATATGAAACCCAATTGAGGGCGACTCAGGCTTCGCTGGTTCTGGTGCCTAAGGGCGATTTTTCGTCGATGCCCGGATGCCATTTGCTTTTAGTTGATAATCCCTCGGTAGCCTTCTCAAAAGTAATTGACTATTTCCACTCCCAATCAGCTCTTGTCCAGCCTGGGATTTCTCCAGGTGCCCACATTGCGGCTGATGTCGAGATTGATCCAGACAAGGTACAGGTTGCTCCCGGGGTTGTGATTGAATCGGGTGCTAAGGTCGGTGATGGAAGCATCATTGGCGCCGGCTGTTTGATCGGCCGGAACGTCTCGCTTGGGAAGGACTGTTTTTTACACCCTGGAGTTATTATCCGGGAAGCCTGTCTGATCGGCGACCGAGTTATTTTGCAGCCGGGTTGTGTGATTGGTTCGGACGGTTACGGATTTGATCTTGTAAATGGCAAGCACCAGAAGACTCCGCAGGTAGGCATCGTTGAAATCGAGGACGATGTTGAGATCGGTGCAAATTGCTGCGTCGATCGGGCTAGATTCGGAAGCACAGTGGTGGGAGAGGGGACGAAGGTCGATAATATGGCGCAAATTGGCCACAACGTTAAGATCGGGAAACATTGCTTGGTTGTTGCGCAGTGCGGTATTGCCGGGAGCAGTCGCCTCGGTAATTATGTGACTATTGCCGCCCAGGCCGGGGTTGCCGGGCACCTCGAAGTTACGGATCAGTCGGTCCTTGCAGCTCAAAGCGGGCTTTTCAAGAGTATTAAAAAGCCAGGCGTTTACATGGGCAATCCGGCGCGACCAATTCGAGAAGAGCAAAGAAAGCTTGCTGCGCTTTCCCGTCTTCCGGAGTTACGCAAAGAATTTGGAGCCCTAAAAAAGAAGCTGGAGGAACCCCGTGGAGAATGAGACTCTTCCTCCCACACCCCTCCGTAATAAAATATTTTCGATGAGAATTTCATTGCCTTTTCATATCGCTCAAAAAACTGGGTTTCTTATTTTTGCACTTGGAATGGCCCTGAGCGCTTCAGCCGGGGAGCTTAAGGTAGGCACCGTGAATATGATGAAGCTCCTTAGTGAGTTTCACGAAAAAAAGGCTGCCGAGGCTGAAGAAAAAGTAGAATTGTCTTCAATTGATGCGGCTTACAGGGAAAGGGTGGAGGCGATCAAGGCCATCGAAGAGGCAATGGCAAAGAAGCAAAATGAGTTCAACGATCCTTCGCTTGCTGAAAAGAAGCGCAAGGAAATTGCAGCTTCCGCCCAAGAGCTCGCGGCTACCCGTACTGTCCTAATTAAGGAAGGTGATGAATTCCTTAAGAAGCAGCGGCGGTCCTTGAATCAAAAAATGGTAGGAATGATAAATGACATTCGGAATAAGGTTGAAACTGCTGTTAGCGAGCACGCCGCCACTCTTGATGTGAACCTAGTTTTTGATGAATCCGGGCTGACTTCCTCTCGGACGCCCTTTTTAATTTACTCCCGGAATGCCGTCGACTTAACTGATGCGGTTCTTAAGAAATTAAACAAAGACGCTCCGTCTCCTGCCACATTGGAAACCCCTGGTGGAGCAAAGCCCAAGGTCAAAGCTCCGAAATAAAATCAGTTTAACTAAAAAATTATTCACCCTTATGAATGTTAAGAATCTATTAAAAATCATCGCTGTATTCTTTTCAGCTCTTATTGTTACCTCGTCTTCTCTCGCGCAGGACAAGAACGACAAGATAGGAATTGTAAATATGCAACAACTTCTCGCTCAGTTTCATAAATCAGCCCCTGTTCTCGAAACCTTTAAAGGTTACGAAAAACAGATCATTGAAAGAAACAAGACGAAGGCCGAGGAAATTAGAGCTTTAATGGACGAGGCAGCCAAAACGCAAAAGAGAGCTGAAACTCCCTCATTCGCCCGTGAAAAAAAGGAGCAGTTATTACGTGAAGCGCAGTCGACCCGGGTCGAAGCAAAGGCTCGTGAGGATGCGCGAATTGCTTGGATTACGCGGAAGAAAACGGCTTTTTCAGAGAAACAAGCCGTTGAATTAGGGGTTTTGCGTAAGGAAATTATGGGGATGGTCCGCGAGTTCGGTGACGCTGAAGGGTATGACTATATTTTTGATAAAAGTGGTTCAAGCGGAGCTTCTATCCCTATCCTTGCCTACGCGAAGGACGCGACTAGCTTAACTGAAAAAATGCTTTTGCGAATTAATCGTGATGCCCCCGACGAGGAAGCCGAAGGTTCTGATCAAGGGAAATCTAAAGGATCGGGCGAAGAGTGAGATCAAACTAAACTTTCTGAAGATTGATGCTACAGGGTCATTTTCATTGGTGTGTTCGACACCACATGAAAATGGCTTTTTTCATGTGGGCTTTAATAGCTCCGCTGCAGGCTCTTCCAAATGCAGTTCTTGGAGCGCTTGCGGAACATGATAGTCCTCTTAATGGCGAGGATTTAACCACCGTCTTGTTAGCTTCGGGTATTTGGGATGGATCAGAAGCCTTGCCCGGTGAATGGGAAGCTGATGCCGGAATCGCTAATGTCAGTTCGGCTTATTTGATGGCTCGCCCCAAGGTTTTTGGTATTCAAGCTCTTCTCGTGCGAGCTTCGAAACGGAAGGGACAACTTGAAGAACTTCAGATTACCTTTGCTGATGCCGGATCATTTTTCGGTTATCTTGATCGCAGGATTCCTGACGGGATGTCCGCTGAACAAGCGGAAACCCTCTTGCAAGAACGTGTCGAACAACGAAAAATTCAATTTGAGAAATTCTATGGCAGTACTGCAGCGGAGCTTGTTGGGAATCTCAAAATGTTTGATGAAACACCCCGGGATTTCAAGCGGGGGAGGACCCGGGGCTTACGGGCGATCTATCGCCAGTTTGAATATAAGGAATCAGGGCTCTTAATTGAGTTGCTCGAGGCCAAGGATCGTTTATTAAGAGTTAGGCTGAGAAAGAGAGAAACTGTTACTAAGTCTTGGCTCGATGCTTCTTTGGAAGAATTAGGAACTAGGGACCGTCTCAAGGCTCTTTCTGCTAAGGTCACTAGGACGGACCGGGGAGATGTTGTTCTTAATGGAGTAGAGGTCGTGCCGCAGGGATATAGGCCCTACTGTGGACTCAATACTCTCGTAATGGTTGCCCGTTATCTTGGCTTGCATCTTGATGAAGATTGGCTTGCGGTTGCTGGAAAATTTAAGAACACCGGTTCTGCGGCGGGCTCGGATATGCTAGGGCTTTATAGCTCGGTAGCCAGGGAGGCACGTTTCAATCTTAACCGGGTAAGTGACTACGATCATGAAATTGTGAGGCGCTCAATTCGGGCTGGCATGCCCGTCATCGTGTGGCGTCGCTGGGACCGCCAGCGCGATAGACTGCACTCGCAAATATCGCGCGAATTTGAAAAGGGGGAGGATCAAAGATTCGAAAGACCTTCTGAAGAAGAAATGCCATCAAAAAAGAAGCGTTCACCACTTCATGCTTCTGTCATCGTAGGTTACAACGACGAGCGTAGAGAGATTGTCTTTCTTGAGAGTTGGGAGGGCTTGTCCAAACCGCGTAGAATGCTGGTGAACGAGATTTCTCATACCGCTGACTTAACTTTTTCTTTCCGCCCCTGAACTCTAGCTTTCGCAGAGGGCTCGATGGCGAAGAAGGTGGTCGCAGAGGATCAAGTTCGTCATTGCTTCGACGATAGGAACTGCTCGTGGTAAAACGCAGGCGTCATGACGGCCCCGTCCTTTCAGTTCGGTATCTTGATGGTCTTTGGAAACCGTGGGTTGGGCTGACATGATGGTAGCGGTGGGTTTAAAAGCGACGCGGAAGAGAATTGGCTCCCCATTTGAAATGCCGCCCTGAACTCCACCTGAGTGATTTGTGTGGGTACGAACTTTTTCGCCTTCCATGTAAAAATGATCATTATGGTCGGCCCCGGTCAGGGTTGTCCCTGAAAACCCGGATCCGACTTCGAAGCCTTTGGTTGCGGGAATAGAGAGCATTGCTTTTGCTAAATCGGCTTCCAGACGGTCAAAAACTGGTTCTCCTAGCCCTGGAGGGCATCCTCGGATGACGCCTTCAATAACTCCACCGATGGAATTCCCCTCTGAACGAATCTCTTTAATACGGTTAACCATCGTATCTGCCGTCTTGGGATCACCGGTTCTGACGACATTGGATTCGATCACCTCTGCAGTGACCTTCAGGGGGTCGATACTCGCTTCAATATTTTGAATTGATTTGACCCAGGCTAGAGCTTCCAAATTTGGATAGAAATGTTTGATAACCTTTTTTGCGACAGCAGCAGCAGCGACCCTTCCAATTGTCTCTCGAGCTGAAGACCTTCCACCCCCCTGCCAGTTGCGTGTGCCAAACTTGGCGTCATATGTGTAGTCAGCATGCGATGGTCGATATTTCTCGGACATTTCGGAGTAGGCCTCCGGGCGGTGATCCTTGTTGCGGACCAAAACGGCGATAGGCGACCCCAAAGTTTTTCCTTCAAAGGTTCCGGAGAGAATCTCGCATTTATCTGGCTCATTTCTCGGTGTTGTGACCTCAGATTGACCCGGGCGACGACGATCGAGTTCAATTTGAAGATCGTCTTCTGTGAGAGAAATAAGTGGTGGGCAGCCGTCGATGACGACCCCGACCCCGCCTCCGTGGGATTCGCCGAAGGTTGAAATGCGAAAAAGTTGGCCGAGTTGGCTGGACATGGGAAAGATATTAGCAGCGGATTTTGATCGGGCAAGAGTGGGGCACGGAATCAGTCTTTTAGGGTAGATAAAAGGAGATCTCTGGCCTTTGGGCCTATTTCGACCGTGTCACCATTTACACCGAAAATCATAGCGACATCAATGAGCCCTTTTTGCAACCCTTGATGGATCAATTCTTCTGCAGGTAGAGCGAGGTGGCCACTTTGTTTGATAAGCCTTAGGTCCCACCGCCCGATTCCGTGAAAAGCCCGGTAGATGACTTCCGTGCAGCACAAACGTTCTGCTTTTCGGAAATCGAAAGCAAAATCATAGTGCTTTCCTTCATGGGTGATTGCTTTTTGAAGAGCTTGCTGGAGTTCTGCCGCTGAAACTTTAGGACGAAGGATGACGAAGGAGTCTACGGAGAGGGTTTCTTCAATTTGCCGCAGCTTGACGCCGTCTTTTTTGGCCTCAAGAACATGAGCCGACTGATCGCCATAGGCTAGAAGTCCAAGATCGTCCCGGTCAGATAGTGGCCCCATGTAAAGGGCTGCGTGAGGCCAGAAACCTGGGAGGAAGAGGTTGCTCATGGCATCATCATGGCGTGTTATGAAAATGTCACCTGGTTGAAGTTTACCTCGGATTTCTTCAATGATTTCTTTTGTGACCCGTTTGCCTTTTCCCGAAGACTTTACAAAAGGTTGCTTCATGTCGGCAATGGCAGAGCCGGTAAGGCGGAACAAATGGAACATCACCTTGGTATAACCAGAGCTGGTTCTACGGCTCAGCGAGTAGGTTCGGTATTTGAGGATCACACCAAAAAGGTTTCTTTTGCCTTGAGCAAAATACGGCTCTTCTTCCATGAGCCAAACGGCAATGTCTTGCATGTTCGAGTTTTGAAGAGCTTTATCAATTTGCGTTTGATTATTTTGGAAAAAATTGCGGGCCTGACGGTAGCGCCAACGATTTCGAGTCGAACTTAGATTGTGATAAATTTGTGTTAATGTTTTCCGGGGAATTTGATATCGAGGCTCTGCCTCATCGAGTTTTGCCAAAACAACGGGGCGTTCCTTTGCAAGTCCAATAAGATAACTTGAACTTCGCATGAGCATAGAAGCTGCACAAAATGCGAGGCCAAAAATTCTCAGGTCCCTCGATTTAAGAAAGGGGGCCAAATCGTCGATCATTTGCCAGAGAACGGAGCGACCGGAAAGATATCTCAGATAAGTTTCGCGAAGGCGTTCGTCCTCATCAGGAAGATAGTAGCCTCGTTTTTGTGCACGGTCCGCGTCTTTAATTTCACGAGAGAGGTTTTTCCTGTCGGGCAGGGTGACTCGGACTCCCCGTAAAATATCGCAGGAAGACTGCAAAACTTTTTCCGGCAATTGATCCATCAGGTTTAAGTATTGAAAAAAAATTAATTTTGGCGATCCAATAACGGTCGGCTGAAGCGATTAAGAGGGAATAAGTGTTCATCCTATAACTTGTAGGTGCGTCAACCCCTATAAATAAAGGGTTTGAGGTTTATTTTGGCTTTACAAAATATCCTCCTGCAGGAAGATCGTCCTGCTATGAATAAAGGTGAACTAATCGAAGCAGTCCAGAAGGCCCTCGGAAATGAAGCAACTAAGCGTCAGGCGGAAGACTCCGTCGCTGCCGTTCTTGACTCCATCGCCGCAGGTGTAAAATCAGATACTAAGGTTCAAATTATTGGATTTGGAACTTTTGAGGTTAAGAATCGTGCGGCCCGGATGGGACGCAATCCAAAGACAGGGGAAGCAATGCAAATCAATGCTTCTAAGTCCGTTGGCTTCAAGCCTTCTTCGACCCTTAAGAAGTCGCTCTAGGTTTCCTAACAGGTCCTTAGACTTCCTAACTAAAATATCCAGCCCGGTCTACTTTGAGAGTAGTCCGGGCTTTTTTGTTTCGTCTCGTAATCCCGAAAAGCTCGCATAGCATTCGTTCTAGAGATGCCTTCCAGCACTGTCGAAAATTACCTTAAAGCTATCTGGTCCCTTCAGGGGTCGCTCGATGGTGGCGGATTAGTCTTAATTGGTCACGTTGCTGAAAAGCTTTCGGTGACACCCGGGACAGCGACAACGATGATGAACCAGCTTGAGAAAAAGGGTTTAATCGAATATCGCCCGCGTCGTGGGGTCAGGCTCAAGGAAGAAGGCCATAAGGCCGCTATGCAAGTCTTGCGAAGACACCGTCTTATTGAAACTTTTTTGGTGGAAGTAATGAAGTTGGACTGGGCAGAGGTTCACGAGGAGGCTGAGGTGCTGGAGCACGTGGTTTCCGATTGCCTTTTAAAGCGGATGGATGTGATGTTACACCATCCCACCCATGACCCTCATGGATCCCCCATCCCGAGTCCCGAGGGTAAGATTACGCGTGACGGAACGGCCATCTTGGCGGATTGCCAGCCCGGGTGTTATATTTTGAAGCGTGTGCGGGAGGATCAGCCGGGTTTTCTGCAATGGCTTTCTGACTTGAAGCTCCTCCCGGGAACCGAGTTCGTTTTATCTTCTGTCAATTCAATGGCTGGGACACTTAGCCTTACATTGGAAGAAGATGAGGAGGTAATCGAAATCTCAAATTCCGCGTCGCGATCTTTGTTGGTCGTGAAAGTCGACTGATCACTTAACCGTAACACTAGGATCCAATGAACTCATCGTTGAACCGCCGCCGCTTTTTTTTGACAACAGCAGGAGCTTCGCTCGCTCTTCCTGGTTTATCTTCATTATTAGCAAAAAATGTTAATTCGCTTGCAACTGTTCACGCCACGCGAGGATCTGGGATTGGTGCACGGCGTTTTGTGGCGGTCGGAAATCTTCTTGGTTTTCAGCAAAAGAGTTTCTTTCCCTCAACTGAAGGCTCCAAATACGAATCAACGACTTTGCTCAAACCACTTGAGTCGGTCCGGGACAAAATGACTGTTTATCGTGGTCTTGATCATGGGATCAGAGGAGGGCACTTTGCAGTTCATTCGTTCTTGTCCGGTGTTCTTCATTCCGAAGCACGGGACCGGAAGAATGGAAATGTTACGATTGATCAATACCTCGCTGAGAAAGTTGGTAACCAGACTCGATTTCCTTCACTTACGGTTGGATCAGAAGGTGGCATTCACGGGGGGTGTCAGATGTCGTGGACTCGATCAGGGGTCCGAGTTCCTCCGATCACAAATCCGGGGGATCTATTTGACCAACTTTTTTCGAATGATAATCCGCAACGGAGGCTGGAGCGCAAGGGTGAGAATGCGCTACAGAAATCTATTCTTGATGCTGTCAATGATGAGGCCAAAGGACTTTCCAAAAAAGTGAATCGTGAGGATCGCGAAAAGCTGGACGAATATTTCACTTCGATTCGTGACGTCGAGAAGCGCATCGACTTACGCCGCCGCTGGGCTGATCATCCGAAGCCTGATGCTCCCTTCGAGAAGCCAGCCAACAAAAATACGGTAGATGACCTGCCGATACTTTACGAATTGATCGCACTTGCGCTGCAAACTGACTCAACTCGGATCGCCACTCTTGAAATTGGAGGTTCTTTTCTACCTCAAAATCTCGGGATTCATAATTCCTATCACAGCCTTTCACACCACGGTAATAAAGCAGATGCAATTACCAACTTGATTAAGTTAGAGACCTACCAAATCGAGCAGTATGGAAAATTTCTTGGTCGTCTTGAATCGATTCAAGACGGAGAAGGGACACTTCTCGATGCAACTTCGGTTCTCTTCGGCAGTGGAATAGGTAACGGGAACTCCCACACCAATTCCGATCTCCCGATCATTGTGGCGGGAGGCGGATACAAGCATGGTGATTTCAAGAAGGTCGAGACCAAGGGAATCAACAAGGTTCGCTTGTGCAACCTCTTCGTCGACTTAGCGCAGCGCATGGGTGTTGAGACTGATTCCTTTGGAAACAGTACCGGTCGATTCTCTTAGTCGCTGATGTTTGTCACAAAGATCATTTTTGGGCTTCTGGTTTTTTTTGTGCTGGGGTCGTCTTTTGCGGGAGCCGAAGCCTCGTCTCGCGAAATTGTGGACGATTTTCTCCATAACTATTGCTACGATTGTCACGATTCTGCTTCCGAAAAGGGAGAGCGGGAATTTGAGAGCCTGAAGATCCCTTTTGAAAGTATTCAAGATCTCGTGATGGCGCGCGAGATCATTGATCAGGTCACGCTCAAGGAGATGCCTCCGAAAAAGAAGGGCCAACCCAAAGATGAGGAGCGGCTAGAGGTGCTACGGGTTTTGAGATCTGAGGTTAAGGCAGCTCGAGGTCGGTTTCAAAGTAATGGCGGAAAGACCGTGATGCGGAGGCTTTCGAATCGAGAGTATGAAAATACTTTGGAGGTTCTCTTTGGGCGCCGAGTGGACACTCTTGGTCTAACTGCGGAATTTCCTAAGGAGAAGACCAGCCGACATATCGATACAATTGGTGAGAGTCTAGTGACATCAGGTTTTCTGCTTGATCAATATTTTCAAGCTGCTCATCGCTTGGTTGAAAATCGTCTCGGCAAGGCGGAGATGGAGGCTAAAGATTGGCATTTCAAAGACAATTTCATACAATACGAGGAGCTGGCTGGTTCCCACCGAGCGGTTTTTAAGAATAAATTTCTCTGTGTTTATGAGCAGCCAGATACCGATACCCGGCAGGGGAGCTACGGGCATATCGAAGACTTCTTGGAAGGGGTTCCGGTCTCGGGCCTCTATGATCTTAAGGTTTTAGTGCAGGGAATGCACCGCGACACTCATTACGATCCCAAGATCTTCGCGATTGATCTAAGTGAACCCTTTATCCTAGGAGTAGTTCCGGGAGACGCCACCAAAGGCCACATTCATTATCCCCAGGGTATCGAACCTATCCTCGCGACTTCCGTTGTGCCGGATAAAAAGCCTGAGTGGATTGAGTTCAGGGTCTGGCTTGAGAAGGGACAGACGCCGCGGTTTATCTTTCCAAATGGTCCCTATGAATCTCGGAGGTCAGTTCTCGAACTCAATAGGCGCTACAAAGACGAGTTTAAGAATCCCTCTAATGGGGTGAGCCGTGCTGCTCTTTTGCGCGAAGGGAAGCTGCCTCATATCCGGATTTCGGAGGTGAAAGTCAATGGGCCAATTAAGGAAAAAAATGGGGCTTTAGAAGAGATCGCGATTTTTGGGAAAGAGGGATTCAAGCGTGAAAAGGCTCTCGAGCATTTGGATCATTTTGCGGAGAAGGCCTTTCGTAGACCCCTCATTGAATCTGACCGGAAGCGAGTTCATGATTTCTATCGCAAGCGAGTCGATGAACGGGCAAAGCCGCGTCAAGCTGTTCTTGATACATTGAAGCTGATCCTATGCTCACCGTCCTTCTTTTATCTCAGCGAGATCACTCCGGAAAATGACCAAGCGTTGAAGCCGTTTGATTTAGCATCGAGGCTTTCGTATGCGCTTTGGGCGAGGCCACCAGACGAGGAGTTATTGAAACTAGCGGCCTCTAGTGAATTGACGAAAGAAGAAGTTGTCAGGAATCAAGTAAGACGTCTCCTGGATGATGATCGTTCGGAAGGATTCGTGAACGGTTTTTTAGACTCTTGGCTCAATCTTCGCGATTTGGGTGGTATGCCTCCGCCGAGAGAAAGGGCACGTCGATACTATTCGGAAAACTGGCCGGCGTCTATGAAGGGGGAAGTTCGGCATTTCTTCGCTTATCTGCTGAAGAAAAATTTACCGGTGGGCGCGTTGTTGGATGCTGATTTCACTTTCGTTGATAAGTATCTGGCAGCTGTATACCGTTTGCCCGAAGCGAAAACACTACGACTTAAAGATGGATTTAGGAAGGTGAAGCTTATTGAAAAAGACCGTAGGGGCGGGATTCTTGGGATGGCAGCTGTCCTAACCGTTAGTGCCAATGGTGTCGATACCTCCCCTGTAACCCGAGGCGTTTTTGTGTCGGAGAATATTCTGGGTGTGATCCCTCCTTCTCCTCCGGACGAAGTGCCGCCTATCGAGCCCGACATTCGAGGGGCGACTACCTTGCGTGAGCGACTTGAAAAGCACCGGGAATCAAAGACCTGTGCCGACTGCCATCGTAAGATTGACCCACTTGGTTTCGGGCTTGAGACCTTTGATGAACTAGGAAGATGGCGCACTCACTATCCAAGGTCGGGCAAGCCACTTTTCGTAAAGAACGCTCCCAAACTTAAGGTCGATTCCTCTGGCGAAATGCCATCGGGTGAGGAGTTTACAGGTTTTAGCGAGCTTCGGGATATTTTGGTGTCAACCCGGTCAGAGGTTTTCACAAAGCACTTAATTACAACCTTCCTCACTTACGCGACCGGTCGCCACATGGAAGTGGTTGATGATTATTGTATAAGCGATATTCAGAGTCGCTTAAACGCTAAGGGTAATGGTATCGGTAGCCTGGTTGAGGAATCGTTACTGAGCGAAATTTTCAGGTCTCGTTAAGATGGGCTCTTTGCGGCAATTTCCTGAGATGATGCCCTTCGTGCTGCATCCATCTGATTAGTTTAGTTTGATTAGATGATTATTATGTCATATTTGGAGTCGCGTAACGGCAAGAAGTTTGAGGGCCTCCAGGGAAGCGATAGTGAGGAAAACCAATCATATCTCACAGGAATGACACAAAATTTTCCAGGATTACGAATTAGAAAATACTCCTTTGACGCGTATTATATTTAACGATGAAGCGATTTTTATCCATTCTTCTTGCACCGATATTGGCTGCTGGCGATGTGACATTCGAGAAAGAGATCAAGCTGCTCTTAGAGGATTATTGCTTCGACTGCCATGGTGATGGTGCTTCGAAAGGAGATTTCACGATGGATGAATATGATAATCTTTCGGCACATCTCGATGATATTGACCACTGGTTAGCGGTTTGGCGAAATGTACGCTCCCAGATTATGCCTCCGCCCAAAAAGGACCAACCT
>DIHU01000211.1 GCA_002420315.1 Akkermansiaceae bacterium UBA5688
ACCGCGTGACGCGGAACTGAGTTTTGCCTTTCGCGGTCCGGTCAAAAAGGGGAGGGCTGAATCGGCCTTTTCTGCGGGGGCTGCGGGGGCTGTTTTCTAGCTTCTTTCACAGTCTATATATACACACCACACGCGAGCAGCGGCAGAACTACCAAAATAGTACCCTCAGCCCCCGCTCTTGAACCTCGAACCGATGTATTCCGTTGCTTGTTTCTCGAATCCGCTTGCCATTTCACAGTTGGAAACTGGCCAAAGCTTGACTGGCGCGATCTCTGATTCACATTACGCACGAATGAAGATGCTGAAATACCTCGGCTCTGTCATCGCTTTTCTGGTGATTGCCTTTGACGCAACTGCAGCAGAAAAACCTAACATTATACTTTTCTTTACTGACGACCACGGCTGGCCGGATATCGGTGCCGCGAGCGTCAACGACGATCTCAAAACACTTCACCTCGACGCACTTGCGGCCTTGGGCGTTCACGCTACGAATGGCTATGTCACCGCTCCGCAGTGTGTGCCGTCTCGCGGCGGTGCGGTGCAGGTCAAAGCGATTCCCGAACCGGCTACGCTTTCTCTTTTGGGTCTGAGTGTTCTGACGCTATTCCGAAGAAGAAAGTAGCCCTTGATTCAGGAAGAAAGAAAATGATTGAGCGGTTGAAGTTCTAAAAATCTCTTAAGCATGGTCCCCGAATCAGGTAAGGGTAGGGGTAAAACGACCTTTATTATTTTATCGAATCGAATTTCGATTTGTTCAAAAAAGAACCGTCCCTCGGGCCTGCTACGAACCACGAGGGACGGTTTGGGACATGAAATCACAAGGTTCAATTTGTGACTCTTTCTCTTTATAACTACTTTGATCTTTAGCGCTGACGATCAGTTGCGAAATTTTGTCGTCAGTTGAGGGAACACTAGCTTCGTAAACCAAGGATTGTGAAAAGCCGAGACAACTAATCCCGATCCCGCTAAGCAGTATCACCCAATCAGGAAAGGGGAGGGGGTGAGTGATTGTTGCGACGACATTTCTAATCGCTTATTTCGTTGTCAATGGTTGCGCAATCGCCATTCCCTCTATCTCCGGCGTCTTTGCAATATTTTTGGCATAATTCCCATTTTCCCTGCCTCTGCCATCATCGCTACGTGGGTCTTTTTCTTGAGATCTAAGCCACATCTCAAACGCTGGAAGCTGGCGGGAATCGTTTTTACAGCCTGCTTTCTCTTTCTCGGCGGCTATACAGCGTATGCGCTATCTGCGATCTAAGAGTTAGACCAACAATGAGCCAGGTGATGGCTCGTATTCGACTCGGTAGTCTATCAACTTTACTCTCTAACCTCTTTTCCGGAGTAATTCGATTCTATTTTTACTACGACAAAAGATGTCTTGTTCACTTCAGGTTCCACACCAGATGCTGCAAATAAAGGCCCACCTTGTTTTTCGATTCCATATTGTTCATGATCACCAGGCTTACCAAAAAAAATTCCATCTTGATTGATCGGCTTAAGCCCAACACCAAAATACCCTCCATAAACTCCGTCTCCAATAGTGCCTTCCGGTCGAATCAAATAGCTTAAATAAACATTATCTCCATTTTCAAAGGATACCTTATCAGCAATCTTTATCCCAATACCTGAAATAGTTTCGGTAGACTCTGTCGATAAACGATTTCCGGCAGACTTTTTCCCCCCACTAATTAATGATCCTTTTTGAATATTAAAATTTTCAGCTGAACTTGACATATTCCTCGGAAGTCCTTCTGTAAACCAACCATCCTGATTTAATAATTTCTCTCCTTCTAGGTAGTCAAAGCTATCAGAAAAAATGATATTGG
This sequence comes from Akkermansiaceae bacterium UBA5688, assembly GCA_002420315.1. GTDB lineage: Bacteria > Verrucomicrobiota > Verrucomicrobiia > Verrucomicrobiales > Akkermansiaceae > SW10. The sequence continues at coordinate 1,830 of DIHU01000211.1, forward strand.
GATCATTCGATAAAGGATCTCCGGTTACTGAGGCATATGTTTTTCCAATACGCAGCTCATCCAAAGAAAAGGCACCTGATGAAGTAATGTAGAAATATTCAAACTTAGGGAAATCCTTTATTATTCTCTTAGCTGTAACCTCAACCCCATCAACACTCAAAGTCAGTAACCTTTCAGCACCCTCGCCTTTTTCTGTCTCTTTTTCTGAATCAATCTCGGCTAATTTCTTCTCCAGTAATTCTTCTGATAGTTCCCCACCTTCCGCTGGAAGTTCCTTAACCCATTCCCCTTCAAATTTAAGAATTCTCATAAGTTTTCCATCGTCTCGAAACTTGAGTATTCCACTGAAGGCGCTAGCAAAATTTGAGCTACCTCTTTTTGACTGGGATTTTCTTTTACCCTCAAAAGAAAAGCTATCATCAGAGCCTTTTTGCCGAAGAGATTTGAAGTTGTCGGCTCCAGACTCCTCATCCAAAAATGAAATGCCCCGAACTAGCTCATCATTACTAGGATAGTATACCACCCTGAGAATTTCTTCTGTTTCTTTATTAGGATTAGGGACTGCGACCCCAATGCTAACTATTTCTCCATCCTTGATATTCGTGAAAACTGTATGTGATTTGTCAACTCGCTTGGTGACATTTTCATACGTAAACTCTTCCTCTTGCTGAGAATCTCGTGTGCTTACAGTCTCTTTGAATTTCCAGATACCGGCTTTGGGTAACATCCATTTGATTTCTGGATCTTTAAGATCTGGGTTATGAGGAAGCTTTGCTAGTTCTAGAATCTCTTTTTTACCGAGGGGCTTCATGCCAGGGAATCCTGTCCAGTAGGCTTTGGCCTCACTAAACCCAACGGCTGTTCCATCCTTCGAGAATTTTTGGGATTCGTTTAATTCAAACCCGTCGTTGGTAGGCTTCATTCTCGAATCCCTAGAAGTATAAAATTCCTCAGCTGATTTGGATAAAATAGTTGATCGCCATTTAATACCGTTTTTTTCTAGTCTCTTCCCCTTAGCCTGACTGATTTCACCATTATTCAGAGCCCACAGTATAAAAGAATCTTCATCAGGAAGGTAGGTAGCTACCAAATAATTGTTTCCATTTGCCTCGCTTGAAAATTTCTCGACGGTAAAGCGCCGATCGACCCATTTTGAATCGTAGGAGAATTCTTCTGATTGAAACAAACTATCCTTAGCCGGGCCAAAATTGGCAATACCTTCCCAAGTTCCCGGACGGTCTTTTATTTTCATCTCTTCAATAAAACCAGTTGGATTATGATCCATTGACCAGAGTTTTATAATAGCCTCTGCGTCCATTGGCTCTGGAATTGGAGGTAAAGAAGTGTTCTTTGCTTCTTGAGTAACGGACTGCTGTTCCTTAAGAGAATCTTGAGTAGGTTGCTCTTTTTCATCAAGAGAACCGTAAGAGGGAGCCTCAGAATTAGCTTTGTTAGGAGAATCTTTAGAAGGAGCTACGTTACTTTTTTCTCCATCACATCCGATGAGAAAACTAAAGGCTAAAAGAGGTGTCAAAGATTTCATACTCATAATAAACTATTAAGCTGATCCTTTTCTAACAATTACAATCCTGACTAGATTTATAACGGGGAAAAGACAACACGGCTTAACCTTTCATGCGCGCTAGCAGCCGGTTTTGTGTCACATAGATTTGTGAAGAGACAAACCCCCTTAAGTGGTATCACCCAATCAGGAAAGGGTATAGATTACATTTTAGTTTCGATAACTTTGTGGGGCTTAAATCCTTCAAGCCCTTTCACTAGGTATTGATCTAAAAGATCTCCCAGTCCGGTTTCCAAACGCCAGGCGACATAGTCGTCATAATGGCGATGACTTTCCCATTCCGAAAGGGCGTATAAGATACAGTTTTCAACATCCTCGACGATCTCAAGCTTGATAAATCCATTGAAACTTCTGGTGTCAACAAGGGCTACCTTCATGACCTCCTTAAATTCAGATAGTTTTTTAGGTTCGACATGAAATTCTGCGATTATTCTGCTGTTCATTTTTTATTTAAGGTTACTGTTTGCCGCTATTTAATTTCGGATGCAAGTAAAGGTTTGAGGTCAGAAATCGGGCGCTTCAGATCGTATTTCATATCACTTCGAACGTCGACCTGTTTCCATTTCTCAGGATAATTTTTGACCCTTACTTCTTGTAGTCCATTCATCAACCATTTGTTCGTTTTTGAATCGCGAATCAGATCATAGATGAAGCACATCTTAAAGCGAGGTGTCCGATTTGGGGTTGTTTCAAAGACATCGAGGAGGCCAATTTTCACCGATGATTCGGTTAGAGGTAGGTAGCATAATTTGTGCAGTTTTAGATTCACAAACTTGTAAGGGTGACAGATTTTTGGGTAGATCTCGTTCTTAATTGAAGAGTAAAAATTGTGGATATCTTCATATGATTCCATTACTATGTTTGGATTCCCTTTGAAGCAGAAGTTAGGATTGAATAACTGTTGAACCTCCTTCAGGGAAAGTCCTTTTTTGTTCACTATCTCGATGTAATTGTAAAAAGTATCAAACGCTGATTTGTAGTGAGTATTGTTGAGCTTATCGATGCTGGAAGGTTCTCCGGCGAATACATTCTTAAATACGAGAGTGATGAGAATGATTTTTATAAGGGTAAGTTTAAACATAGTCTTGTTAGGTGGGAGCTAGTTGTGTGCCATCCCGAATTTGGACCTCCGAATTAATTACTAAGAGAATCAAGAGTCGAGAGTGAAAGAGCTAGTCAATCTTGAAACCGTAAAAGTAGTTCCGGATCAGGATGACATAGATTCGTGATCCATGATCCCTGAAGCAGGAATCGGGAGAGGGCTTCACGTTGAATTGATCAATCCTGATCTCTCTAAGCAGCATCTCCCAATCAGGAAAGTGGAGAGGTTAATCTGTGGTGAGGAAATTGGTTTGGAGGATTTTGCTCGATCAAAAAACCGCCCCTCGGGCCTACTACGAACTACGAGGGACGGCTTCTGTTTATGAACTCAGAAGCTTCAATTTGTGAATCATTCTCTAGATCACTACTTTGATCTTTGGTGCTGACGATCAGTTACGAATTCCTGTCGTTGGATTAGGGGACACTAACTTCGTGAACCAAGGATTTTGAAACGCTGAGACAACTTATTTCGCCCCCGTTGAGACAACTTATCCCGCCCCCTCAAAGCGGCATCACCCAACTAGGAATGGGGAGGGGTGAATCTGTGGGGTTTGAGACATCGCCCCCCTTGCCGTATCCTGATTCCTTGTTCCCCTTGCCTGGTAAAACGAATCACGGCTCAAGGTTCGGGGGTCAAAGAAACTCCGTTACGCTTTTCAGTGATTAGCTTTATAGGCCTTCCTGCGAGCGTGTCATTCCAACCCTTTGTTTCCGATTTGCGGTAGATGGTGGGTGAAGACTCTCTGAAAGTGAAAGCTTCATTTACAATGTTAGGAGAATCTCCAAGAAATGTAATAGCGGTTAGGCTGCTGCAGTTACGGAATGCTCCCCAGCCGATGCTGTCGACACTGTCAGGAATTGTAATGCTTGTTATGCTGCTACAATCCACGAAGGAATAGTCCCCGATGCTGGTGACGCTATCAGGGATCGTGACCTTTATCAGCCTGTTGCAGTCGCTGAAGGCAAGTCTCTGGATTTTAGCGACTAATTTGCCTTCGATAGTCCTAGGTATTACTAGCGATCCTGATGCCTTTTTGTGACAGCCAGTGATAGTGACTGTATCACCTTCGACCTCATGCCTTAAATGCCGGCTGGCAGATACTGCCTCTGGCGGTTTAGCCAAATCACTTACTTCTTCGCCACATCCAAACAAAAGGCTTAAGCTTAACGTTGCAATCAAATGTTTCATACTCTTGATTGCAGTTGGATTACCTACTCTTTTTCTGCTGATGTAGAGGCTTTGACGGGATTAGTCATCCCCTTAATTTTCTTGTTTTTGGGGTCTTGGGGAAGGATGCCTAGTTTAACTGCCTTTTGAATATATTTATCGGGATCACGATTCCAGCGCTTTAGTGCCCCCGTGCTGTATAAGAAAACTTTTTTACCATTGAGCTCCACGGAGGGGGATTCAGGAGTGACAACCCTATCTTGATAGACTGGACAAAATTTTTGAGCTATAAGCTCTACTTCATCTAGTCTGAGTTGCTTCTCCATACCTTTGAATTGAGGCAACATATCTGCCATTGCTTTAATGTAATATTTCGGTGACTTGTTCCACTTCTTGACACAGCCTCCGCAACAGAGAAAAACTTTTTTACCTTCGAACTCGACTACCTCTTCTTCGTCAATCTCATCTTCTACCATGATTGGGCAGAGCTTATTTTCTCCGAATAAAGGTAATCCAAACAGGGCTAATACCAGGATGAAGTGAATTTT
>DIHU01000095.1 GCA_002420315.1 Akkermansiaceae bacterium UBA5688
GCGAAGCGGGATCCGGGTATTGACGAGGGAGCTACAACGGTTGCCTATGTAAAAGGGAAAGGATGGTTTTGGAATATTCCGCTCAAGGACGATATTGTAAGTACTGGAATTGTGGCCGAACGGGATTATCTTTATCGAGATGGTCGTGATTTAGCCCAAATTTACGAGCGCGAAATTAAAGAAAACAAATGGGTTGAGGAGCATCTCTCAGAGGGTGAGCAGTTTGGCGAATACTGGGTGACCGGAGAATATTCCTATCGGGCGGAGAATTGCGCGACGGATGGATTAGTTCTCATTGGTGATGCTTTTGCATTTCTTGACCCTGTTTTTTCATCGGGCGTTTATCTTGCGTTGACAACTGGCTCGCTTGCCGCGGACGCGGTTGAAAAAGCTCTTGCTGATGGTAATACCAGCGGGGAACAATTTTCTGATTACGGCGGGCGGGTTTGTCAGGGGATCGAGTGGATGAGGAAATTGGTCTATGCATTCTACGACGAGGACTTTAGTTTCAAGGATGTTGTGACAAAGTATGCTGAAGTTAGGCGAGATCTAACCGATTGTCTGATTGGTGATTTGATCGATAAAGATTACACGGAACTTTTCGATCGAGTTTCGGAATTTGCGGAATTGCCCAAAGAGTTGCCCCATGGCAAGGTCGCTAGGGGGAGAGCCCTAGTTTAGCTTTGAAAATCACTATCCTCACAGCAGGCACCGGCAGTTACTTCTGTGGGGCATGTATGCGGGATAACTCTCTTGCTCGCGGACTTATTGCAAGGGGCCACGAGGCGCATTTGGTTCCGATGTATTTGCCATTGCAACTCGACGAAGAGAGAGCTGACGAGTCGACCCCTGTTTTTTTCGGTGGAATCAATGTTTATCTTCAGCAGAAATATAGTTTTTTTCGCAGTCTGCCTCGTTGGATAGATCGTGCTTTTAACGGCCGAGGATTATTGCGAAGGGTAGCGAAACGGAGTCATTTAACTTCAGCGAAGGAACAGGGTGAAATGACCTGCTTGATGCTTCGTTTAGAGGAAAGTAATTTGGGAAAAGAAGTCGATAAATTGGTTGATTGGTTGAAACGGGACGGCAAGCCGGACGTTATTTTTCTTTCAAATGCACTTCTTGTTGGGTTAGTCAGGGAACTTAAAAAGCGGCTAAGAGTTCCGGTAGTTTGTAGCTTTCAGGGGGAGGATTCATTTTTGGATAGCCTTCCTGAACCTTGGCGTGATGTTGCATGGAAGGAGCTTTCGGTGCGTGTTCAAGATGCCGATATTTTGGTTTCACCAAGCCAATATTACGGGAAGTTAATGGAAAGCCGGTTGGGGCTCGAGCCTGGTTCGGTGCAAGTGATCCCAAATGGGATTGATCTCTCCGGTTGGAAAGAAAGCGAAGGGGGTAAGGATAAGCGAATTGGTTATTTAGCCCGTATGTGCCACTCCAAGGGGCTTGGCCTCCTCGTTGAAGCCTTTATTCTTCTAAACGACTCGTCTCTCACACTTGCAATTGCAGGAACGATGGGTGGTGGTGACGATGTTTATATTGAAGGCTTAAAAAAAGAGTTGGAGAGCGCTGGGCTTGGTGACTGTGTGGAATGGTCGCCTGATTTGAACAGACAGGAGAAAGTTGGATTTTTACGGAATCTCTCAGTTTTTTCAGTTCCTGTAATTTACCCCGAGGCATTTGGTCTTTATTTGATTGAGGCCATGGCTTCTGGGGTTCCGGTGGTGATGCCAAATGCTTCGGCATTCCCGGAGATAGTGAATTCGGCCGCTTGTGGGGTTTTGTTTTTACCGGGGTCGGCGGAAGATCTTGCTCGAGGTCTTCAAGAAATACTTGATAACCCGGAAAGGGAAGTTGTTGGAAAAAAGGGTCGGCGTGCCGTTGAAGACCGCTATCATGTCGGTGCGATGGCATTAGATTTTGAAAAGATTTTTTGGAAGGTGGTTCCAAAATGAAGGGCCAGTTCGAATGGTCCCGTTTGGTTGAGTTCTATGAGACTGATCTCGCGGGCATTACTCACTTTTCAAATTTTTATCGATGGATGGAATCAGCCGAGCATGATTTTCTTCGGTTGCGTGGGGTGGCGCTCCATCAAGGTGGAGTAGGCTGGCCCCGCGTCAATGCGAGTGCTGACTTTAAGAAGCCGATAAAGTTTGGAGATTTGATCAGGGTGTCGGTCTCAATTGCTGAACTTCGTACTCGGTCGATTCGCTATACTTTTGAGTTCCGGGTCAATGAGAGCGATGAAATTCACGCGACAGGTGAAATGGTTTCGGTTTGTGTTGATTTAGTGACGATGAAAGCGATCGAGATCCCGTCAAAGATTCGATGTCTGCTCGAGTGAAATCACTCTATTCTGAATTTCGCGATGGTCAGATAGGGAAGTTCGGCGATACTAGGTCGAGCTGAGAAAATCATGGCGGCACAAAAAAATATGAATTGGTTAGGGTTTGCACTTATGACGGTTGCTTTTTGGGGGCTTTACGGGGTGTTTCTTCACAAGGGAACAATCGGAATGAAGGATCCTGAATTTGGACGTTATAAGGCTTTTTTGGTGGTAGGGATTGC
>DIHU01000001.1 GCA_002420315.1 Akkermansiaceae bacterium UBA5688
GAGGTGGAAGCTTCCTCGAGGAGTCGGGTCTTATCGGGGGGAAGTGAGCGGAGTAGATCAGGACAGGCGAGGGTCGCTCGTTTTTTATCGGAGTTAAAAAAAATTCCAGATCACCAAGAGAGACGGAATTCTTTTTCTGACATCTTGTTAGATCTCCCCAATAATGAGCACGATATTGCTGTGGAGTTGGTGATCGCTGATCTTAATTCAGAGGATCCAGCAAATTTGGTTTCGGAGTATCTCGAGATGAGTAGCCTGATGTCACCCGCGCTTCAGTTGCCAGGAATCGTTCGGCTTTTGGAAGAGCCGAAATTATTACCATTACAACGGGCCGCGATGGAGCAGCAGTTACGCCAAGACATCGGGATAACCCCGGATCAAATTGTGAGGGACTGGCGGCTCCTAATCGGCGATCACCTCAGGAAGAATGAGGCTTTGATTTCCGAGTGAGTTCTATTTTTTTAAACATTAAAGCGGAACTCAATGACGTCACCATCGGAAACGATGTATTCCTTTCCTTCGATGCGGAGCTTTCCGGCGTCGCGTGCAGCTGCCTTACCTCCGAGTGCGACGAAGTCATCATAATGAACGACCTCGGCCGCGATAAATCCACGTTCGAAATCTCCATGGATGACTCCTGCGGCGGCTGGAGCCTTATCTCCCGAAGTTATAGTCCATGCTCGTGTCTCCTGAACTCCGGTCGTAATGTAAGTTCGAAGGCCAAGGAGGTGGTAAACTGCTCGGATGAGGTCTGAGACCCCTGAGTCACTCACTCCCATATCACCAAGAAATTCTGTAGCTTCCTCCGGACTGAGCTCTACTAATTCTTCTTCGATACGGGCGGAGATGACAATGATCTCAGCACCGTGTGATTCAGCAGCATAAGCCTTCACCTTTGAGACGAGGGGGTGTGAATCAGGTTTTTCAATCGCACTAGCAAGTTCATCTTCGTTTACGTTGCAGGCGAAAATAGTGGGCTTCGACGAGAGGAGGAAAAACTCCTTCATCAGTTTTTTCTCGTCATTATTAAGATCGGCGGTGAGGGAAGGTTTGCCGGCATCAAGGTGGGGCAAGAGTTTGTAAATGAGCTCGACTTCAGCCTTGGATTCCTTGTCACCCGACTTGGCTTTCTTTTCGCGTGACTGTTTCCGTTTCTCAAGTGCTGCAATATCCGCCAAGATGAGCTCGGAGTTAATGATTTCGATATCACGAGTGGGGTCTACACTACCGAGTTCATGAATAATATCATCGTTCTCGAAGCATCTGACGACTTGAACAATAGCATCGACTTCTCGGATGTTAGCGAGGAATTTGTTTCCGAGCCCAGCTCCCTCTGAGGCTCCTTCGACAAGTCCGGCGATATCGACGAACTCGATAGCGGTGGCGATGACTTTAGTCGATTTTGACATTTTTGACAGCGTGTCGAGACGTGAGTCAGGGACGCTGACCATGCCTACGTTGGGGTCGATGGTGCAAAAAGGGTAGTTTGCGGCCTCGGCGTTTCGGGTTCGAGTGAGGGCATTAAAGAGGGTGGATTTACCAACATTGGGCATTCCGACAATTCCGGCCTTGAGCATGATGAGGAGGCTTTACCGCAGGATCGCGGCAGTGAAAACCCCCAACTCATCTTAAGGTAAAGTTTTATTTGGTAGTTGCGATTTTCAGAGAGAGTAGGAACAACGTGAGAAGAGGGAGGATTAGAAGTGTAGTTTTGGTTTTAGAACGAAAGAGGAGCGTGCCATGTGTGAGCGAGATCACCTCAATTTCATGTGATCCTAAATTTAATAGGATACTTTTGTCATTTTCGTTTGTTAGGTGTCTGGTCTGGACATTTTCGTTCTAGAGGCTTGATTGGCATCCGATGTCAGACGTTTACGAGACAGACCGATATGTTGGAGAGTATCTTCTTTTTCATTACGGAAAGCCTGAGGAGATTTTGCCTTGGGAGGATGGTCCAGCCGCGGCGCTAGATTTTCCGGTTCGGACGGTGGGACATTTTTCTAAAGGTAGTGTCGAGCGTTCTCTAGACGTGGGTTGCGCGGTGGGAAGGTCGTCGTTTGAGCTCGGTAGGACCAGTGGTGAGGTGATCGGGATCGATTTTTCAAGGGCATTTATTACAGCGGCCGAGAAGATCGGTGCGGGACAAACGCTTTCGTGCCAGAGATTAGAGGAGGCTGGGGAAGTCACGACGTTGAATATTGGGCGGCCCGGTGGGACGAATGGAGACGGGATCACTTTCGAAGTGGGCGACGCGATGAATTTGCGGGACGAGCTTGGCAAGTTTGATCGAGTGCATGCTGCAAATCTTGTTTGCCGTCTTCCCGAGCCCCGTCGATTTTTGTCAAAACTCGCTAGTTTGGTGCGAAATGGTGGTGAATTAGTATTGGCGACTCCTTGTACCTGGTTAGAGGAATTCACACAGAAGGAAAATTGGCCTAAAGGTCGGACCCTTGACTGGCTTAAAAAAGAACTCGCGAATGACTTCGAATTGATGGCAGTGGCCGATGAACCTTTTTTAATTCGAGAGACTGCGCGCAAGTTCCAGTGGACGGTATCGATGGTGACCAAATGGAAGCGTCTTGATCCATAATCGGGATGCGTTTGAGAATTTAAAAGAACCATCAGACGTCCTTGAGTCGTTTTCAAGTTAGCCTGGTTTGGCTCGTTCTTCAGGCAGCCATCTTAGGTTTCCCTCAGAGGGTATTGCATCAAGTTACAAAATTCAAATTTCCCCTTGTTCGGTGCTATTTTTAAAATATGTTGCATAAAGTTACATCGTTTTAACCCCCGTGGTTTGGAGCGGTTTTATTGAGATTACGAAGTGAAAGAATTACCAATGACACCTTTGACTTTTGCCCCTGGATCAGAAGCAATGAGTAGAACCATCGACTTTGATCAGGTTAATAAATGGGAAATTCGTGACGGGCGGGATTTTGCGGTGATTGACCATCTCGAGGCATTTGATCCCTTCTTCCTCACTATCGCGACGGCTACGAACCAGTGGTTATTTTGCAGTAGTAATGGTTCCTTGAGCGCTGGACGGGAGAATTCGGGAAAAGCGCTTTTCCCTTATCTGACGATTGATAAAATTCTGGGGAATTGGAACGAAACAGGCCCATTCACTGCGATCGAATGTGAAGGCAAAATTTGGCATCCCTTCTGGCCGACTGCGATTCACACCACTCCAATTCGGAGACGTCTCTTAAAGAGTTTTCTGGGCGAAGAATTAATTTTTGAAGAGTGCAATGAAACCTCAAAGCTTCGTTTCAGCTATCACTGGCAGCTCTCTGAAAAGTTTGGTTTTGTGAGGAAAGTCAAAATCACGAATGAAGGAAATGAGACGAAGAATTTTAGGATCGTGGACGGTCTTCAGGATTTGCAGGTTCCTGGAGTGAGCCAGCGCTTGCATCTAGATTTAAGTTGCCTTGCTGATGCCTACAAAATGAGCGAGGTCTGCTGCGAAGGTCGTTTGATGATCCATCGATTGGCTTCTGGAATTGTTGATGCTCCAATTCCTCTGGAAAGCCTTAAGGCTACAACCGTTTGGACTACCGGTTTTCCAGAGGCTAAGCCCTTTTTGTCTCGTCGTGATGCCGAGCAGTTCTTAAAAGGTGAATCTTCCGTCTGTGATCAAACTAAATCACGTGGAAAACGTGGGGCCTTTTTATTGGGGGCAGATTTGTCCCTGCCGGCAGGAACATCCAAAGAGTGGATGATGGTTGCGGAGATTGAACAAACTCATCGTGAAGTCGGAAGCTTGGTCGGAGGACTCCGTGATGAAGCCAATTTGCCCACAGCTGTTGAAGAGGACTTGGAGGAAGGACGGAAGAGGCTTCGTGAGCTTGTCGAATCGGTGGATGGGTTTCAGAAAAGTGCTGATCTCGATGCCTCCCATTACCACTATCATAATACTCTTTGTAACTTATTGCGTGGTGGTCTTCCTGAAAATGGATCGCTTCTTTCTTCGGCTCAGTTTAAGCACTTTATCATTCAAAATAATCGGGAGTTAGCTGAACGATTTGAGGACTGGTTTTCGAGTCTGCCTGAATCATTCGAGCGAGACTGGATCTTGGCAGAAGCTCGAGGTCAGGGAGATTCAGATTTGATCCGCCTCACGACGGAATACCTGCCTCTTATTCTGGGTCGGCGGCATGGCGATCCAAGCCGTCCTTGGAATAAGTTTAACATTCGGCTTCATGATGAAGAGGGGCGACCAGTCCACCATTACGAAGGAAATTGGCGGGATATTTTTCAAAACTGGGAGGCACTCGCATGGAGTTATCCGGTCTTTCTCGACGGTTTTATTTCCAGATTTCTCAATGCTTCCACGGTGGATGGTTTTAATCCCTACCGTTTGACTGCATCGGGAGTCGATTGGGAAGTTCCTGATCCAAAAGATCCTTGGGTTTCTATCGGTTACTGGGGCGATCATCAGATCATCTATCTTCTGAAATTTTTGGAACTCAAAGCAAAGATTGAGCCCGAATTTATTGATTCGTGGAGTGACTCTCATTTCGTTTTTGCAGATGTGCCGTATCGACTTGCGAGTTGGGAGAAGACCCTCGCAGATCCTCGCGATACAGTAGAGTTTGATCAGGAGCGTCATGACCAACTTTTGGCTAGGAAAGAGGAGATTGGAGGAGATGGATTGCTCCTTTGTGACGAGGGCGGCAAGCTCATCCGAGTAGGGTTGATCGAAAAATTACTCATCCCAGCAATGGCTAAGCTCGGACAATTGATTCCAGATGGTGGGATCTGGATGAACGCCCAAAAGCCCGAGTGGAATGACGCTAACAATGCCTTGGCTGGGAATGGCCTTTCGGTCGTAACGACGGGATATCTGCTCCGCTATTTGCGGTTCTTACAGCATTCGGTTCAAACATGTAGGCTCACTGAAATTTCAGTTTCCAAATCGGCCCAACAAGCAGTTCATCGATTGGCTGAAGTCCTCGCTGATCCTCGTTGGAAGCAGAATGGTCAGGTATCGAGTAATGATCGGTTTGAGTTGGCTCAGGCAAATGGCCTAGTATTGCAAGATTATCGAGATTCGGTGAGGGAAGAGATTTGTCATGTGGGGAGTCTTACGGCTCCTCATATTCTTAGTTTTTTATCTCATGCGATTGAAGCAGTGGAGGGAGTCTTGCAGTCCAATCGCAGACCGGACGGGCTTTGGCATGCTTACAACGTGCTAGACGCGCGCCCCGGAAATCCGGAAATGAAAGTTCAAAACCTTCAGCTGATGTTGGAAGGTCAGGTTGCGATTCTCAGCTCTGGGTTACTCGAAAATGGGACTGCAGTGGAGTTATTAGAGAATTTGGCCAAGAGTGATCTTCGTTCGAAACGTCATCCAACCTATCTATTATATCCCGATCGCGAGCTAGCCGGATTTGATGAACTTAATCGAATTCCTGATGCCGACTTGAGAGGTAATCAGCTCCTCGCTTCGATGGCGGAAAAAGGAGATGAGCGTCTGGTTTACGAGGATGAAATGGGAGCCTGGAGATTTAATGAGACTCTGGTCAATGGATACGCGTTGACGGACTGCTTAACTCAGATCGATAATCTTTCTCTCGAAAATCGAACGGAGATCGAGAAAATATACGAAAAGGTTTTCTCCCATCACTCCTTTACTGGTCGCAGTGGTTCTATGTTTGGTTATGAGGGTTTGGGATGCGTCTATTGGCATATGGTTTCCAAATTAATGCTAGCCGCACAGGAAGTTGCTTTGGCGGTTTGCAAGAGTGGAAAATCGAGTGATGAACTGAGGTCTCGGTCCGTCGCTGCCTATTATGCAGTCCAGCGAGGTTTAGGTTTTCGTCAAACTCCGCAAAGCTATGGAGCGTTTCCGGCTGAACCTTATTCTCACAGTCAGGGCGAGAAAGGGGCCCAACAACCGGGTTTGACCGGACAAGTGAAGGAAGGTTTGCTCTGCCGTCTGGGAGAGTTGGGAATCGACTTTGAAGACGGGCAGCTGAGCTTCCGTCCTTATCTCCTTCGAGCTGCAGAGTTCGTTGATGGTGTGCTCTCCTTTACCCACGCCCGGACTCCCCTGCAATACGAGATACGTGAAGACCTAGAAAAGCCTAAGGCCACCGTCTTTATAAATGATGGTCAGGAACGAGTTTTTTCAAACGGGGTTCTCGACATCGAGACCAGTTCGAGCATTCTTTTCAACCGGGGAACGATCGCCAAAGTCATCGTTCAAATTCCCTCTAATTGGCTTATTTTCTAATCTTAATTTCTTATGTCTTCTGAAACTTCTCAAACACTCTCGACTAAAGAAAAAGTCGGCTATGGTCTTGGCGATACTGCTTCGAACATTTTCTTCTTTGGAGTTAATGCTTGGATCTTTTTCTATTATACAGAGATCTGCAAAATCCCTCCTGCTACTGTTGGAACCTTGCTTTTGGTGCCTCGTTTGTGGGATGCCATTTCAGATCCCTTAATGGGTGCGCTAGCTGACCGGACAAGAACTAAGCTTGGAACATACCGCCCCTACTTGTTGTGGTTGGCGGTGCCGTTTGGTCTTTTCGGATACCTGACTTTTGCGGTCCCTGATATCGATCCAACTGGGAAACTGATTTATGCCTACATCACCTATATTGCGCTGATGACTGTCTACACGGCGATCAATGTCCCTTATTCTGCATTGATGGGAGTAATGACGCCATCGCCTGCTGAGCGAACCAAGCTTGCGACATTCCGTTTTGTGGGCGCGTTTTCTGGACAACTTATCATTTCAATGGCCTTTCTCCCACTAGTTCTTTGGTTGGGAGAGGGTGATAAAGTAAGCGGCTTTCCTCGCGCGATGGCTGTGATGGCGGTTCTTGCCACCCTCATGTTTTTTGGAACTTTTTATTCGACTCGTGAGCGAGTGAAACCTCCCGAAATCAAGAATGATTTGGGTGGGGATTTTAAAGCTCTTTTGAACAATAAGCCGTGGGTCGTCATGGTGGCTGCAGCATTTCTTACGCTTTCCAGTGCAGCGGTGAGATGGACGATTACTCCGCAGTATTTAAAATATTACTTCGGGGTTGGTGACGACAAGTATTTTTGGTTTTTGGATAAAATTAGCTATGTTCAAACGACTGGCAGCCTTGCCTTCTTGGCAGGTGTCTTTCTGACTGGATTTTTCAGTAGAAAGTTTGGTAAACGAAACAGCTTAATTGGATTAACCGTCATTAATGGCCTCGTTATCTTGCTCCAATTTATGATTCCTTCAACGGGATATACAACTCTAGTTATCCTAAATATAATAGGTAATTTACTTGCCGGGCCGACGCCTGCACTAGTTTGGGCTATTTACACTGACGTCGCTGATTACGGTGAATGGAAATCTGGTCGGCGATTGACAGGGCTAGCATTCTCAGCTGCCATGTTCTCTCAAAAATTGGGGATCAGTATTGGTAGTAGTCTTTGCGGATGGATCCTTGGAGGGGTGGGGTTTGATCCTGAAAAATCTCCGTCTGAAGATGTTATTCAGAGCTTCAGAGCTATTGCTTGTATTCTTCCTGGAGTTCTTGCGATTTTAAATGGTGTCGTGCTTCTTTGGTATAAACTTGGGGATGACGAGGTTGAAAAAATAGCATTGGAACTCGAGAAGCGTCGCGGCGAAGCCTAGCTCTTTGGCCTTGCTACGGTCTCGCCCTCGATGAGTGTTCCGCTTATGTAAATGCTTTGGCTCCCACCGAAGCGTTTGCGAATTCGTGAAGCGAGTCTGTCTGCGCCTGTCATCCCGATCGCTCGAAAGGGGATGTCAATTGTGGTAAGGGCGGGTCTATCGTTACTCTTCGGAATTCCATCAAAGCCAGTGATTGAGACGTCGTTCGGGATTTGAAGTCCCTGGCGTTCAAATCCATCGATGAGATCGTAAGCCTGGTGGTCGGCTGCGCAAACCCAAGCGGTCACACCTTCTTTAGTTCTCTTGATTGCTTCGTCGATACCACTGATGACCGAGTTAAATTTCCGGGGGAAAACCCCGATGATGTCGCGGTTCGAGACCTTGAGTTTTGTCCGAGCCATTTTTTCAACAAAGGCACTGTAGCGTCGAAACGACCAGCTGGCGGCAATGGTGTATTCTCTGGTATAAAATCCAATCCTTCGATGTCCTTTAGAAGTCAGGCGATCGATTAAAATAGAGATTCCTGAGCTGTGATCCACATCTGCGCAATCAATCGATTGATGCTCAAGTTGGTCAACAAGTGAGACGAGAGGAAATTGGTAGGAGAGATCTTTAATGATTGAGTCCGCGAAGGGATAGATAAGGAGCAGTCCACGGTTCTTTCGCGATTTAAGACTTTTGATCTTGGTGAAAACCGGGTCGTCAAAGCTGGTTACCGAGGGTGATATGAAGTCGATATTGACATCAATCTGATGAGCTTGCGCAAACTCAGACACGCCAACGAGAATCTGTTCGCCCGGACTTTTATAGTCGTTCCGAAAGTATTCTTCGGTGTCGCTACAGATTAAAATGTTAAAACTAACCTTCTTCCTCGCTTTCTTAACAGCTGGACTTCGGGGTTCAAGGTGGGTGTAGCCCATTTCGGCAGCCAGTTGAAAGACCTTGGCGCGTGTCGTGGCATTTATACCCGCATGATTGGTAAAGCATCGTGATACGGTGGCTCGGGAAATCCCGAGCTGATCGGCAATGGCTTTTTGGTTCACTTTGGGCATGACAATAGTTTTGATCTCCACCGGGCGACAGGAAAAGCATGATCATCCCTACGCTGGATAGCAAGAATCAGAATGATTTCGGATGATTGAATGTGCAATATCAGTCAAATAAATTTGACCGATGTTTGTTTGAGGGCAGAGACTCTTTCTGCCACACTTGGTAAGAAATACTCATTTTAAGATTATGGTTCAGCAAGCTCTTCAGATCATTTTGTCTTCTTTATTTATCACGCTTAGTCTGACGGTCTGCTTAAAGCCTTCACTAAAAGCTGATAGTGTGAAGGTAGGGATTGGTAGCTATTCTCTCGTTCGGCCGCCCGATTGCGATCCTCTTCCTGAGACAATTTTTTCGACATCTTTTATTAAAGGAGCAACCCCGACCAATCAATGGTGGAGCTCTCTTGTCTGGGAGAAATATTCGCAGAACCTTTTTCCTCATCCGCTAGCAATCAACTGTAATCAACGCGGACTTGCCCTCGCCTATCCGGGTTCCGGGATCGTAGGTGCCGGCGGACATATCATGGGTGGTGGAATTGGTGAAACTGGTGATTTTTTAGTCCTGCATTCGAATGTGGCGGAATTTCCCGATACTCGCCTAGCTGATTATTCCGATTGGTTCATCACCGCTGAGTTTCGAAAAGAAGAATCATTTTTACGTTCCACCTTTGGGCACGGGAGCCCATACGTTTTCAATCGTATTGGTGGTGGGAATCCGGTTCTCAAATTTGCGCATAAACCAATTGTCTGGAGCGGTGAGGAAGGTGATTCCATTTTTGGAATTACGGTCAGGGGAAATCATTACGGGGTTTTTGGAGCAAATGGATCGAGCTGGACTGGAAGTAAAACTGATATCTTTATTAATAAATCTTCAAAGGGATATTTTACAGTGGCACTTTTGCCCGATGCTAGAGAGGCCACGCTCGCCCGCTTCGCAGAGTGTGCTCATCATCATGTGGTCGATACTCATTTTTCATCGAAGCCAATGAACGGCCAATTAACGACTAAATATCGCTTTGAAATTGAGGCCATGGAGGGGAGTGGAAAGGACACCTTATTCGCTCTTTATCCACATCAATGGAAATATTCTCGAGTAGCGTTGACTGGCGAAAGCTATCGCTCGGTGCGCGGAGAAATGAAGTTGGCGGTAGGAGATACTTTCGAGACTTCCGTCCCTATTCAGGGAATTTTGCCGATGCTTCCAGCCGAGGGTATTTCGGATAAAAAACAAGTGACCACTTATCTTAAAAAGGAGGCTACAAAGCTTAAGGTGCCGTTTGCGGATACCTACTGGGATGGAAAGTTCCTAGGTAAATTGGTAACCTTAAGTGGGGTTGCGGAAGTTGTTGGTGAGGAGGAGTTACAAAAGCTTTTTACTGATGAACTTCGTCGCCGCCTCGAAGATTGGTTCCTTGCATCGGATGGCGAAAAAGCGCCTCTTTTTTACTATGATAAAGTTTGGGGGACATTGATTGGCAGTAAGCCATCATATGGAAGTGACGGGCAAATCAATGATCATCATTTTCATTATGGTTATTTTATCCGGGCGGCAGCTGAGGTCGCGCGACTTGATCCAACATGGGTAGAGAAATGGGGAGGGATGGTTGAGTTACTTATTCGCGATATTGCCTCTACAAATCGCGAAGACCTCCTGTTTCCCCACCTCCGGTGTTTTGACGTTTATGCCGGACATTCCTGGGCTTCGGGGCATGCCAAGTTTGGTGATGGAAATAATCAGGAGTCTTCTTCTGAAGCGATGAATGCTTGGTATGGCTTAATGCTTTGGGGGGAAGTCACAGGAAATACCAAACTCAGGGATACTGGTATTTTCCTTTATAATACCGAGCGGACTGCCGTTGAGGAATATTGGTTTGACGTTTTGGGGACAAACTTTCCTAAAGATTTCCCTGAGGTGGCTCTCGGTATGATTTGGGGTGGTAAGGGTGCTTTCTCTACTTGGTTTTCAGCCGATATTGACTGTATCCACGGAATCAATTGGTTACCCTTTACGCCGGCTTCAATTTATATGGGAAGGTATCCTGATTATGTGAAAAAGAATCATGATCGAATCGTGGAGAAGCGGAAAAAAGGAAGTGATTACAATAACGGGTGGGGTGATTTGGTGGTAATGTTTAATTCCTTGCAGGATTCAAAAATGGCAGTCGATTACCTTGCAAGTCATCCGAATTGCAGTCTCGAGGGTGGTAATACTCATGCCTTTATGTCCCACTGGATTCATACTTTAGATCGTCTTGGCGGGAACGACCGGAGCGTCACCTCGACGCATCCTTGGGTGAATGTTTATGTGAAAAATGGTAAGAAAACTTATGCGGCATACCAATTTGGGCCCACGCCAAAGGAGATTAAGTTTTCAGATGGATTTGTCATGGTAGCAAAGCCGGGAATGACGGTTAAGAATTCAGCGAAGTGAGGCGGATTTAAGCCGTTTTTTGAGTTGATTGAGTAACTGCGTCTTTGTGGCCTGATATTCTTTTTTCTTTGCTAGGTTTGAGAACTGGGCTGGATCTTTAATCATGTCATAAAGTTCTTCGTCCCCGTTTTTATACTTCATGTAGGCCCAGCGATCGGTGCGAAGGCTGTGGCTTCCACGGTTTAGGGAGAGAGCGTCAGTGCGCGGGCTTATTCTAGGGTCTCTGAGCGTTGGGAGGAGACTTTTCCCAAGTACTGATTTTGGAATCGGAACTTTAAGTAGAGAACAAAGAGTTGGATAGATGTCTATGAGCTCTGCGAAAGATTGGGTCCGTCCCGGTTTGAGTCCCGGGGCTGAAATGATTACTGGAACACGAGTAACTTCCTCGTGGAGGTTGCTCTTTTGCCAGAAATTATGTTCTCCAAGGTGGTATCCATGATCGCTGAGAAAAACAATAGCGGTCGAACTGCTGAGTTTAAGCCGCTCTAGCTCGTCCAGAATTTTCCCGAGCTGTTCGTCCATGTAAGTGACCGTTGCGTAATAGGCGGCCCACATTCTCTTTTGGTTGTTGGGCCATTTGGCGATACCACTATTTTGACTGGTCATCTTGGCGAGCCCCGCTCTCGGGATATCATCAAGATCGTTCGCGGGAACCTGAGGAAGGGGCATCTTTTGGAAAGGGTATTTATCGAAGTATTTTGAAGGAGCAACGCTGGGGTAGTGTGGGCGGACAAAGCCGGTTGCGATAAAGAAGGGCTTATCCTTGTGCTTCTTTAGAAGTTCAACGGTCTTTTCTGCAGCCTTCCAATCAGGCTGATCGGAACCATCGCCGTTGTAATTGACTGAGACAAACATCCGGTGAGCCATGCCGGTTGATTCACGGTTGTCTGGTTCGTCGGTGAAGATGTTACGATTGAGGCAGGCGTAGTTGCCTGGGGTGTGAGCTTCCATCCCTTTGGTATTAAATTTTTCGTCCCAAGTGGAAGGGATATCCTGCCCATCGGTTCCCGCAATGATATCTCCCGGGACTCGCATATGATAGATTTTTCCAACCCGGGCACTATGCATTCCATGAGATCGAAAATAGCTCCCCATATTTTCACCGTCACTTCCCTGATAACGGCTGTGCATAAAAGAGAGTCGGGATGGGGCGCACCAAGTGCCTTGACAGTAGGCTCGCTCGAAGACCATTCCGTTTGTTGCAAGGCGATCAAGATTGGGAGTTTCACAAATTTTGTTGCCATAGCAACTGAGCGAGCTCGCCTTTAGGTCATCGGAGACGATGAGAAGAACATTTTTAATCTTCTCTGCAATACTGGTTTGCAGACAACTAAAAAGACAGAGTGATATGATGATGTGAATGTGCTTGGTCATAACTCGAATTGGACTGGTAGACCCGATTTGATGGTGCTCAGTTTTCAAGATTTCCTTAACGTTATTTTGACAAGAAAAAGCGATATTTTTTTGGTGGGTTAGGGTCTCACTTTGAATGTTACTTTGACAGCCTAGGTCTATTTGAAAATCTCAATCTCGTAACGAGAAAGACTCGCAAAAGTGAGCTTAATTGAGAATAAGCATGGAGGACCTATTCAGGGCATGACTTCTTCAAGAAACTCAGCACAGCGTTTTTCCGACCAATATTCCGGTCCCCGGCTAATAAAGCCGACATGCCCTCCATGGCGGGGGATTTCTAGATAAAGTGACTTGCTGGTATTAGCAATTTTCCGGGGAAAGCAAGGTTCGGGAAGAAAAGGGTCGTTGGCCGCCTGTATCATGAGTGCCGGGACTTGGATAGCTTTCAGGTGCGGCTTGCTGCTGGCGCGTAGCCAATAGTCGCGGGCGTCAATGAAGCCATTTAGAGGTGCCGTAAAGCGATCATCAAATTGGTTGAATGTTTTGATACGCTTGATTCCATCTAAATTCAACTGACCGGGAAACTTTTTGTTCTTCTGGATTATTTTGTCCTTCAGGCCATTCATGAAGCGAGACATGTAGATTTTATTGTCCCAATCTGCAAGCCGTAGTGAACTTGAGGTCAGATCGCAGGGCACGGAAAAGGCGACTCCAGCTTTTACTTCAGGGTGGAGCTTGTCTCCTTGTTCACCCAAATATTTGAGGACAATGTTCCCTCCAAGGCTAAACCCGATGAGCGCGATTGATTGGTGCCCCTTTGAGATGGCATAATCTATGACGTGGCCTAGGTCATCACTGACTCCAGAGTGATAGGAGCGCAAAAGCCGATTGGGTTCGCCTGAGCAACCTCGGCAGTTCCACGCGAGGGTGTCCCAGTCTCTTCTTTGAAGAGCAAGTGCCATCCCTTGCATATATTTCGCGGATGATTCGCCTTCTAATCCATGGCCAATGACAGCGAGGCGTGAATGTTTTTGATGCGACCAATCGAGATCTACGAAATCTCCGTCGGGAAGTTCAAGGCGTTCCTGGTGGATCGATGGCGAATCTAAACGTCGGAAAAGAGTGGGGTAGATTGTTGCTAGATGGCCGTTCCTTAAGGAAAGAGGTGATTGATAAGAGGAGTGGATGATGGGCATCGCATTGGGTGGGAGCGTAGCTTTAACGCGAGAGCATCTTCTTGAAAATTTTCTTAAGAAAAATGGAGAGAGTAGAACTTCTTGAATTTGTCGTTCTATTGCTGTTTGAGTGTTGGTTTTTTATGAGTATTTCGTCCTTAATTAAGGCCATTCTAGAAAATTCCCAAGGTGAATTCTAGTTAGTGTAGCATGGTTTAGTATTACATAATTCATCGTCATGAAAAAGGCGGCTCGAAGCCGCCTTTTTAAAAATCAGAATGAATTTGAAAAATTAATTGGAGGGCCTGGCCGAGTAATTTTTATCTTTGATTTTCGTGAAGAATTCAAAACTTGAAGGCTCCTTGAGGTGTTTGTTCAGGATCGCTTCAACGTGTCCGTCTAGCATGCAACAGTGGACCTTATCCTTGTGGTTCCCTTGTGGTGCGTTGTTGACATTACTGAATACCCAGCCGTGTGATTCCACGTTGTCATCGGTTTCGCCAAAATAGATTGTGCTAGGGCCATCCTTGACGGCGCTCAAGCGGACTTTGTAGACATTTTCCTCCATGGCATCATTACTGACGTCACCACCAAGCTCGGCATTGTAGGCATAGCTTCCGAGGCTTAAAGCTGGTTCATTGTAGAGTGAATCATATTCTGTTTTTCCCTGACCAAGCTTCTTCTTGGAAAGGGGGTTTTGAAGAATCGTATCTGAAAATGGTAAACCCCATCTATAGCTAGAGCCACTGGGCTCCGCAACGTCAACTTGCTCTGCTACCAAGTCCCACCATACAAAAGAAGCTTGTTGAGAGTCTTGAAGGCTCCCTTTGTACGGGGGAAAAGTATCAGGTGCATGATATCCGGTATTTACACCTTCGGACTGAAGAAAAGTAAGCGCGGTGTAGATTTCCTTCATGTTCTTGGTCGTCTTTCCGGCATCAGCTGCGGAGAGCCCAGTGCGAACTGCCACGAGTGCAATTCCAGCAAGGGTGGCGATGATGGCGATGACGACGAGGAGTTCGACGAGAGTGAACCCTCGTTTTGGATAAGAGGAAGTGTGTGTTTTCATCTGGTGGTTGAAGCTTGGATGTCTGGGCGTGGGGATCAAGCAGTTTTCACGATCTCCTCGATTCTTAATGGATTTCTTGGGCGGGTAAAGTCTGTTGCACCAATTTTACCTGATGGCGGATTCGTTTTACTGATTACGGCCGACTCTTTTTCTCCGATCAAAACGGGGATTTGGATGAAACTGGTTGAAGGAAAGATAACCATAGCCGGCGATGACTATAAAGCAGATGGCTACGAGAGTGAATGAAACAGGAACTCCCTGCGAGGTGATTAGATTACCCTGAATTTTGGCTCCAACTGCACCGCCCACAATGGCCATGATTAGAAAAGCTGAGCCGAGTTTGGCTTCTTCTTCTTCCATGCCATCCAAGGCAATTCCGTAAATAGTGGGGAACATTAGGGACATACATCCCGAGACGCAAACCAGACAAATGAGGCCGGGATAGCCGGGCATGAGAATTGCCCCGCATACGAAGCCAAGTCCACCAAGTGCAAAAATCATTAAGAGTTTGCCTGGATTGATAATGCGAAGAAGCCAAGTGCAGACAAACCGGCTACTCAAAAAGAGGATCATTGAAGCAATGTTCCAATTCTGGGCTACTGCCAGACTTAAACCAACCTCTTCCATCCCATAGTGAATGATGTAGGTCCAGCACATGATCTGGGCTCCGACGTAAAATGCTTGCGCGACCACGCCTCCGGCAAAATGACCTCTGCGAAAGATACGAAGAGTGATTTCAAGGAAGGGAGCTTCTTTTTCTGTATTTTTAAACGTGGGCATTTTTGAAAAAGCAAAAAGAAGAAAGAAAAGAATCACTATAATTGCGATGACGAGATAGGGAGTGCGGACATTTGCAAGATCAGCGGCCTGGAGCCTTTTAAATTCTTCGGGCTGGGTTGCATTGATTCCTTTGAGAGCGTCGGAAGTGGCGCTCGAAAGAACTCCAGGAAGTTCTTTCGAGAAAATGGGAATCTCTTTATAAAGGGGAACGATTACATCTTCGCTAAGAATGACATTTTCGCCCTCAATTCGAGCGCCTTCGGGTAAATCGGAATCTGGAGTGAAGATGAATTTGGTGGCAGACGGATCGTTTTTGCCAAGATCTTCGGTAAATTTGTTAATTTCAAGTTGGGGAGCAAGAATGAAGGTGGCAATAGCCATGCCGGTTAGAGACCCGATGGGATTAAAGGCTTGGGCAAGATTGAGGCGTTGCGTCGCGGTCTCACGAGGACCCATTGCAAGGATGTATGGATTACAGGCCGTTTCTAAAAAGGCGAGCCCGCATGGGATGATATAAGATCCCAAGACAAAAATTGGAAAGGAGATGGCGAGACTTGCTGGGATGGCGAGGAGCGCTCCGATAGCATAAAGGGCAAGGCCAACAAGAATGGCTCCTTTATAAGAAAATCGTCTAATGAAAAAGGCGGCTGGAAGGGCCATGCAAAAGTAACCAAAGTAGAATGCAAATTGAAGCCAGGCGGCTTGGGCGGTGGGGATAATGAAAACTTGCTCGTAAACTTTAACGAGCGGGTTGGTATAATCGTTGGCGAATCCCCAAAGCGAAAAGCAGCAGGTTGTCAGGATGAAGGCCGCTAAAAATTGTCGCGGAACGATTGTAGAAGAGGTGTTGATTGAAGCCACAGCGAAAATGTTAAAGCAAGATGGATGTCAGACAAAATCATCTTTGTGGAGATCAAAGTCTCGCAATTGCGTGAAAATAGCTAGGCTATGCCTATGAAAGATTACTCACGTCGCGAAATGCTGTCTTCTCTAGCTCTTTCTTCTGCTGCCTGTCTGGCCGGATCGGGCCATGGGAAAGGACATAATAATCCCATTGGGGTTTCAACATATAGTTTCTGGGGATTTCAGCGGGATGAATTTCGAGATATTGGGAAGTGCATTGATCTTGCTGCCAAGATGGGTTTCGACGGGGTTGAAATCTTACAAATTCAAATGAAGGATTTTTCACCTTCAATGCTCCAAAAAATCAAGCGTCAGGCCTTCATGGTAGGAGTGGATTTGATGGGCTTTTCCACCCATCAAGATTTTGTCGATCCCAAGGAAATCGTGCGAAGAAGAAATGTGGAACAAACGATCAGTTATATTGAACAGGCTTATGCTTTGGGGATCCCGACTCTGAGGATTAATACGGGACGCTGGGGGACGAGCAAGGATTTCGACGCACTTATGGCGAATCGCGGTATCGAGCCGGTATTGGAAGGTTACACTGAGGAGCAAGGATTTGAGTGGGTGATTGAGTCGATGAAGCAGTTGGTGCCTTACGCCGAGAAATGCGGCGTGGTTCTGGGTTTGGAGAATCACTGGGGCCTTGGATTGACCCCAGAGGGTGTCATGAGAGTCGTTGACGCGGTGAAGTCACCCTGGTTACAAGTGACTTTGGATACTGGGAATTTCTTAGAAGATCCCTATGCGAGGCTTGAGCAATTGGCTCCACATACCGTGCTGCTCCAAGCAAAGACCTACTATGGGAAAGGAAGATGGTATACGCTTGATATCGATTACGAGCGGATTGGCAAAATTATGAAGAAGGCGAATTATAAAGGTTATGTTTCGCTTGAGTTTGAAGGTATGGAGGATCCCATGACGGCAGTGCCAAAGAGCCTCGAGCTTCTGAGAAAGCACTTTTGATCGCTGGCCTAAGCGCTAGCGAGATATACCCATTTTCCATTCGGCCCGATAGAAGACAGAAGGATCGGAGGTGAGGAATGAGGAGAGCTTTGCCGTGATTGTGGTTCCGTTCGTTTGTCTTGAAAAAGATGCGGCGGGTAGAGGACTCCAGTTGATGAGGTCAGTTGATTTGACGATCATGAATTGCTCGGCGCGGGCACCTGCTTGATAAGGAGAGCTAAAGGTTGTTTGGCTATTATTTGTGGCAGCTGTCGGGTCAATAACAGGGGGTAATTGAAGGACCTGAACTTCGATCGCCTGTGAAATAGTCCCATTTATAGTGAGGGTGTAGGTGGTTGTCTCCAGTGGCGAGACCTCCATAAAGCCAATCCCATCGATTGTAAATGATCTCACGTTATCTTCATTGAGAGTGATGGTGCCACCGCTATTAATGTCCCAGCGTAGGAGAGAGCTTTGTCCAGGTGTGATACGGGGGATAAGAGCGGCGAAAGAATTGATTGATGCGTCGTTAGGAAGAGTGACTGGAATTTGGTTCGTGAAGATTCGGCCGTCGCTGAGTTCGATTCGGTAGGTCTTGGCGTTATCGTAGATTGGGGGCCGGACGAGGTTGTCTCGAGTTCTGATAGCATAAATCAATTCGTCAGTAGTTTCATCAAAGACTTTCAGGACCGGGGGAGGATTGTAGTCGGTTGAAATTACTGGGAGATACCCGGTTGGGATTCTGCCATCATTATCGGTTTGCGAGATCGTAAGTGGCCAGTCTTTGAATTGTGAACCTGTTGATGGGTAGTCAGGATCAGCGTGGAGTGGCCAGGTTTCAAAGGTGATCTGACGATTCGCTTTATTAATATGAATGATTCCGTATCCGGCTCCTCTGTCGTGGAGGTTTGCTGGTGAGATATTACGGGTTTCATTGTAATATTGGTGAGTGTTCCCGGCGGCGAGAACACGGAGATGATGAGGGAATTGAGACCTTAGATTTGGTTCTCCGGAGGGAAGCGTGCCTTCCCCATTAAAGAAGAAGTCGCCTTTGTAAGGACTGACAGAAGTTGCTCGTCCAGCGGAGTTGTTGATGGGATCCCATGCTCGGGGGAAAAAGTTTGCGAGAGCTGGTGTGGTATAAGAAAAGCCAGCATCAGCGGCTCTGTTGATCCCGTGCTGCACGAAGGTTGAAAGATGTTGATCACCAGCAATTTGGAACATTCTGGAAAGACGGAGAAGTTCCCAGGCTTCGTTACGGCGGTGAGTTGGCCATCCATTGGTGTCACGATCGTTGAGGTTAAATCCATATCCACTGCCAGCATGTGTCCGGATATTTCCAAAAGGGGATTGTGAGACTACGCATTTGAGTTCCTGATCATCCCAGTCCTCAGCCCAAGTCCGAAGAAAGTTCTTCTGGCGGTTACCAAGGAGGAATTGCTGGTTAGGATCACTAGGTGGGTTGGAACTGCCTGTTTTGAACTTTCGGTCTTCAAGGATCGCAAAGCCGACACCACCGTAAATCATTCCGGTAAAGTAGGTGGGGATTCCTTGGGCGACTGGAGGCGCTGGTTGGATTGGATTGTAAGGGTCCGAGTCGGGAAGGTGGAGGGCCTGAGTGCGCTCCACCATTTTAACCCAAGAGGCGGGTTCATCGTAGCCACCGGTATTTTGGTTATTGGTGAAGATTCCGCCTTCGCCCCAAAGGTTTCCTTGGTAGACATCGTGGTCGTCAGGGATGCAAATAGTAGGTCGATCTTTGGTGATCTCCCTAGCTTGTAGAACCCAGAGATACCATTTATAAAGGTAGTCGTGATGGCGGTTGAAATTTGTCCCGCTATCTTCGGGTGTGGGTTGGCCCTCGTAGATCTGATCGCCAAGAGCTAGGAAGACATCCGGGTCGTGCTTGGCTATGTGATTGAAGGCAAGAGTATGAGGTTGCCAAAGGAGGACGGGGGACCAGTCGAAGCCGTTATTTTGGATTTTTCCGTCAGTGATGCGTTGGCAGGCGGTTGCGGCCACTGAAATACTCTGCTTATCGACTGGGTTTTTGCGAATAGTTCCATTCCAGTGGTAAGGAGATCCGTCGATAGTCACCGTAGTACGGAACTCGCTGTCTCGAGTATCATCCCAATCGAGAACGCGAAAGGAAGCGTTGTATGATGAGAGGTTATCAGTGGTGTCGACTGGCGCTGAAGCGATGGTCTCCCATATTCCTTCTTTTCGGATTTCGAGAATGAGCTTTGGGGAATCGGTAAGGTCGAGTGGTGGGAGTTGTGCGGTGAGTTTCAGGGTTCCCTGATTGAGAGTATACATCGTGCCGAGGATGGCGAGATGCCGGTTGGGTTCAGGATTGAGAGCGTTTCCGGAACCTGAAAAATCGTCGAACCAAAAGCGGGCATCGTTCGCGCCCTTGTGAGAAAGCAGAGCTAGCGAACCTAGAATTTGATCGGAAGGGATCTCGGCGGTGGCGCGGCTTCGAAAGCTGTTATTTAGGTCAAAGGCGTCGAGAGTGAGTTGGTAGGTGCCGGTTTCAGAAAGATAGATGGCGGTGAGATCCAGTCGTGTGTTATTCGATAGCGTGGCCTGAGGTTCTCCTGCAGCAAGGAGGTTGGCCCCGCCTGATGTCATATCCTCAATGACAGCGGAACCATCACCTTGGATGCCAAGGAAGACCCCGAAGTCTCTACCCAAGCCGTCGTGAACGAGAAGGGATCCTCGCCAATCAAGCGAGGGGCCGGCACCAAGAATGAAGCCGGACCGTGCTCCTTGTGAGCTTTGCCCAGCATGGATCCCGGTCCGAATCGATAAGGTGAAGTCTTGCCCGTTACCCCGAATGGTAGTGTTTGTTTTGTGCAACGTTCTTCGATCACGGTTGCCGAGGATACAATTAATTCGTCCATCTCGAACTTGCCAATCGTGAAGACGGTTCCCCCAAAAACCGGGCCCTGGCCAGACTTGATTTGGAGTGGTGTTCCAAGTAATAAGGAAATTACCGGAAGGTGCGTTGGCTCTCCAAAAGTCCAATCGAACGTTGTCGATAGATTGGAAGTTCAGTTGCGGACTAGGAGTGCCGCGAAAGCGAATGCCAAGTGGTTTTCCGGCGTAGGCGTCAAGATCTCCGGGAAGGACGGCGAGGTGGTAGTGAGACCAGGAACCTAGGGAAGGTGATTTAAAATTGTAAGTACGAGATGCGACGGTTTGGATCGCGTCATTTTCTTTTACAAAGAGTTCGGC
This sequence comes from Akkermansiaceae bacterium UBA5688, assembly GCA_002420315.1. GTDB lineage: Bacteria > Verrucomicrobiota > Verrucomicrobiia > Verrucomicrobiales > Akkermansiaceae > SW10. Next base: position 20,564 of record DIHU01000001.1, read on the forward strand.
GGTGAAGCTTCGATTGACGGGAGCGCCGGTCGATTGACCGCGTTGGAGAGTAAAGTTCTCAAGTCTGGCAAATCCTCCGCCACCATTGATCGCTTGAAAAGATGCAAAGAGCCGTCTGCCCGAAGATGAGGCGGGAACTGGAGCGAAGATCGAGCTTTGAGTTTCGTAGGTTGTTGGAATTGTGGAGAGGTTGGAATCGATGCTCTGAATAGCGGTTTCATTACCGCTAATGGTATCATCATCAGTTGTGAAGAGAATGATACGGACGCGGTTGGAAGCGGCGTTCCAATTAAAAGCATCGCGCCATTGATAGGTGACTTGAAAGATTTCACCGGCAGCGAGGAGATGGCCAGTATCGATGGCGAAACGTCGCGCGCTACTGGCAGAAAGAACGGCGTTACGAGTGCCATCGAGAGAAGTGTTGGCAGGGTTGAAGCGGGTAGCTTGGTTGGTCTGCGACACATTTTCTAAATCGTACCAGAAGGGGGTTTGCTCTTAGTTTCGGCCATCGGTTGGCGAGGTGTCATCGTTAAAATCGCCATTTCGAATACCAGGCCCTACGAGGGTTAGATTAGGAATAAATTCTCCATTAGGGGAAGCTCCGGTAAATATGGCAGCATCGAATCGCATTGAATAAGAGGCTCCCGTTTCGATTGGGTGGGAACTAAGTTGGTGAATTTCGCCGGAGTCTTCGAACGAAAGCCGCCAGCCTCCATTGCCAAAATCAGTACGGTCATTAATGACCTGACCTGTGCCTTCCCAACCGATGATCGAAGGATCAGTAACAAGCATTCGGTCAGTACCGCCGTTTATCTCACCACCGGGATTGGGTAAGAATATGGGAAGGGCAAAGGAAGGGGTAGCTAGGGCGGCGAGAAGAAAACGGAACACGGAGTTTAAGGTTGATGAATGAAGCGGAAGAAGCGGGTTTTTTCCAACGGAAGAGTAATATTTTGGGAAACTTTGCCAAGGCCTGGACTATAGAAATGTTTTTCTTCTTTAACGGTAGGTAATTGATCTCCGGGGAGTGAGTCGTCCCAGTTAATGAGATCAGTTGAAGATTGAAGTCGGAAAAGAGTGGTTTGACCCAAACTCGAGATTGGATAGCTGACGGAGGTAGAGCCCGATCTTCGGGAAGCTTTGAGTGGATGAGTTTTGGTAAACTCAGCGGGGTTGCTACCTGTGAAAAACTCAAGTCCGTTGGGGATTCCATCGAGGTCGGGGTCAGCCTCAAAAAGAGCATTTGCTCCAGATAATGCGTGGGTTTGATGAGACCAAACCTGATAGGAATTTTCTGAGCGAACCAGCGCGATTTTGTTGCCTTGGTAGTTGTAGTCAAAGACGTAGCCTGCAGGAGGTAAGTTGGGATTACGAAAGCCATCGATAAGTGAGTTGTAGGTGATGATAGGGTAGACGACTTCGGTGAGATTTTGAGTGGACCAGCTCAGGTTGGTGCTCGATAGATCGAGAATACCAGTAGAGACAAGATGGTCTGCTTGATTGCCGTCGATTTCGAGATGAAGGCTTTTGGGTGAGGCATTTTGAATGGTTAGAGTGCCAATTCCTTGGCCAGGTGAGATAGTACCCGCGCCGCTGAGAGAGTTCGTTAGAGTTCCGCTCCCAGAGAGAATAGCTTTTTCAGAAATGATCACCTCGGAGGAAAGAGTGACGTTTTCGGCGAGGATGATTTCTCCCTCATGAATAGAGGTGGGACCTGTGTGTTTAGGCGACGATTTAATGAGAAGGCTAGAGGTGCCTGATTTCGTCAGTTTAGTTGGCTTATGATACTCTGAGATTTGACCTTCGAGAACAAAGGCTGCACTGCCGTTCCCCGTAATTTCGAGGTCATGGTAAAGAATGAGATCTTGTTTCAGAAAAAAGGAATAGGCTGGTCCGATCGCCTCGAGGGCTAAGTTCGCAGGAGCACTATCGAGGTCGTCAGTGAGTAAAAGTTCAGACCCGCTTAAGGTAGCAGACTGTGGAGATGCTCCATCAAAAAATCCAGTAAGGCGCAGAGAATTGAGCATAAAAGTTAGGTCGCTGATACGAGTGAGGTCGTTGTTCGTTTCGTAAGAAAAATCCTGAGTAACTGGGAATTCTAGGATACAGCCAGGAAAGGAATCAGTGCTAAGTAGTGTATCTGGTGAGTTTGTTTGAGGATCGATCCATGCGGAGTCTTGTGACCAATTCAGGAATGCTGAAGGGGAAGGCTGGTCACCCTGTCCGAGGATTCCACGCTGGAGCTTGAAGTCATCGAGGCGCGCGAATCCGTTGCCAGTTTGGGCGGCATTTACTTCTATAAAAAGACGTCTCCCTTTTTCACTGGCAATGATGGGATTAAAGAGGAAATTTTCA
>DIHU01000246.1 GCA_002420315.1 Akkermansiaceae bacterium UBA5688
TTGGAAACCAAAGCTAATAAGAAGCCAAAAAACCGAATCGACACTCCTGAAATTCGGGAGAAAATCCGGGAACTCATTAAGCTTGCTAAGGAGCAGGAATATCTCACTTACGATGATATTCACGAAATTCTGCCCAACAACCTCATTGAAGAAGAAGACATCAAGGCCATCCTTGAAAGGCTCCGTCAAATGGAGTTCGAGATCATAGATGCTTCCGAAGTTGACCGTTTCAAGGATAAGAAGAAAGGCGATCTGGATTCCGAAGAGGACACCAAAGACCAGAAACTTGACATCCTCGACGATCCCGTTCGGATGTATCTCAAGCAAATGGGTCAAGTTCCTCTGCTTACTCGCGAGCAAGAGGTTGAAATTTCCAAACGAATCGAGGACGCCGAAATCGAGGTCCAAAAGTTTCTACACCTTTTTGGGTTCACAGCCAGCGGATACCTCGCCCTTGCCGACAAACTCATGCGCGGCAAAGAACGCTTCGACCGAGTTATTCTCGATAAGAAGATCGAAAGCCGTGAGCGCTACATGAAAGCCCTCCCAAAGCTTTGCGATCAGGTTCGATCCACTCACGAAGAAACCACCGCAATTATCAAAAAACTCTCGGCCAAAGCACCGCGAGGCAAAAAGAAACTCGAGACCACCCTCTCGAAGAACCTTCAAACTATCGCGCGCCTGTATAGCCGCTTCTACTTCAAACAGAAGGTCATCGAAGATTTTTGTGATGTCGTAGCTGAGTATCAGGAGAAGATTTGGAAATACTCTCGCAAGAAAAGCGCCGAAGCCGGGACCGCGATCAAGGAGCTTTCCCTCGAAGCCTGGCACAACGTTGAGCAATTTGAGGCCACTAACAAGAGTCTTCGCCTTTGGATGCGTAAGGCGCTCAAAGCCAAGACCGAAATGGTCGAAGCTAACCTTCGCCTCGTTATTTCGATCGCCAAGAAGTATACCAACCGTGGACTCTCTTTCCTAGATCTCATTCAGGAAGGCAATATGGGCCTCATGAAGGCGGTTGAGAAATTTGAGTATCGTCGTGGATACAAGTTTTCGACCTACGCGACCTGGTGGATTCGTCAGGCGATCACCCGCTCCATCGCCGATCAAGCCCGGACCATCCGTATTCCGGTCCACATGATCGAGACCATTAACAAGCTAATGCGTGTGCAGAAACAGCTCGTGCAAGAATATGGTCGCGAACCAACTCCAGACGAAATCGCCGAGGAAATTCACCTGCCGGTCGAGCGGGTCCGCGCGGTCCTCAAGATGGCTCAGCAACCCATCTCGCTCCAAGCCCCCGTTGGCGATTCCGACGACACTTCGTTCGGCGATTTCATCGAAGACAAATCAGCCGAAAACCCAATGGAGGAAGCTGGCTTCGCAATGCTAAAGGACAAGATCATCGAAGTTCTCGATACTCTAACCGAGCGGGAGCGCGAAGTTCTCGAGCAACGCTTCGGACTTAAGGATGGCTACTCCCGAACTCTTGAGGAAGTTGGCCGCCAGTTCCAAGTCACCCGCGAACGGATTCGTCAAATCGAAGCAAAAGCACTTCGGAAGATGCGACATCCGACCCGTATACGGAAGCTAGAAGGCTTCATCGAATTACCCATGTAAAAAATTAAAAAAAAGCCCGCTGGTTGGAACACCACGGGCTTTTTGGAAGTAACGATTTTCAAATGCAGCACAACCAATTCGAGCACGCCGTCTCCTCAATTATCGAAAAAGAAAAACGCTTTGAACCCGGGGCCTACTTTCTTGTCAGGGAAGCTCTTGATTTTACGGTCGATCGTCTTTCCAAGGCATCAAACAACGAAAAGCGCCATGTTAGCGGACACGAACTTCTCCTTGGGTTCCGAGACTACGTTCTAAAGGAATACGGACCGATGGGCGCTACCGTCCTTGAGGACTGGGGCATCAGAAAATGTCATCATGTTGGAGAAATAGTATTTATCTTCATCGAACATGGGGTTTTTGGGAAACAAGACTCAGACAAGCTCGACGACTTTGGCGAAGCTTACGTTTTCGAGGAAGCCTTTAAGGCACCTTTTCTCGCCAAAGCGTAACGCATTTATTTCCCATCATAACAAGTAATCTGGAAACCAGCTCTATTTCTTCCAGTCCCGCCAAAGCCACCTCATCATTTCAGGAAGTTTTGCCCCGGCTGCCTTTGATCCATGGAAACACTTTCCGTAATGGAAGTGATAATCGTAATCTGAATAGTTTAACGCTGCCGCCATCTGTTTGTTAGCAAGTGGCCAGCTTCCATACTTATTATCGAGATCGTTTTGACCCGCAAGAAGGTAAGCACGAATTGGCTTCTTTTCCATCTTGCGTATCATCGGCGGATAATTGTGCCCACCCCGGATATCGACAAAAGTCCCAACCCAAATTAAGGCCTTGCGAAATGATTGCGGCTTCTCCCAGCAAACCGTCCCAGCGCAAATTCCACCTGACGAACCACCTGCGATTCCTCGCATCTTCGGATCATCGCTAATGGAATAGCTCTTCTCAACCTTAGGAATAATTTCCTCTAAGAGAAACCTCGCATAGGTATCCCCCAGCGAGTCATATTCTACACTCCGATTTCTTGGTTTTTCTTTCAGCCCCTGATCTTTAAAACGGCCAGGATTAATAAAAATCCCGAGAGTCACAGGCATCTCACCATTTGCGATCAAATTATCCATGACCGTTGTAGCCCGTAAGTTTCCATTCGGATCAGCGTGCCGGGGCCCATCCTGAAACACCATTAAAGCCGCCGGTTTTGAAGCGCTATATTGAGCAGGTACATAGACCAAATACTCCCGCTCCGTTTCTGGATAGATTTCACTCTCATTCCAGATGTGCTGAGTCACTCTTCCCTGAGGAACCTGTTGTAGCATCGAATCCTTGGAATACTCGTAGCTCTCCACCTTTGCCGTTCCCTTTTCCAATACCTTCCCGTCCCCATCACGGATCGACCATTCGATGATCTGAAAATTCTCGAATAACTGATGCAAGCGACCATTTTTTAGATCTCCAATTCGCTTGCCGGTCTTTTCGTTAAAAACTGAAATCGCAGAGGGATTCTTGCTCACCCAATGCACCATTAGTCCCTTGGTCCAGCTCTTGGCCGACATATTTCCGACTAAGCACAATAAAATCACCAGAAATCGCTTCATCCTAGAAAGATGCCTTTTCTGGACCTAGGCTGGCGAGTAAAGAAAGCAACTTACGATTAGACTTCCAAACTCCATCACTGCTTGCTCTTCTCCAAGGCAGCTATGACCCGCCAAAAAGTCATCGACTTGCTCGCCATGAGCAGATTCGCCAACCTCCCCACCGTTTGGTCAAATGGCCTTCTCGGAATTCTCATCGGCATAGGCATTTTCCAAGACCAAGCCCACATTTGCCCAACTTGCATTGCCTTACTAGGACTTGCCCTTTCCTGTCTCTACCTTGGCGGATGTTTTTTCAACGATTGGCATGACCTCGACTTCGACACTAAAACCCGCCCTGATAGGCCCATTCCTTCCGGTCGTTGGTCTCGCAAAACAATCTTGATTTTCTCCCTTGTTCTTATGGGCGGCGGATTTATATTTAGTTCCTTTGTTAGCCTGCCCTCCGGACTCTGCGCTGCCGGCATCGTCTTCTGTATTCTCGCTTATACCAAGTGGCACAAGATTCATCCTTCGAGCTTTTTCTTTATGGCCGGAGCACGCGCCCTCATATACCCGACAGCAGCCTTCTCTCTCATTTCTTGGGAGCAGTTCACCAAGACTTCTTTCGATAGCTCCTTCCTTATTCTTTTACTTGGACTCGGACTCGGTGGATACATCCTCGGAATATCCCTCACCGCCCGGGCCGAGACCTCCAAAACCCCCATCAGCGATTCACAGAAAATATTCCCTATTCTCTGCCTCTGCACCCCCATCTTCTTTTTCTCAATTCCCCAAATCGCTTCGCAAAACGGATATGCTCTGATTCCGCTCATCCTCTTCATCGGAATCCTCGCAATCATTGTCAGAAGCCTTCGTGCTTGCCACAACGTCGGCGCTTTTGTCTCCCGGGCTCTTGCTAGCATTCCCCTAGTGGACTATCTAATCGTCTTCCCCCTTGCCCCAAACCTTCTCGTCCTGATTTCCTGCCCTCTTTTAGCTATCACCGCACTTGGACTTCAAAAAATCGCCCCCGCCACCTAAATGATACTCGCCATCGAATCCTCCTGCGACGAAACCGCAGTTGCTATCATCCGGCGGGATGGCCAAACGGCTGAACTCCTGACCTCGCTCATATCATCACAAATCGAGATCCATCGCCAATACGGCGGCGTTGTCCCAGAAGTAGCCTGCCGTAATCATGCCCAACGAATTCGCCCCCTAGTCCAACAAGCTCTCAATGACGCCGGAGTCAGTCTCGATGACATCACCGCTTTCGCCGCCACTCGTGGTCCCGGACTAGCTTCATCCCTACTCGTCGGCCTCGCTTTCGCGAAAGGTCTAGCGGCTGCCTCGGCGAAACCCTTTTTCGGCATCAATCACATGGAAGGCCATCTTCTCTCGCCATTCCTTGAAGAAGGCACAATCCCGCCACACCTCAGCCTCATCGTCTCTGGGGGACATACCATGCTCATTTCAGTACAGGCACACGGACAATATCAACTTATCGGCCGTACCATCGATGATGCCGGCGGCGAAGCCTTCGACAAGGTTGGCCGCATGCTCAAGCTCCCCTACCCCGGCGGCCCTGAAATCGAAAAACACGCCCGCGAGGGAAACCCAAAATCCTTCGCCTTTCCCCGTGCCCACCTTAAGGGTGCTCCCTTCAACTTTTCCTTTTCTGGTCTTAAAACTGCTGTTCTTTACCAACTCGAAAAGCTCGACGATCCCCAAGCTCACCTCGCTGATCTTTGCGCATCGTTTCAAGATGCCGTCATTGATGCCCTCGTCAAAAAAACGCTTAAAGCCGCTCGTCAAACCGGCCACACCCTGATCACCCTCTCCGGCGGAGTTGCCTGTAATCGAACTTTACAAGAAGCCCTTACTCTTGCTGCGCAAAACGCCGGAATAAAAGTCCAGCCCACCCCACCGGCACTCACCACCGATAATGCAGGTATGATTGCTCTCGCCGCCCTTCTTGCTTCGGAAAACCGCCCTAGCGACTCTCTAGAAATCGGTATCGATCCTAATCTAGTGCTTGCCACTCCGTAGCTTTGCTACTCCGCTTGACCTAATAAGATAGGATCAAGAAATAGTAACTATTTTGACCAACCCACATGGATATGAGTCGAATGACCATGGTCTCCCGGTCCGAAAGTTTCAGTCGCGCCGAGTTCACGGCAGCGCTTGAGAAATCCTCGCCAATAGCGATTACCATAACTTACGCGCTGACCGTTGATTGTGTCGACATCAAAAGCAAGTCCAGCGTAATGACGTGAATTTCTGGCATGACTCCCCCCCGCTAAGGCAACTACCCGAAAAGTATACCCCCGGCTTGCAAGGTCACAGATAGCCCAAAGCATTCTGTGATCGAGTCCCACATAGCCACCTGGAGCAGTGCCGTAAGAACTACGCTTAACAGCATAACCAGCAGCAGCATGGTTGAGGTTATCTAATGCAGACGCACCATCGTAACGACCGCTGACCTGACGAGGAAGCCAACTTATCCTATTACAATTCTTCAACCATTGCGCTGCCTTAGGGGTAGGGTTCCTGAGATAAAATGTGGGAGGCGTAAGAGTACAACTTGAGAACCCCAAACCACAACCGACTGCTACAGTAATCACACGAAGAAAAGGGACGAAACGCTTCACTTGTCTAAAGATGCCCATTTTGTCCCCAATGGCAATGCCATGATCCCTCTCTTGTTTTCCGGAGTGCTCAGCGCTATACCTTTCTCATAACCATGCGCCTGCGAACAGTTCTCGCCCGAACCAAGCGTCTCGTATTCCGAGACGCGCGTGAGCGTCGTCATGAGAAAACAGCCCGGGCACTATCTCAAGTCTTTGCATCCTTTATTGACCACGATGGTCATGCGTCGCGACGAGAGCTTGAGATCGTTTATGATTTTGTGCGAAATGTCTTCCCGGATGTCGATCATGGTATTCTCGGAAAATCGCTAGAATCTGCCGTTGCATGGCCCCAGCCGATTGATGAAGCACTGAAGCATCTCAAGAAAAACCTAAACACGGAACACCGGATCCCCCTAGCTCTCCAACTCTATTCAGTCATCAGGGCAGGCGGCGACACTCCCGAAGAAAAAGAAAAATTCTCCGAGGTTATGCAAGCTATCGGGAATAGTGAGATCACCGAAGCGGTCCTGAGTGAACTTGGGCAATTTAACGGACCAAAAGACAGTCTCTTGGCAAGAGTAGACTTTGGCTCTGATAAATCATGTGACGTCCGCCTAAAAGACGACGATGACACGCCCCGGTTTCGCTGTTACCAAGCGGGAGCACTGATTCTTATTCGAAACCTTCACGATCAACCTCTCTGGGTTAGGGGCTATCAGCTCGACTCAGATCGCCTCTTACTAATCCGACCTTCAGACGAAATCATCGCGGGAAGATGGCGCTTAAATTACAACGATCTCATCTTCTTCTTACAGGCGGAAGAAAAAGGTATTCCTCCAGCACTCTTCCTCATGGAAGAAGACGAGGAGCTCACCCTAAGCCGAAACAAGTCACGTGTGGCCGTAGCCAAGATCGCCTTCGGGCATCGCGTCCACATTACCCCACTTAAGAATGAATGTCTTACCAGCGGTTCACATAACCCTCTCATTACTAAAACCACCTATGAGCTAGATTACCATGACGTGATTCGTGTGGGCAAAAAGGAACCACTCGTCCTAGAAGCCCTGAGGCGGCTCTCACAACAAACTGGACAGCGATTTGTTCTTCCAGCGGGACGTCGAAGGGTTCGTGTTTCAAACGACCCCAATCGACTCTCAGGTGACAGCCTGCTCCTCACCCCCGGTCTTGCTGGGCGCTTTGTTTTAGAGCTTGAGTTCGACCCTAAAACAGGAGTTGGCGAGATGAAAGTCATCGAATCAACCGAGGCTATTCTAGTCAATGGCCAACAAGTCAAGGAAGAGCCCTTACCCGATGGCTCGATGATTCGTCTGAGCAATCGTCAGGCCCTTCGCTGCCGCTTCTCGGATAACATTCTTGATGAAGAAAGGAACCTCGTTCGCCATCTTGAAGTCGAGAATCTCAACCACCGTTTTTGGAAAGGCGGTAAAGCCATCGATAGCCTCTCTTTCCGGCTCGAGCGTAGTCAAATGATGTGTATCATCGGCCCTAGTGGAAGCGGGAAAAGCACACTTCTTGAAATCCTGGCCGGTCAACGAAAACCAAGGAACGGACAGGTTAAGCTAAATGGCATCTCACTCTACGACCGCACAAAAAGACTCGCTCCCTTAATTTCCTTTATGCCGCAGGAAGATGCCCTGACCGAGCAGCTTACCGTTTACGAGCACCTTGTCCATGCTGCTGCGATCCGCCGGCCCCACCTCTCGATCGAATCGATCGAGAAACGCGTAAACTTCCTCGTTGGTGAGCTAGGACTGGAACGAATTAGTCATCGCCGGGTCGGTAGTCCAGAATCCAAAAGCCTCAGCGGAGGTGAACGCTCTCGGCTAAATGCAGGGCTCGATTTAGTTGGAGGCGGTGAAATTTTTCTCTTCGACGAGCCGATCTCGGGGCTTTCCTCAAAAGATGCCGAAAACGTAGTCGATGCCCTCCACAGCTTCGCCCAAGACAAGATCGTAGTTGCCTCCCTTCACCGTCCCAGCGAGAAAGTTTTAGAAGCTTTTGATACGGTCCTCCTCCTTGATCGTGGCGGAAAAATGGCATACTTGGGACCGCCGAAAGATCTGGTAAATTACTTCCAGCAAGCCGCCAGAGATTTACAGATCGAGCGCCAATCCGATCTCAGCCCTCAGGGAGCCGACTTTGTTTTCGATATTCTTGAAAGCACAACGCTAAAGCTCCACACACCTGGTAAAACACGCAGACGTTTCCAGCCCGAGTTCTGGCAAGAAAGATTTGAGAATCACCGCGTAATTGACCATCTCTCACTTTCAAAAGCTAGTCCCATTGCTGGCGAGCTGGATTTACCAACTGCCGATGATCAAGTCGCGGCGCCCGAACCTCCAACTCACGGACGTCGGCAAAAGTGGATGATTTTTAAAACCCACTTAGCACGGGCTGCAAAATCAAAATTCCGGCACCGGGAAACTTTCAACTCTATTTTGGTGGAAGCCCCTCTACTCGCAGGACTGATCGGCCTAACCTTGAGAGCTTCTCCCGATGGTAGCTACCAATTCCATTCGGCTCTTCATTTACCCTCTTACCTTTTCCTAGCCGTAACTGTCGCGATGTTTTTCGGTCTCACCAATAGCGCTACTGAGGTCCTAAGAGATCGTCCGATTTTAAGACGCGAGCGTAATTGTAGGCAACACCCCTTTCTTTATCTTGGCTCAAAATTTGCAGTGCTCATTCTAACTGTAGCAATTCAATCCGCGGTCTTCATCGCAGTTGCACATCAGATTCTCGATCTTCATCACATATTTTGGAATCACCTTGGCTGGATGATCCTCACGGGATCCTGTGGAACTGCGCTGGCCCTTATGGTCTCGGTAATTTCGCGATCCGAGCGCACTGCCTTAGGATCCATACCTTTGATTCTTGTCCCACAAATTCTACTCGCAGGCGCCCTCATACCATTCACTGAGATGAATCGCGGACTTTTTGTTGGAGGAGATGAAGGTCGTGATAACGGAGGCGAACCGGTTCCTTCTGCCATCATGCCGCTGCGCTACGCTTTTGAAGGAAGCATCGTGACACAAGCCACTGGCAATCGCTTTGAAAAAACGAGAAAGCCTATCCAAGACAAAATCGACACACTGAAAGGTAAAGAAGAGCTTCTACTATCAGAAGAGAACGAACTCAAAGAAGCCGGAAATAAGATTGGGGTTCTCTTTGCATCGATTGCAAAAACCTCGTCTCAAGCGGACAAAATCCTAAGTGATCCGCTTGAGCAATTAAAACAACTTCAAGAGACGGAGATGGAAGGGCTTGAACCCGAACTTGATCGTGATACTCGCTCAGTCTCTCAATTCTTTGTGAACGATCGAGTCGAAAACATGGTAGATCTTGCCGAGACCCTGAGACTGGACCGCAGGAGAAGCGATAAACCCAATATTTTCTTGGCAAAGGAAAAGCCACTCTTTGGCGTGACTCTTAGCACCCAATGGTATTGCCGAATCTTTTTAGTCCTCCTAACAACTGCTTTCCTTCTCCCGGCCGCAAGCTTTCTCAACTACTCACTCACCCGGCGTTAAAGAACGCGAAAGCGCTGTTTTGAAGCTTCGGCGAATCATAATGAGCGCTTCGGAGTTTAATGGTCGGGCGACCACAAGCCCTGCGATAGAGAGTCCTTCATTAGATTCTAGAGGAAGAATTTCTATCATTCGATTCTTAGCAATCACGACCTGAAGAAGCTCCCTGGATTCACCTGTACCTTTATTACTTGATGCCAGTGCAAGTGATCTCGCTACTTTGATCAGTTTCTCACTTCCAACTTCATCAAGCACAACTACCCCCTTCGGATCGCAGACAAATGCAGCTAGAATAGGAGTCTGTTTTTTGAGCCAATCTGAAAATGTGCCAAGGGCACGAGGCAGCGAAGGAAGCCCCCCCGAAGAGCGCTCAGCCTTTTGGCTGGTTGCGACTTTATGTGGAGCAACTTGATTTACAGGAGATGTTGAGCCAACCGGAGATGCTTGTCCTTTATGAAACGGGTTGACTGGCTCGGAGGCAATCGGTTGCACCGGCGGACCAGGAGAGTCAACCGGGTTCGAAAGAACGGGCTCTCCATCAAAGCCTTCAAAACTCTCCCCAAAAACTGATTCGTGAGAAGGGATTTGTGATACCGGAGTTTTAGCTAGTAAACCTTCGGCAAGCGACCTGACTTCGTCTGGGTCGAGCCACTGACTCACAACTTCGTTTTCGCTCATTATTCTAGGTTGGGATCGGAGGGTTGATGCGCTGCTCTAATTCAAGACGGAGCTGCTCAAAAATTGCCAAAGTCTCTGCACCTTCCGCCATCACCCCAACAGGAAGCCCCCGCGCACTAGCTTGCACATATAGATCATTTCTGGGGATTTCAGTCTGCATCACCATTTCCTCTGGAAGAAGTCCCCGAAGTGCTTGAGCAGATTCTAAACTCTCGGAGAGCTCTTTTTTCACCATCGTCAAAACGACTCCAAGGATCTGAAGGCTGGGATTGACAGCGCGCATCCGAGTAAGTGCTTCAAGCATCTTGGGAACTGAACGAACACCAAGTGGTTCGGATTGCTGAGGTACCATTACCCCACTCGAAACTCCAAGGACATCAGCGGTGACACCAAATAAACCTGCTGCTGTGTCAAAAATACAAACGTCGTATTTCATTGCTCGGATTTGTGAGACAAACCCCCTAATTCGATGGACGTTTCCCGCAACCGGACCGCTCCCAAATTCGTAGGCACTGCTCCGACCAGCCGCAACAAGACTAAATGTTGGAAGACGGGTAGGCACAATAAGCTCTGCTACATTCATGACTGGATTCTCCAGAAAATCGTAAAAGCCAGAGAGATGGCGCGATTGGCGAGTCAGGGAAAGTCCCACTGATCCCTGAGGATCGGTATCGACAAGCAAGGTTTTGCGCCCGCTGCGAGCAAAGGCATAGGCTAGATTAATGGAGAGAGTCGTTTTTCCGACGCCTCCCTTTTGACTGGTGATGGCTAGAGTGGTCACTAAAACAAATCTAAAATGAAATTCGGGAAACCTATTCCTGATTGGCCTCGAGCAATGGAATCATTTAGAAGCTCCTTTGTCTGGTCATTTTCTCTCTATTTCTTACTTTCAAGGAGCCCGAACAGGGGTAGATCAATCATGCGCACCTATTTTTCAATCCTGCCTCTTCTCTACTTTCTTCAGTTAACATCATGTTCAGATGAAAAGACCAAGAAAGAAAAAGATGTTGAAAAAGACTATTTTTCCAGTACCCAAACTACGGATGATGCCAATGATTTTAAAAATGAAATGGCCACAGGCGAGACTGATTTCCTCAGGTCATTGTCCAACCACCAGATCGCTTGGCAAAAGTGGAATCACAGGATCCTTGAAAAAGCCAAGAACACGCAGCGCCCAATCTTTGCTCTCTTGTGCTCGCCTCTGGGAAGCGCCTCACGCACCGTCGTTGACGAGCTAAACGAAAATCGAGCCCTACGGGAACTAATCTCAAGTCAAGCGGTCTGCACCGTGATTGACTCGTCTGTAAACCCCGAAATAGCGAATTTGGGATATCGTCTCTCCAACGAAGAGAAAAGAAGCGCCGCTTTTCCCATGATCATTTGGTTCAGCCATGAAGGCTCACCCATTGCTTCAGACCCAGTAGGGAACATCTCAGGTAGTAAGTTGAAGGTCATCGTTTCGAACCTCGCAAATGTGATCGAGGACCTCTGGAAAAAATCCTCTCGATACACGGTTGAAAATAGCCGCAGCGAAAATGAAAAAAGACAGCTTCGCATCGAACCAAATACCGAGGAACTTAAACAGCCGATAACGCGTAATGAACTTTTTCAAAAAGAAACCCGCCAACTTAGCTCTCTTTACAGCTTCGGAGACAAGAATCTAGATTTTATCGGGGGATTAATTCCTTCCAGCAGTATCGAACTTCTCGCTATCGGATCACATTCGGCAAGTTTGCCCGGAGACGTTCGCGAAAAAAGCAGAGAAGCCGCTAAGACAATGACCCGTGAGCTAACATCGGGCGCTCTTAAGGATCACCTCACAGGCTCTTATTTCTACGCACGAAGAACGGATGATTGGACACTCCCCTTTTTTTCCAAAGACCTCCTTTCCCAAGCCAAAATTGCCGCAACATTAATGAAAGTTGGAAATCTTCTCGGAAATACACAATTTACTAACCAGGGTTTAGAATTACTTGAACTACTAGAAAGCGAATGGCTTGCGAAAGAAATTTCCAGCAAAAGCCCAGAGGGTAACGCTGATATGCCCGGGGCGTTTCTATGGGACTATAGGACTCTTAAAAAAGTTCTCAGTCCAGACGAGTTGAAGGTGGCCACTATCGCATTCTCACTCGAACCAACCGGCAACATTCCACTCGAAACCGATCCTCTTGGAGACTATTACAACCTCAATTCACTTCGGAGTAAGACTTCCAGCCAGGAAGTCGCTGATAAACTTCAACTTTCGGTGGAAGTGGTTTCAATGGCCTTGACGACCATCAAATCTAAACTGCTTACACATCGCAGGAACCAAATCAAAACAACAAGTGAAAGTACCTTGACGGTCAAAGATCTAGCCTTGGTCTTAAGAGCTCAAATCCTGAGAGCCAATCATACTGGTTCATCAGCTCACCTCGACGCAGCGAAGACAACCGCGAATAGAATTTTATCTAATTACTGGAAACCCAAAAAAGGACTGTTCCGTATTTCGGCGAATTTAACAATGATCCCCGCAAGATGCCAAGACGCCATGGTAGTTGGTCGATCTTTGAATGAACTTTACCAAGCTACTCTCGACCAATACTGGCTGAAAAGCGCAACTGCAATTGTGGACCATAGTATTGAGCAATTCGGATTTTCGGGGGAAATCCTGGCCGAATTGGCACAAGAGGAACAGATTGTTCCTCTGAGGCAATTCAGCGTGAGTATGATTTTTGGTGAATCCACTTTAGGCATTTCCGATCAGACTTTGAGTCGCCTTTATGCCCTGACCAGAAAAGAAGTTTATGGTGGCATCCTAGACGCCCACCGAAGATATATCGCCCGTCAGGCGGAAGGTAGAGTGATCTATCACACCGACTACATTTCATCATGTGCGCTTGGTGATTCGGCTCTAGTGGCAGTTCTTCAGGGGGATATGAGCAGTCAACTTGGCAAACAATTCATTGCTACTCTGAATGCTCCAAAACATCTATCATTTCTCACCATTCGCCCAGAATCCGCGAGCCCGCTTCTTACACCCCTCACTGGTCTTCCATCAGCCAAAGGAACAGCTTCGGTTGTCCTGGTTCGTTCTGGCGAAGCCCTTGGCCAGGTATCTACGATTGAGGAACTTACCGAACTTCTTGACTCAATCATCTCCGGCGAGTGAGTGTCTTCTCGTCCAAAAATTTTATATCCACTCTACTCTATGAGCAACCGCACCGCATCACAGGCACGTAATACCGCTGAAACTAAGATCAAGCTCAGCCTTAATCTTGATGGTTCCGGTAAATCCTCAATTGCCACTAGGATTCCATTTTTTGATCACATGCTAACCCTCTTTTCTCGTCACTCACTCATCGACTTGAATCTCCAAGTCGATGGCGATGTCGAAGTCGACTTCCACCACACTGTAGAGGACACTGGTATCGTTCTTGGTGAGTGTATCAAAACCGCGATGGGAGACAAAGATGGCATTCGGCGCTACGGACACGCATACGTGCCAATGGACGAGACCCTTTGCCGCAGCGTCATCGATCTGAGTAATCGCCCGCAACTCGAACTCCGAACGCCTGAACAAACTGCAGATGCTCAGAACTTCCCATTCACCCTAGTAGAAGAATTCTGCCGCGCACTCTCTTCTAACCTTCGCTGTAATCTCCACATCGAAGTTCTTTATGGCCGAGACGGGCACCACGTTGCAGAGTCGATTTTCAAATCCTTAGCTGTGGCACTTCGCATCGCTTCGGAAAATGATCCTCGTCGCGAAGGTATCCCATCCACTAAAGAGGTCCTCTGAATCGATATGAAACTCGGAATGATCGACTACGGTCGGGGCAATCTTCGAAGTGTCATCAACGCCTGCAAGGTGTTGGGGCATGACCCAACCTTAGTTACTAAGCCCGAAGAGCTAGAACAATCCACGCACCTAATCTTCCCTGGCCAAGGATCTTTCGGAGACTGCATGGAAAGCCTGAACCGTCTGCGACTTGACAAGCCTCTTCAAGAATGGATCACAGCAGGAAAACCTTACTTCGGAATTTGTGTCGGCTTTCAGCTCCTTTTTGATGCCAGTGAAGAATCACCCGGCACTGCTGGACTAGGAATTGTTTCCGGGACCGTCAAACGATTTACCAGCAAGCACATTAAGATCCCTCATATGGGGTGGAATGCCGCCCTCAACACGAAGGAGAACTCTCCCTACTGGACAAATTTCAACTCAGCGCCTTACTTCTATTTCGTTCACTCGTATTACCCTGACGGCGTGGACCCTAAAATTGTCTCCGCAACCTGCAACTACGGCGAGGAAACCTTTTGTGCAGCTATTGAGCAGGGAAGCCTGTTTGCCACCCAGTTTCACCCCGAAAAGAGTCAACATGCCGGCCTAAAATTACTCGAAAACTTCTTGAATGCCTGAATCGCATATAAGGTGAAACGAGGAGAACTGGCCAAGTCCGCCCCGCTCTAGAGGAAGTAGAATGAAAGAAGGGCCTTAAATCAGGCCGGCCTTTTTAAGAGTCGCGTATGCACCATTTTTATTGATGGTCTTGAGCGCCTTGGCGCTAGCCTTCACACGAACATACTTACCGAGCTCCGGCACCCAAACCCGCTTGCTGTGAAGGTTTGGAGAAACTTTGCGCTTCACCGTCTTGGTCACGTGACGTCCAATGCCGCCCTTCTTCTTAGCCAAACCAGAACGGTGGATTTTACGTCCAACACGAACTTTAGAACCCCGGATGCTGCATACTCTTGCCATAAATCTTGAAAACTGGTGGATGGGTGAGATAGGCGAAATTCAGAATGGGTCAAGACGTTTCCGAAAATTCCTTAAGGTTTTTCATTCCCATTATTTAACAGGATGAACTGGAAATCCCATTTCAGGTATGATTTTCTCGACATGTGGAAACTCTGATTCTTCTTGATTACCTGAAACAGCTGGAAAAACAGGGAGTCCAGCATGTGGAAATCGACGAACACGCACGTTCAATACTTCGCGAGCTCTACACCCGCGGAAGTGCCCGCCGTCCAGCGAAGCCCCATATCGTAGAAACCAACGAGCAATCACAATTGAGCTCTATCGTCGCGCAAAGTAACACCGCATCCGAAAAAATAGCCTCCCTCGCTAACATCGCCAAAACTTGGCAACCAGCAAGATCCCTAGGCAGCCTCCGGGATACTTTGGTTTTCTCCACCGGTAATCCCGAAGCTGATTTTATGCTCGTCGGCGAAGCGCCTGGATTTCAGGAAGAACAAAAATGCGAACCTTTTGTCGGCCCAGCCGGAGAAAAACTAAATCAAATCCTCAAAGCTATGGGACTCGCACGCGAAAAAGTCTATATCTCCAATGTTTGTAAATTCCGGCCTGCCACCCGGAACCAAACCACTAATAATCGTAAGCCTTCCCCTGAAGAAATGGCAACCTCACTTCCATTTGTGAAGGCCGAGATTGATATTGTAAAACCAAGCGTCATCGTTGCGCTCGGAGGCAGTGCGGCTCAAGGCCTACTCGGCTCTGATAAAACAGTTGGCCAACTACGTGAATCCTGGCACCAATTCCAAGGAATCCCTCTCCGTGTTACCTACCACCCTTCCTATCTTCTAAGACAAGAAGACGAACTCGGCGAAAAACGTAAGGTCTGGGAAGATATGCTGGCTATTATGGAAAAACTTAGGCTTCCAGTTTCCGAAAAACAACGCAGCTACTTCAAAAAGTAATCAACTTTGACTAAAATAAATCATTCCCGCGATTCCGGCTGTAAAGCAGTAGTAAGAAAAATACTCCAACTTTCCGCGCTTCACCGCCCCCATCACGACGTAAATTGCAAATAGCCCTACGAAAGCTGCCGCAATCGCGCCTGCAACATAGGGACCATTAAAACAAGAATTGAGGGCTCTCGTAAATGATCCTGTCTGTTCCACTTGCTCCTTAAGAGTCAGAACAAATCCACCAAGGATAGCTGGTATCGACATTAAAAATGAAAATTCTGCAGCTTTTTCCGCCTTTACCCCGCTCACCAAACCGGCCGCAATCGTAGAGCCCGAACGAGAAATTCCGGGCAAAATAGCACAAGCCTGACCGATCCCCATAATGACAGAACTCTTGAGCCCCAGCTTGGTAGCTTTCCCTTTCAGTATTCTTGGAACAAATAGGATAAATCCTGTCACAAGTAAAAGACCTGAAACAAACACCGGCTTACCCGGTGCAGCATCAAAGAAATCCTTAAACAGCAATGCTGCGATCACAGCCGGAACTGTAGCCACCCCAAGCCAAACAATCATCATTCGCTCATCCTTCATCTCATTATTGAAAAGTGACAGAATCAACCTCCACAAGCTCTTCTTAAAGAAGATAAGAACGCTAATTAGAGTTCCGAGGTGGAGAATGATTTCAAAAGAAAGATCCGGTTGATGCCCTGCTCCCACGTTTCGAATTCCGAGTAGATACTGGGTTAGCACGATATGTCCCGAAGATGACACTGGAAGAAACTCCGCCAATCCCTGCACAATCCCCACGATGATCGCCTTCCAAATTTCCATACTTCTTCTGAGAATTAACCTTCCTCTCTCCCCCCGGCAAGCCTCACATACTCTCCCCCAAAATTTTATTTCGCATTTCCCGATCTCTCAGGTATGGTGATGCTATGAAAGCAACACTAATATTGTTCGCCCTCGTTTCATTTTTGGTTTCCTGCACTCAGAAAGGTAAACCAGTCGCTCCGGCAGCCAGCACCGGCAACCAATATGGTGTTCCAACTTCCGGAGCTCCGGGAGGTTACAATCCTCCCTACCAGCCGATTAACCCAATCAATCCTCCTGCAACTCCAGTGCCCGCCCCCTACGGAACTCCCCCTCCCCCTGTGGCAATCGCTCCTTACACACCTCCACCCGCTACTCCAGCGCCAGCCCCCTCACCCGATTTAAACGGAAACGTTTACACGATTAAAGCTGGTGATTCTCTTTGGGGAATCGCACGTAAATTTGGCACGTCCGTAAACGCTGTTAAAGAAACTAATGGTATGACGGGCAACACAATTATTGAGGGGAAAAGCCTCATCATTCCTGGACGATAACCAAGCGGATTACAAAACTTTCATTAATCAGTGGGCCAGACTATTCTCTGGCCCTCTTTTTTGTACCAATGAAACTTTTTCTAACATCCCTTCTCTCGGTCATTTTTCCTGCCCTTTCCCAAGAAATACCAAACGATAGAGAAAAGATCCTCGAAGCCCTCCTGAACGCCCCTGATCGAGTTTCCCTAAACCAAGCAATCAAAGCAGGAAAAGCAGCGGATCTCCCAGAGCAACTATTTCTTGAAGCTCGCTTTGTCTTTCTTGTGAACGAAGATGATCAAGAAGCACTCGTAGCTCTCTCACCGGAGCTTGAAGCACACCTTCCAAAATTTTCCTCAGATGACACCATGCTCTTTGCTGTCAAAGAAGATTTCGCAAGCATCGTGCAATATACCAAGGCTCTCGCCGCCCTTCAAGAAAACGATAATGCGCTTTTCAAAAAACATATTACCGAAGCTTTTTGGCTAGCACCTTCCCACGCTGCCCAATTCGCTCCCTTAATAAATGTTAGGCGTATTAATGAAGCGATGAAAAAAATTACTCTTGATCTTAATAAAAAATTTGAAAACCAAAAATCAAAAGGTGAGTTCAAGTCCTTAGAAAATATCGTCGGAGAATCGCCAGCTTTTCTCATACATTTCTGGAGTCCTTTCGTAACCCAATCCCTCGCAGCAATGGATGAATATTTTACGTTTTCTACAATTCTCCTCGAAAATAAAATTCCCGTAGCTTCCCTTCTTTTAAGCGGCACAAGTGAAGCCAGAGGAGCTGGAGATGATTTTCTTACTAAAAGGGCGGGAGCAAACACCGGCTCCTGGCTTGTCGATACTGAGAAGTCATCTTTGGGGTCGTTAATGCGCGTTTCCTCATTTCCAACTGTTGTTTTAATATCAGACAAAGGGGAAATCCTCTTCAATGGGGACCCAGGCGATCGCCGTCTTTGGCAGACCTTAAAATTACTCAATCCAGAAATCACCCAACCTACGATATATGCCGTACAATCAAAAACGGACTCAAAAAGCACCTCGCCGGAAAAAAATGGCCAATAACGCCGGAAATATTTGATCAAAAGCATGTAAGATTAAACTTGAACTATGGTCCTGTATTCGGCTTTCTTATTGAAACTAATCCACTAGACCACAGTGTCCAGCTACGACGAACCATCTCCTCAAGAACTTCACGCCCTCGCCATTCTATGGAATCAGGGTCCAAGTACAGTAGGGTTCGTACATGAAATAATGAATAGCGACGGTGGTGATCGCACCTATACCACCGCTCTCGCTGTGATGCGGAACCTTGAAAAAAAGAGTCTCGCGATTCGGAATACACAGGGACGAGCACATGTCTACAAGGCTAAGGTAGATCGAGAAAGCATCCTCATGCCCCGATTGCTGGACCTCGTTCAAAACAGTTTTGGAGGAAGCCTTGGACAGGCAATCCTCTCCCTAATCTCAGTTGGCGTCATGACGCCCGAAGAGAAAACCGCGGTAACCCGCGTAATTAAACAGCACAAAGCCATGGCTGCAAAAAAGAAGACCACAAAAAAGAAGGCCGCCAAAAAGGCCGCCAAAAAACCCGTGGCTACCAAGAAAAAGGTAGCCAAGAAGAAAGTCGCTAAAAAAGCGGCTGCTAAAAAAGTAGCTAAAAAGCCCGCCAAGAAAAAGGTAGCTAAAAA
>DIHU01000201.1 GCA_002420315.1 Akkermansiaceae bacterium UBA5688
TGTCATTCTTTCGGAAAACGGGGCTTCCTGCTACGGCTTGAGATGTTGCTGGAAGAACTCAATACGTTTGCGGCGGAAGTGGGGAGCTTCGCCAGCTCCGTGTCCGGCTCCAGGGATCATGTAGAAGGTGAAGTCTTTATCTGCCTTGATGAGATCATTGATGATTTGATAAGTGGACGAGGGGTCTACGTTTTTATCCAGTTCACCCACGGTAAGCATAAGATGGCCCTCTAGCTTGGGAATGTGAGTACGGTTAGAGTTTTCGACATAGGATTCATTAAGGGGCCAGTCGAGCCATTGCTCGTTCCACCACATTTTGTCGATGCGATTGTCATGACAGCCGCAGTCGGAGACCGCGACTTTGTAAAATTCGGGGTGATGTAGGAGGGCGGCGGTGGAAGATTGGCCTCCGGCGGAGCCTCCGTAAATTCCGACGCGGGTAATGTCCATTTCTGGGTGTTTGGTGGCGGCAGCCTTCATCCATTTAATACGATCGGGGAAGCCGGAGTCTTTGAGGTTTTTGTATGCGACTTGCTGGAATTTTTGGCCGCGGTGGTTGGTTCCAAGACCATCGATTTGAACGACGATGAAACCGCCTTCGGCCATTTCATATTTATGGCTAGACCAACTGCTCCAACTTTTTGGGACGAAAGACCCGTGAGGTCCAGCGTAGATATTTTCGATGACAGGGTATTTTTGACCTTTCTGGAAGTTGCGAGGTCGCCAAATAACGCCGTGAATGTCGTATTCGTTGTTGCGGTCCTTGCAAACAAAGCGCTCGGGGCGTTGCCAGTCGATCTTTAGCTCTGGTTTGTTGAGAATGGCGACGAGTTTAGTGTCTAAAGTACGACGGACTTCGTAGACAGGTGGATGATCAACGCGGGACCACTTGGCGAGATAGTGGGATTTATCGGGCGAGAATGAGATTTCGTGAGTACCGTTTGATTCGGTAAGGAGAGTGAGCTTAGCGGTGTCAAGATTGACAAGGGCGTAGTGGAGATAATAAGGGTCTTGTTTTGGGTAATATCCGGAGATCTGCAGGAGGGCGGTTCGTTTTTCTTCATCGATGGCGACGACGTCGCGGACCACCCACTTACCGCTTGTGAGTGGGCGAATAACGTCTCCTGAATCTCGGTTGAGAAGATAGAGGTGGTTGAAACCGGTGCGTTGACTGAGCCACAGAAGTTCGTTTTGATTACGAAGAAAGCGGTAGTAGCAGTGCTCGAAGACGTGGACGAATTTGTCTGACTCCTCGGCAGCGAGGATTCGTTGGAAGCGGGTCTTCGCGTCGATTTCGATGATACGGTATTTCCCGAAGCCTCGCTCGATGTAGGCAAGAGTTAGCCGGTGGCTTTTTTCGTGCCAGCGAATGTCCGAAATAGAGTACGGGTTTTTGATGAGAGTGGGGCTGACCCGAATAGGTTTACGATCGTCAGTAAAGAAGATGATCGGTTGGGAAACGTTTCGGTTGTCGCCGGGTTTTTCATAATTATGAACGATGTGTTTGGGCTGGAGTTGGTCCTTGGGTGCGGAATCAATCAGATGAACCTGATAGGTTGGGTGGTCGCTACGGTGGGTTAGGAAGAAGCAGGAGGAGTCGGTATGCCAATGAATACGCGAGTCATAGCGTGATCCTTTTGGAGGTTGCGAAAGTTGTTTTATTTTCCCGCTGTTAAGATTCTTGAGGGTTACTTGGTTTCCAAGGCTAAGCTCCCAGTTGCCATCGGGAGATTTCGTGGAAGATCTAGTCCAGTTGCGGCCTGGGCTTCTCGCGAAGGCTTTTGGTTCGAGGGAGTTTTCTGCTTGCTTGTCGAAGGGGGCTTCGATGACCTTGCCCGATTGGAGCTCGAGTTGGTAGGATTTCTCGGAACCGTCGAGGTTAGCTTTGAAGAGAAAAGAATTATTATCTGTAGACCAGCGGTGGGTCAGCCTCGTGTTGGGAACCTGGGTGCGCTGTTTTTCATAGAGGCCCTGCATTTTAGCGAGCCAGGATTTGGTTCCACCGTGCTCAGCTGAAAGCGACTGAATCAGGGTAAAGAAAGCGAGTAATCTGATCATGCGGAAGACTAGCCTTGTCCCCGAATTCTGGTAGGAAAAAGGTGAGAAGTAATTGAGGAGGAAAGCCACGATGGAACTGGCTTAGTTACGCACAAAAGAAGATGAACGAAAAAATCCCGATTATCTTTTTTATAAGAGTTTTTATGGTTCATACCTCGTCCATGTTGGCTACGGCAAGGGCTGCAGCTTTTTCAGGCGTTTCCTTCAAAGTTTGAGTTGAGGCTAATGGTGATCTACCTGTCTCCAGAGTTAGGCCGTTAGCGGTTTAGGAGGTCTAAGAGGATAATAGGACAAGGCGAAGGAGCGATTCGCCAAGGTCGAGGAAGTTGTTCCACCATTGGAAGAGGAAGCTACTGAGTTGAACTTCCCTTGAAGTAGCGCAGAGGATCAGGGTGAATAGAATAAGATTCGCGAAGATGATGATGATCAGGGAAAAAAAGGTGCCGTTCTCTTTGAGGTCGGGTTGGTCCTTGGGGATCATCCAGACTGTCCAGATAATGTGGAAGGTCCAAGTAAAGCCAAGTAGTCCGGTTAGGATTAGACCTCCAGCTGGGATGTCCCACCAGAGGCTAACAAAGCTGTGAAGGGAGATGAGGACGGCCGACCAAAAGGGGATAAAGTAAGGGGAAAGGGCGATGAGAATATTGGATTTATTTGTCATCACGTATCCTCCTTCAGTGCTGAAGTGAATCGCGCTGATGCGTCCTCCACAGACGTAAACAAACATCGCGTGGGTCATTTCGTGGCCAAGAACGTATAAGTATAGCAGGCGGTCATTGGCTATTCCGGCGATAAACCAACTGAGCATCGAGCCGATTCCAGCGATAAAACAAAGAAGCTCCGTGGAGTACCAAATCGTCTGGAAAATGCGTTCCTCACCGCTTTCTTTCATCAGAGTAATAGCCGTGATGAAGCAGAGCGGAATAAGGCAGATTCCAAGACCCCAATGTAGAATACGGCGGGTCCAGGGGAGGCGGAGTAATTCATCATCGTAAAGATCACTCGCTCTCGCTGTGTCAGCGATCGCAGCTTGCCGGGTCATGCCACGGCGTCTGCGATCTCCCCTTAGATTGACCTGAATTTGGGCTCGCTGGTGAGCACTAAGAAGACTTGCCCCCCAACCGGCACGACGCTTCCGGCGGGAGCGGGAGCTCTTGTTGAGTTTGCTGGAAAGTCTGCGATTGCCCATCGAGGTCATTAAGGTAACTAAATTATTTGAAAAAATAAAGAGAATGTCTGGGATTACCTAGATTTTTTGGCGTGTCCTTTGCTAGAGTGTGGGTGTGAGTGGAGAGAGAAAAGTCCCTGGGTTAGTGGCAGTTGATTCTTGGTTAGAGCCATATTCCACCGCGATTCATGATCGGACGGCGAGATTTAAGGGGCGTTTGGCCGAATTTAGACCACTGCTGGAATTTGCGACGAGTCATCAGACATTAGGTCTTCATCGCGAGGGCAATGATTGGGTATTTCGGGAATGGGCTCCAAGGGCCAAGGCACTTTTTTTGATCGGAGATTTTTGTGGCTGGTCGAGGAAGAAGTATCCTTTGCGGCGTTTATCAGAAAATGGAGTTTGGGAAGTGAGGCTTGCAGGGAATACCTTAAGACATGGCGATTTGTATAAAGTTCACATCGAGGGAGTGAATGGAGCACACGACCGCATTCCTTCTCATGCCACTTTTGTGGTCCAGGATGAGGCAACCAAGGAGTTTTCAGCCCAAGTGCAGGAGTCATCTGAATATTTTTGGGAAAATGCTGCTCCAGAGGCTGTAAAACACCCAAAAATCTACGAAGCCCATGTTGGCATGGCTACCGAAGAGTTTCGGGTGGGAACCTATCGTGAATTTGCGGAGCAAGTTCTTCCGCGCATAGCGCGACTGGGCTATAATGTGGTGCAGCTCATGGCGGTAGCCGAGCACCCTTACTATGGGTCATTTGGATATCATGTTGCCAATTATTTTGCGCCCAGTTCGCGATGTGGACCGGTCGAAGATTTAAAATATCTCATCGACACGGCCCATGGGATGGGGATCGCGGTGTTAATGGATATCGTTCATTCGCATTCGGTTAAGAATTTCGCGGAAGGGTTGTCATCGTTTGACGGGGAAGAAGGGCTTTATTTTCTTGAGCGCGACCACCCGCAGTGGGATTCACGACTTTTTGATTATGGCCGTTCTGAGGTCTGCCGCTTCCTGCTTTCAAATTTGGCGTATTGGATGACCGAGTTCCGTTTTGATGGTTTTCGTTTCGACGGTGTAACTTCCATGCTTTATCACCACCATGGTAATGTTTCGTTTGATCATTATGATAGATATTTTCACGAAGGTGTGGATTGGGACGCAGTGACTTACCTGCAGCTGGCGAATCAGTTAATCCATGAGATCAATCCTGATGCCCTGAGTATCGCGGAAGATATGAGCGGAATGCCTGGGCTTTGCCGACCTCTAAACGAAGGGGGAATTGGTTTTGATTTCCGCCTAGCGATGGGCATTCCGGACTACTGGATTAAGTTACTTGAGCACACTAGAGATGAGGATTGGAATCTCGAGGAGATTTACCATACGCTCACAAATCGCAGGCACGGAGAAAAAACCATCGCTTATGCCGAAAGCCACGACCAGGCTTTGGTTGGTGATAAAACTCTCGCCTTTCGTCTGATGGATGCCGCGATGTATCATCATATGACAAAAGGTGATGATAATGTGATAATCAGTCGAGGAATGGCGCTACACAAGATTCTCCGTCTGATGACTTTAGTTCTTGGTGGCGAAGGTTACCTCAATTTTATGGGTAATGAATTTGGTCATCCCGAGTGGGTAGATTTCCCCAGCGAAGGGAACGAGTGGAGCTATAAATATACCCGTCGTCAGTGGTCTCTTGTAGATCACCCTGACTTAAAATATTGCGAGTTGGAGGCGTTTGATAAGGCTATGATGAAAGTTGCAGATAAGATTCTCGCTGCACAAGGGGCCATGATACTAAACGTGGATCAAGTAAACCAGTGCTTACAGTTTGAGCGAGGCGGACTCGTCTTTGCTGTGAATTTGAATCCTACGGATTCTTTCGCTGACTATGAGTTCCCAGTTCATAACGGAGGAAGCTATCGGTTGATCCTGTCGTCGGACGATGCTGAGTTCGGCGGGTATCACCGAACAGATAGCTCAATCGACTATCCCGCGGTGGCTGGGCGGGTGAAAACCTATTTACCCTCTCGCACTATACTGGTGTTCGCGCTCAAGGATTGATTTAGTGTGACAGCTTTGGTCACCTCGCGGTTGTCGTAAGATCTTTAAAGGCTATCCGGCAATCTAGTCTTTTTGTGCGACTATAAGTAAACTGTCTCTGAAAAAAGGGAGATTTCGGATGGGGTTCACTATGAATTTCGCTAAGTTGCGGAGCTTGTTGGGATGAGATTTCCAGTCGCGAAGGGGGAAATAACCAGTTTCGTTTGAGCGGCCAAGGTGAGAGTAAAATGAGATTGTTTCGCTCCGTATGATACTCAAGGAAGTGGTGTTAAAGCATTCTAAAACCTCTGCCACGGTATATTCTTTCCAGTGCCCATGACCTTCGTCGTCAACCTCGGGTTCTTCCCATCGGTTTGGAATGAAGAAGTTTTTGTTAAGGGCCCGCCGATTTGGGGTCGTTAGAATGAGCCGTCCCCCTGGTTTTAGGCAGTGTTCGATCCCTTTGAAGAGTTCATCAAAAGATGCCGGATTCAGGTGCTCAAAGACTTCGGTGAAGAGAATAGTGTCGAAGTGGTTCTCCGGAAAAGGGAGGCTGGGATGATCATTTAAATTGTGGTCAAGCAAATCGATCCCGGCGTCGCTAATGATGGGAAGACGGTCGGGTTTGAGGTCAATCGCGGTGACCTCCCAGCCGCTGCGCCGGAAAAATAGGGAAAGGTAACCAGGCCAGCATCCGATATCGAGGATGCGTGGTGTAGCAGGGCTCACCGACCGGACTGATTCCGCGCTGACTCGGAAACGGTGCTCGTGATTTCGGAGGTAGGCTTCGTCTCTCTTTAGATCTTTTTTGACCCTATCAAAGATCTCGTCGTCCATGTGTTCTTAAAATTAAGCGATGGTCAGAACTTGAGCAACAATTCGTTCGGCATTGGGAAGCTGGTCCTGCTCGACATGAGGCGAGTAAATGGCGGGCGCATCGATGGTGCAGACCCGTTTGATAGGTGCATCAAGATAATCGAAGGCGTATTCTTGAATGAGAGTTGTGATTTGCGCAGAAACTCCACAAAAGGGCTTCGACTCGTCGACGAGGACTGCTCGATTAGTCTTTTTTACGGACTTAATAATTGCGTCTTGGTCGAGTGGGCGGATGGAGCGGAGGTCAACCACTTCAGCGTTAATATTATGTTCGCTGGTAAGGATTTCAGCTGCTTCGAGGCACCGAAGGACGCTCGCTCCGTGGGCGATGAGTGAGATGTCTGAGCCTTCACGCTTAATGTCAGCTTTTCCGAGAGGGATGAGAAAATCCCCTTCTGCTGGATCAGGGACTTCGCCTACATTTCCATATAGGGTTGTGTTTTCCATGACATAAACAGGATCGTTATCACGGATGGCGGTTTTCATCATTCCTTTAGCATCGGCTGGAGTGGCGGGCGAGCAGACCTTGAGGCCGGGGAAGGCGGCGAAGAGACCCTCGGGAGTGTGAGAGTGGGTTGCACCCACGTTGGTTCCGCCGTTAGCGGGTCCGCGCATCACGATGGGGACATTAATGAGTCCGCCGGACATGTAGCGGCAGCAAGCGGCGTTGTTCACGAGTTGGTCAAAAGCTACTGAGTGGAAAGACCAGAACATCAATTCCATGACTGGGCGGATACCGAGCATAGAGGCTCCGATACCCATACCAATAAACCCAGCTTCGGAAATCGGAGTGTCAACGACCCGTTTGTCGCCCCATTTGTCCCAGAGGCCGCGAGTGACCTTGTAGGCCCCGTTGTATTGGGCGACTTCTTCCCCCATGAGGACAACATTCTCATCGCGGGCAAGCTCCTCGTCAAAGGCTTCATTTAGAGCGTCACGGTATTCGATTTCGCGCATGATATTTCGGTTTTAAAATTAATCGTTAAAGAAGTGGCGTCCAATTTGGGAAGCTTCGGTATTGTTGTCAGTTTCCCAGTAAACATCATTCGTGATATCTTCGATAGTGGGGGGAGGGGATTCTTCTGCAAACTTGGTGGAAGCGGCGGCTTCTTGTTTGGCTTCAGTATCGATAGTCTTGGCTGACTCCCCAGTCAGAATCCCTTCCTCTATAAGTTTGGCTCGCCAAAGATTGATGGGATCATGATTCTTTTTGTAGTCTGCGATCTCTTCCGGTGAACGGTATTTCTTGTGATTCGCATCGGCGACTGAGTGACCGTAGTAACGATAGGTCATGATTTCGAGTATGGTGGGCTTGTGCTCTTTACGGGCCCGCTCCATAGCGATGTGAGTTTTGGCTCGG
>DIHU01000196.1 GCA_002420315.1 Akkermansiaceae bacterium UBA5688
AATTTCACAAGTCATCGAACAAGCAGGCGGCATCCTCACTCTAGAACTCGAATCAGATCGGATCATTAACGTCGAATGAGACTTCCCCGAAAAAAACCTACGGCATCCGTTCCTTCCTTCGCGATGGGAGACATCGGCTTCTTATTGCTTATTTTCTTCGTCATACTCGCTCGAGCGCAGGACGACAGTCACGTTCGCTGGCAACCGGCCAAGCTCAAGGAAGTTGAAATGGTCGCCTCCCCGCTAGCGAGCGTAACAATCGATACTGGGTTCAAAAACTACCTAGACGGCAAAGAGATTTCCACCGACGCGCTTCCTGCAGCCCTTTCGCAAATTCTCGGTGATACCCCATCGGGAAAACGCTATGTCTTTCTCAAAGTCCACAAGGAGGCTAAAGCAATACACTTTGAACCGATTATCGCTGCGATCAGTGAAGCCGGTGGCGATCTCGTTCATATCCTTGAGCCCGAACAACCTCTATCTTCCCAATGAAAGCCAAATCAAAAAACACTGGTGAATCTCGCACTACTATGGCTAGCGCCAAGGCCGACCTCCGTGAACTTAAGGCTAACTCAAGTGCCACCGTTCAGGAGCTCCAGCTATTTCTTCGTGAACTAAAGGGAAAGAGCCCACCAGAGATGTTAGGAATCGTCGCGTCGAGCCAACTTATCCGAGCCATCGTTCTTTCTGTTATTTTGGTAATCGTTGCCATCTTTGCCCTAACCGCCATTCCTTATTTTTTTGGAAATAAAGAGAGTCCTGACCCTGAGCAGCCGATCGTTACAAATCCAGTAACTCCCGCTGCCGAGCCCAAACAAGCCAACCCTACCCCTAAACAAATAAAGCCCGCCGAACCTCTCGCTCCTCTTGGGGTTAATGAAAAGAAAAACGCCCCAGCAAATGTCAATCCACTCGAAGACGATGGAGGAAGTTTTCTCAAAGACCTAGAGTAAAACAACTCGATTTCTCTATTTCCATTGTGACGCAACCGCAATGCTCCCTCAACAAAAGATTAAAGATCTCTGCAGCCGGCTCCCCCGCCGCCTTCGCAGCCCAATCTCGTTGACAGGGATTTACGCAGCATTCTGGTGCCTTCTCTGGATCGACGCGCATGTTTGGTTTTGGCTGAATCGTTGGCTCTCAGCGATCGGCTTCATATCAGTGCTTCCAGTCCTCTTTT
This sequence comes from Akkermansiaceae bacterium UBA5688, assembly GCA_002420315.1. GTDB lineage: Bacteria > Verrucomicrobiota > Verrucomicrobiia > Verrucomicrobiales > Akkermansiaceae > SW10. Next base: position 1,181 of record DIHU01000196.1, read on the forward strand.
TTTGGGTCCGCCGACACCGCAAGTCTTCCCTCCTCATTCGCCGCGGGGTTCTAAGTGCTTTCTACCTTCCAGTCTGGCAACTCGCTGTTCAGCTCCCCCTTCTTAACTTTTCCTACGCGCTCTCGATTAGCATTTCACAAATTGGAACAATCGGAGCCTTCTTTCTTGGACTTGGATGGACTGCCTGGGGAATCGATCACGAAACAAAACGCGTCTCCACTAATTCCAACTACAGCCATCCCTGGGATCCTCGCAGACTTTCGGCCTGGTACTTCGGGAAGAAGAACCACAAACTCCGCCAATCTCTCCTTACCCTCGTGAGCTACACGATACTCTTCAGTATCGTAGCCTTCATTTTAACCAGGCTATCAGGCTGTAGTGTTTACGAATCTCCCCTCGGAGGTGGAGATAGTATCCAACTTAAGCAAGTCGTCAAAATCCAGAAGGTGATCAACAAGAAATTTGTCATCAACCCCTACAGTAGCGTCATTTTCAATCCTCCTCCGATTGATGACGTCAAACTTGAAGTCCTCGAAGTCACGGAACACCTTTATAAAATCGGACAGGGGAATGGAGATAGCACGGGATTTTCATCAGGCACAGCTCGAGGAAAAGTCCGCTTCATTCGCCTCAAATATAATGGTGGCGACTGGGAACAAGATATGAATCGCGGTTCCGATCTTAATTTGCTGACCGAATACGGAGTCCGCACCGGCCACCCAGTTAGCGACCGCCCCGAACCAATGGAAATCGGTCGGCTCAAGAGTTTTCCCAAACGAAAAAGTCCACCTATTGTTTATATGACCGGACAAGAAGGAATTAGCCTCAGCGACATAGAGATTCAGACCATGCGCCGCTATCTTCTTGAACATCACGGCATGCTCTTTGGTGACAACGGAGGAAGCTCTGGGTGGGAAGGTCAATTTGTTTCAATGATGAAAAAAGTTCTTCCGCGTGTCGAAACTATCGATGTCTATCTCGACCATCAGATCCATCAAATTCCTTATCAACTTCCGCGTCTCCCTATCGTCGCTCCACATGGACGATCCAACGCTCTCGGCTGGGTTGTCGACGGTCGACTTGTCGCTTATTACCACCCCGGAGATATTGGCGATGCTTGGGCCGACGGTCATTCTGGAGTCAAACGTGAAGTCTGGGAGTCCTCCTATCAACTTGGCGTCAATATTATCTATTACGCACACTCCGAATACAACAAGTGGCTTGAACGAACCAAAAAATAATTATGCCTACCTTTATCCTTAGCCTTGTCCTTGCCCTCGGCTCATTCGCGACGGCAGCTCTCTCAACACTCCAACAAATTGACGTCAAAACCTTCGAAAAAATGCGGGAGGTCGAACGTTATCAGATCAAAATTGCTGAGAAGCATTTTCTTAAAGGGAGTTTCAAGATCGCCCTCGCCGAATATGAAAAATTTCTGACCCTCTATGAAAAAAGCACTGGGGCTCCCTACGCACAGCTCATGTGGAGTCATACTATGATGAAACTAAAAAAGCCCAAAACCGCTTTACGCGAGGGCTTTCAATCTGTCATAGACTACTGGCCTGAATCTCTTGAAGCCACGATCGCATCCTATTGTATGGGTGATGCGTATCGCACAATGGGCGAAATCAAGGACGCTCAAAAATCCTTCCGCTTTCTCATTAAGGAATATCCTGGGCATGAACTTGCGATGCGAGCACGGCAGGACCTCCTCTATTATGCGCGCCTTCATGAGGATATGGAAGAGCGCCTTACTCTTCTAAATGAACTCACTTTCAGTGTAGAACGAACCGAAAACTCGAGAGACGATTGCGTGAAGGCATGTCACGAACTCGCCGAATTACACTGTTTTGCGCAAAAGCTCGAGCAAGGTAAAAAAGCTCTCTCCACCACCTATTCCGGGACCAAACTTTTTGAACAAGTTTACAACGTTTCCGTCAAAACGATGAAACATCTCCTAGGAGATCAAAAAACAAGAATTGCAGCATCAAAGCTGGGAGATCAATTAATTATGACACTCAGAAACGAGGCATCTGTCCGCACTGAATTGGCATCACAATTTCTCTACCAAGCAGCAGACTTGAACACTACTCTTGGCCGCCATAGCGACACTATGAAAATCTATCGTGAGATTGGAGATCGCTTCGGCATGAATGACAGTCTCCGTGGAACGATGGCGC
>DIHU01000042.1:0-5470 GCA_002420315.1 Akkermansiaceae bacterium UBA5688
GGGGAATCGGTAAGGGTTCCCTATGCAGATGACGAGCGTTTGAACTTTGCGTATTTCCAGTATGATGGGATTCCAGATTACCAGACGAACGTTGGGACTTTTTCTGCAAACGAAGTTCAATCGATTCCGGTGTATCACGTCTTGACTACATCTGCGAATTTTAATCAGGCGGTGGCTTACAATGGATCGGATCAAATCGGCCGTGATAATTACGACGCCCGGAGTGAATACAATTGGAACTGTACTTTTGTCTATGAGGGTAAGGTCTACGACAATGTAAAATACCGTCTTCGCCAGCGGAATGCTCGTTACAGCGGGAGTGGGAAGCGGAGTCTTAAGTTCCGTTTTAATCGAGGAAATCACCCCGCCTTCCGCGATATGAATGGCGATAAGTATGCCAAACCTTGGAAATTTCTCTCAACCCACAAAATGCTGAGTTCGCGCTCCAATTACTATACTTGGGGATTATTTCAGGCAACGAATCACTTGATGTGGAACTTAACTGGAACACCGGCGCCATACACGCATTGGGGACACTTTAGAATTGTGCAAGATGCGGAGGAATACACCACCCAACATGTTGGCGATTATTACGGGATGTTGCTCGCGATGGAGGAATATGATTCGCGCTTTCTTGATTCTCACGACATGGAAAAGAGGAATCTTTATAAGTTAATCAGTGGGCGAACCAACGGTAAGGATGTGCAGCGGTATCAAGGTGCTGAATCAGTTGCCGACGCCTCTGATTTTTCTACGATCATCAACCAGCTTACCCCAGCGCGAGACGATAACTGGCTCCGTGAACACGTGAATTGGGATAGTTGGAATCGTTACCATGCCGTGGTCGACATGATTCGGCATTACGATGTGAGACCAAATCGCGGTGAGCATTTAAAAAACCGAGCTTACTATTTTGAGCCATCTGCGACTAATCCGAAAGGTCGTCTAAATGTTCTTCCTTGGGATTCTGACACCAGTTGGGGGCCAAATTGGAACGATGGTATGGACTTCCCCAAGCAAGCTATTTTTGGATCCAATCAGACTAATCCTGTGCCACGAGGCGACTTTGGGCTAGAATATTTTAATACGGTGCGGGAGTTGCGTGATCTTGTTTGGACCGAGGAACAGATCTCACTCATGATCGATCCGCTGGCAGCGAAGATTGATCAATTGGTTCCGGCTGACCGAGCTCGGTGGTTGGGCTCGCCAAATGGTTCTCAGAATTATCCGCCGATTGAGCCTCGTGTGACTGATATGAAGAAGTTTGCCTTCACTGGTCGTAATCGGGATGGCTCCGGGGAGATTTGGACGGGTGGGAATAATGCCATGCCGTTTATTTCCCAGGACAGTGGGGCATCGGGAGATTTCGGGCGGGATGCCTATCTTGATGCCCTTGTTGCTGATGCTAATTTGCCGGCTAAGCCGGCGATCACCTACTCGGGTGATGCGGGGTTCCCACAGGATGGGCTTTCATTTACGAGTAGCAATTTTTCAGATCCACAGGGAGCCAATACGTTCCAGTCAATGGAATGGCGTCTTGCTGAGGTCACGAGCCTTGGTGGAGGAGTGCGCGAGATCATGGCCCCAGGCCGTATCTGGAGTTATCAGGATAACAATATTGATGAAGGCATGGCTTGGCGTGAGGTTGGCTTTGATGACAGCGGTTGGAAGACTGGGGCTGCTCCGCTTGGGTTTGGTCGCGTGAATGGGATCAACATGGCCACCACCACTACCTCGCGAATCCCGACCGCTTACTTTCGGACCACGGTTAATGTGACCGATCTAAATTTAATCGAGAGCTTCCTCTTCAAGTTGCTCGTCGATGATGGCGCAGTGGTTTATGTCAATGGTCAGGAAGCATTTCGGGATGGCTTCGATCCGAACACCGTAGTGGGACATAATGTATTCGCAGATTCTTCGGGGAACGAATCGGATTTTGATGAATTTGAAGTGAATCCCGACCTCTTCATCGAGGGTGAGAATGTCATTGCTATCGAAGTTCACAATACCTCTTTGGGAAGTAACGACATGGGATTTGAGATGTCGCTTGATGCTCAGGAAGTTCTTCTTCCTCCTGGTGAAAACCCTTCATTTGAGTGGGCAACGACCTGGGATTCCGGCGAGCTCACCACATTTAATGCTGAAATCGCTGTGCCATCGGTCGCGCGCGTTGGTCGGACTTACCGTGCTCGGGTTCGCCATGAAGATACGACCGGTCGTTGGAGTAATTGGTCTGAACCAGTCGAATTCATGGTCGGCACTCCCTCCATCCAGTCTTTTCTAGATGGCATTGTCATTAGTAAAATTATGTATCACCCACTGCCGCCGTCTGCTTCTGAATTGGCCGTGATTCCTTCGCTAGAGGAAGGTGATTTTGAATGGATTGAGATCATGAACATTGGGGTGGGAGAACTTGATCTTAATAGCTTGCGTTTTACCAAGGGGATCGAATTTGACTTTGTAAATGGAAGTAAAAAAACCATTGCGGCAGGGGAGCGCTTACTGGTGGTTGCAAACATGGAAGCCTTTAATTTACGTCAAGGATTTGCGACTACTCCTGATTTTGTCTTAGGCGAATTTTCGAATCGTCTCTCGAATGGAGGTGAGCGTGTTAAGCTATCTTTTGGTGCGGGAACTCTCGTGCGCGAAGTGAGATATGATGATCAATTACCTTGGCCGGAGCTGGCAGACGGGAGCGGGGCGAGTTTGGTCTGGGTTGATGGATTCGGTGAGACGGCTGGTGACTGGCGCCCGAGTGTGGGAGAGAATGGTGCTCCCGCTGTCGATGACGGGCTTCCGTTCACTGGCGATTTAAATCTCTATGCTTTGCGAAGTCTCCCCGAGGTTTCGGTGGTCGAATTAGGGGGTGAGTTTTTTGCCGAAGTGTCTTTTGATCGCCAGGTCAATGCCGATCGCGCCCGCATCCTCGTGCAATCTTCAGCTGATCTCGAAGCGTGGAGTGAATCACAGGTCACGAAAGTTTCAGAGGTTTTCGGGGAAGGGGAGACCAGCCGTGTGACCTTCCGAACAAATGAGCCTATTACGAGCGAGCGCGTTTTCTACCGCCTTAAATTACAATTGAAATAGGATCTTTTCCACTTCAAGCGAAACCGAGCAGGTCTTTTAATTTCGGGGCTTTTTTTCGGGCGGGTCTTGCGCCAACTTCTCTCCATGAACGAGACACTTTCTCAGAAGCTCTTCGCCAAGGCTAGGACTGTGATTCCCGGTGGGGTAAATTCGCCGGTGAGGGCTTTTCGGAATGTGGACGGCGATCCCTTTTTTGTGCGGCGTGCCAAAGGGGCTCGCATTGAAGATGTTGATGGGAATTCTTTAATCGACTACATCGGTTCATGGGGGCCTAATATTCTCGGGCACGCTTCAAATTCTATCATCGGGGCGATCCATCAGGCGGCTAAAGATGGCATCTCTTATGGAATTCCTAACCCCAAGGAAGTTGAAATGGCCCAGCTCATTACAGAGTGGGTGCCATCGGTTGAAAAGGTGCGAATGGTGAACTCAGGGACCGAAGCTACGATGTCGGCGATTCGGCTGGCCCGCGGCTTCACGGGTCGGGATAAGATCGTGAAATTTGAGGGTTGTTATCATGGGCATGCTGACTCGTTGCTGGTGGCGGCGGGATCGGGGGCGCTGACCTTTGGAGAGCCTGATTCAGCAGGAGTTCCAAAGTCTTTCGCGAATGAGACTATCACTTTACCCTACAATGATGTTGAGCGCCTTGAAGAGGTTTTTGCGCAGTTTGGGGAGCAGATTGCAGCCATCATTGTTGAATCTTACCCTGCGAATGCTGGCCTCGTTTTTCCGCGTGAAGGATACTTAACAAAGCTTCGTGAGATCACTAAAGCAAACGGTGCGCTCGTGATCTTCGATGAGGTCATGACGGGTTTTCGCTTAGCTAAAGGTGGAGTGCAGGAGCTTGAGAACTTTGACCCTGACCTTACCGCTATGGGGAAGGTGATTGGAGGTGGACTACCGGTCGGGGCATTCGGCGGACGCGCTGACATTATGGATATGCTCGCTCCGGATGGCCCCGTTTATCAGGCCGGAACTTTAAGTGGAAATCCCCTTGCGATGACAGCGGGCCTGACTCAGCTTCGCGAACTAGAACAAAAAGGTGCTTACAATTATCTCGCGGAAATTGGTGCTCAAATGGCGGATGGGCTCCGCAGGATTTTCACTGAGAAGGGGATTCCTCACCGCGTGAATCAGGTGGGTTCAATGTTTTGTCTCTACTTCGTGGACGAGGAGATCGTGAATGTCGAAACTGTGCAAAAGCAGGATTTTGAGATTTTTAAGAAGCTCTTCTGGGGATGTCTCAAAGCTGGGGTCTATTTGGCCCCAAGCCCCTACGAAACAGGTTTCATTTCAGCGGCTCACACGAGAGGTGACATCGACGATACTCTCGATGTCATCGAGCAAGTGGTCACGAAGTGGTAGGATTTTGGTGTTCGTTAAAGCGGATCTCTCGCTTGAGTGACATTGCGCTGGAGATCGTCTGCGAGACTCGCTTTTATCTAGTAGAATCGGCAATGACATCGAACTTCTCTAGTTCGCGAGATTCTGTGGAGGCAGTTTTGTAAGTTGCTATTGTTGTCGTTGCGAGTTAATTCGACGAATAATCACCTCACGTTGAATAGGACTTCCATTGGGTTAATCGAAAGACTTGTGGTTTGCTTTTCGTTTTGTAAGACGAAACTTACTCCTGCCTCTTTGTGCTATGGTTGAGGGGTGATAAATAATGACACAATCACCTAGATCTCAGTTATGAAAAAACTTCTCATTTTGGCGGTCATTCCGGGTTCTTTGTTCGCTGGAACGATCGATTTTAATCGTGACGTGCGCCCGATCCTCTCGGATACCTGCTTCAAATGCCACGGGCCGGGCGAAACGAAAGGTGATTTGCGCCTCGACGATCGAGAGGATGCGCTGGATGCCGGAGTTCTTTCGCCGGGGGATGTTGCAAAGAGCGAGATCGTAAAGCGTCTCAAGGCGACCGATCCCGATGATCTAATGCCTCCACCCGAGTCCAACAAAACGCTGACTTCCAAGCAGATTCAGATTCTCGAAACCTGGATTGCGGAAGGCGCGGAATATGACGATCACTGGTCTTTGGTTTCGCCGAAGAGCGATGAGGCAGTGAAATCGCTTGACCATTTTATCGATAAAAGAATTGAAGAAGCTGGTCTCAAGCCACAACCAGAAGCCGATCGACGAACTCAAATTCGCCGCGTCACCCTTGACCTTACTGGGTTGCCTCCAACTCCCGAAGAAGTGGAACAATTTATCGCTGATAGGTCGCCGGAAGCTTACCCAAAATTGGTCGACCGTCTTCTCGCTTCCAAAGCTTACGGTGAGCGGATGGCCTTGGCATGGATGGATGCTGCACGCTATGGCGACTCTAGTGTAATGCATGCCGATGGGCCGCGCTTTATGTGGCCTTGGCGCGATTGGA
>DIHU01000042.1:5876-22897 GCA_002420315.1 Akkermansiaceae bacterium UBA5688
AAGGTTGCCTCGGGATTCAATCGTAATCATGCAACGAGCGATGAGGGAGGTGCATTCGCCGAAGAATTACGGGTTGAGTATGTTGCAGATCGCGTTCAAACCACCGCAAATGTTTGGATGGGGCTCACTATGGAATGTGCTCAATGCCACGATCACAAATACGATCCGATTTCTCAAAAAGAATATTACCAGTTTTTTGCGTTTTTTAACAACACCACCGACCCGGGAATGCAGACCAGAAATGGAAACCAAGCGCCCTTCGTAGAGGTGCCTGATGAGGAGCAGATGAAGCGTCTTGCGGAGTTACACAAACAGGTGACTGCCTCTGATCAAAAGATTAAAGACTATCGCACCACTGCGGCTCAGAGCCCGGAATTTCAAAAGTGGATTACCAAAAAATCAGAGGAAGCTCGTCAGAGTGGCGGCACGAAGCAACTGGAGGGATTGATTCATTGGTTTCCCATCAATGCTTCCGCAAAAGACTTCCGCGATGAACTCACAGGTTCGGCGGCTGTTGCTGAGAAAGGAAAATTTGAAGTTTCAGATCGCGAAACTTCGAAGGCTTTGAAATTGAATGGCGGCACGCAGTTCAAGTTCGATACTCCGGTCAACGTAGAATTCAATCTGCCTTTCAGCCTCACGGGTTGGATAAAGCCCAATGGAAAACCGACTGGCGCCATTCTTTCGAAGATGGATGATAAAGCGAGTTTCCGAGGGTTTGACCTCTGGATGGAAGGCGGGAAGATAGGAACGCACATCGTAAATAGTTGGCAGGAAAACGCGCTCAAAGTGGTTACAAAAGAGACCCTTAAACCGGATCAATGGCAGCATGTCGTTTTGACCTACGACGGAAAACATAAAGCCTCAGGTATAAAGATCTTCATCGATGGAAGGCTTGCGACGAACGAGGTGCAATCGGACACCCTCAAGGGAACGATTAACACCAGCCAGCCGTTGCGTATCGGAAGTCGTTCGACCAGCGCGAACTGGAAAGGCGAAGTTGATGACCTGCGCCTATATAGCCGAGCTTTGAGGGAAGAAGAACTTACTGCCGCTGCGGGGGGCGATCCGATCCAGGACATCCTTGCAGCTCCTGCCAAAAATCGCACACCTGACGACAATAAAACCCTTCTCGCTCGCTACTTGGGAAGTCAGGACAAGGCCTTTAAGGACTTGGTTGCGGCAAAGGCAAAGCTTGAAAAGCAACGAGCTGATTTGAATCGCAAACCGGTGACTTCGATGATCATGCAGGATAATCCTCCCGATAAGATGCGGATGACCTACGTCCTTGATCGCGGTGCTTACGATTCACCTAAAAAGGAAGAAGTCATTAGGCCTGCGGTTCCTAAAGCTCTGCCTCCGCTGCCCGAGGGCGCGCCTGCAAACCGACTGGGACTTGCCCGGTGGCTGACTCAGCCTTCTCACCCACTTACGGCGAGGGTCGCTGTGAATCGCTATTGGATGATGCTCTTCGGTGAAGGCTTAGTCCGCTCGGTAGGCGACTTTGGGGGACAAAGCACTCCGCCCACTCATCCCGGATTACTCGATTGGCTTGCGGTAGACTTTATGGAAAGCGGATGGGACGTGAAGCGCATGCTAAAGCAGCTCGTGACTTCGAAAACCTACCGGAGAAGTTCTAAAATCGAGTCGATGCACCGTGAGAAAGATTCCGAAAATGAACTTTTGGCCCGCGCACCTCGATTTCGCCTTCAGGGTGAATTTATTCGTGACCATGCTCTCGCAGTCAGTGGCCTGTTGAATCCAATGGTTGGCGGCCCCGGGGTGAAGCCTTATCAGCCAGCGAACATCTGGAATGAGGTCAGCCTCAATGGGGGACTTCGTTACAAACAGGACCAGGGCGATAAGCTCTATCGGCGCTCGATGTATACGTATTGGAAGCGCAGTTCACCCATGCCAAATATGTTAATTTTCGATTCACCAAGCCGTGAAAAATGTGTCATCCAGCGCCAGCGAACCAACACTCCTTTGCAGGCTCTTGTGACTCTCAATGATCCGCAGTTTCTGGAAGCGGCCCGCGCTTTCGCGGAGCGCTTGCTCAAGTCTGGTAAGAGCGATCCTGCGGCCCGAATCGATCTTGCTTATCGCTACGCTACCGCCCGGCTAGCCACTGGGAGGGAAGTTGAAATTCTCACTCAGCTTTATCAAAAAAATCTGGCACGGTTCCAATCGTCTCCTGAGACCGCCAAGGAATTCCTGAAGGTCGGCGAATCACCCCGTGACGAATCCCTTGACTCATCTGAGCATGCCGCCTGGATGGTGGTTGCCCAAACCATTATGAACCTCGACGAGTCGCTCACCCGGAACTAGTCGCTCACCCGAATTATAAAGCCATGCAACCTTTTAATCCTCTTCTTGAAACCCGCCGCCAGTTCCTTCTTCGTACTGGAAATGGGATCGGGGCGGCAGCTCTAAGCACCATGTTGAACCCGTCCCTTATTGGCTCAGCGATGGGCGAGGGGATGCAGCCGTATGGTGGCTTGCCAAACATCCCCCATTTTCCCGGGAAGGCGAAGCGTGTCATTTACATGTTCATGGCTGGAGGGCCGAGTCATATTGACCTCTTCGATTACAAGCCCATCCAGCGGAAACTTCACGGCACCGAGCTCCCTGATTCGGTTCGCCAAGATCAGCGTCTTACTGGGATGTCGAGCGGGCAGAAATCTTTCCCCTGTGTCGCTCCCATGTTCGAGTTCGGGCAGTATGGCGAACATCAAACTTGGGTGAACAAGGATCTGTTGCCACACACTGCGGGGGTCGTTGATAAGATCACCATCATGAAGTCGCTTCACACCGAAGCGGTGAATCACGATCCAGCCATCACTTTTATCAACACTGGCGCCCAGCAACAGGGAAAACCTTCAATGGGCGCTTGGTTGAGTTACGGAATGGGCTCAGTGAATGAAAACATGCCTGGATATGTGGTGATGATTTCGCGCGGTCGTGGTCAGCTTCAGGCACTTTACGACCGTCTTTGGGGAAGTGGATTTCTTCCTGCCAAACACCAAGGGGTGAAGCTTCGTAGTGCGGGCGAACCTGTTTTATACCTCAAGAACCCAAAGGGCTTCGATCGTGAGGCGCGCCGCGGCCAACTTGATAGTCTCGAGCAACTTAATGAATTGAACTACGATAAGTTTGCCGACCCAGAAATTCAGGCTCGGATTTCGCAATATGAGCTGGCTTTTCGTATGCAGTCCGAAGTACCCGGCCTCATGGATATTGAAGGCGAACCGGATCACGTGAAGGAGCTATATGGTCCTCAAACTGATAAGCCTGGGAGCTTCGCGCGGAACTGCCTGTTGGCGCGTCGCATGGCTGAAAAAGGAGTTCGATATATTCAGCTTTTCCACCGTGGCTGGGATCAGCACGGCGCTCTACCCTCGAAAATCCGGCAGCAATGCGAGGATATCGACCAACCGGCTGCCGCTTTGCTCAAAGACCTCGATCAGCGGGGCATGCTCGAAGATACCCTTGTCGTCTTTGGCGGTGAGTTTGGCCGTACCATCTATTCTCAAGGTAAGCTGACCAAAGATAACCATGGCCGTGATCACCATGGGCGATGCTTCTCAATGTGGATGGCTGGTGCCGGAGTCAAACGAGGGTTTGAGTATGGGAAGACAGATGATCACAGCTACAATATCATCGAAAATCCTGTTCATATCCGGGACATGAATGCCACGATCCTTCACCAGTTGGGTATCGATCACAACAAGCTTACCTTTAAGTATCAAGGGCTAGACCAACGTCTTACGGGAGTAGAAGAGGCGCACGTGGTTAAAGATATCTTGTCTTAGGAATGCCAAAATAAGAACGGCCTAACCTACTCTCGGGGGTTGACCGGAGGTGCGAGGGTGGCAAGTCTTGTGAATGCGCATTCTACTTTCGTTGATTTTACTTTTACCGGGTTTTGGTGCGGAGCGCCTGAACGTCATCCTATTTGTAACCGATGATCAGTCGCCGGTAGCAGGGTGTTACGGTAATTCTGTGATTAAAACTCCTCACTTAGATGCGCTGGCCAAGGAGGGCACAATGTTTACGCAGGCCTTTGCCACAACGGCCTCCTGTTCGGCTTCTCGTTCGGTGATTCTTTCCGGGCTGCACAACCACTTTAATGGACAATATGGGCACACTCATAATTTTCATAAGTTTGAGTCTTTTCCGTCAATGCGAGCTTTTGCACTTCCTCAGCTGATGGCGCAGGCTGGTTATCGCACGGCGCAGATTGGTAAACTTCACGTGGCACCCGAATCGGTTTTCCATTTTGATCAATACCTGAAAGGAAACCCCCGGAATGCGGTCCAAATGGCGGAAGTTTGTAAGCCAGTTTTCGAGGACGAAAGCGGGAAGCCTTTCTTTTTGTATTTCGCGACTTCTGATCCCCATCGGGGAGGTGGACGTGATCAAACTTTTTCGGGAGAGCATAAGCCGGATCGGTTCGGTAATCTGCCCGAAAAGAAGGCTTACCCTGGGGTGGAGGAGGTTTTCTATGACCCGGGAAAAGTGATTGTTCCGGGATTCCTTCCGGACACTCCGGAGTCGCGTGCCGAAATCGCCAATTATTACCAATCGTGTTCGCGAATCGATCAGGGGCTGGGTCGGCTAGTTGAGCTTCTTAAGAAAAATGGCAAGTGGGACAATACCGTCATCATTTACACGGCAGATCATGGGATGGCATTTCCTGGGGCAAAGACAACGGTCTATGAAGCGGGGCTGAGAGTTCCGTTTGTGGTTCGTCATCCTGGAGTGGAGAAGAAGGGAAGGACCAACGAGGCGATGTTGTCTCATACGGATCTGACTCCGACCATTCTAGATCTTGCAGGTGCTTTAAATGAGAAAAAGACAGCGCCGGCCAAGCCGCTTCCCTTTGATAAAGTTGGAGTTGGCGAAAATTCGGGTAAGCGGCCTGTTAAATATCACGGTCGTTCTTGGCTGCCGATTCTTGAAGAAACCAAGCCGGAAGGTTGGGACGAGGTTTCGGCCTCACATACGTTTCATGAAATCCAAATGTATTATCCGATGCGTGTGATTCGTGATCGTAAATACAAATTGATTTGGAATGTCGCGTATCGTCAGCCTTATCCTTTTGCGTCAGACCTCTGGGTCGCTGCGACTTGGCAGGCTCAGTGGTCGAAAGGTAAGGACGCAGACTATGGTGGGCGAACAGTGGACTCTTATATAAATCGCCCCGAATTTGAGTTTTTCGATATCATTTCCGATCCCAACGAAAGTCGTAATTTGGCGAATGATCCGGTTCATGCGGCTGTTTTGGCTAACTATAAAGACCGTCTCAAAATCGAGCAGAAGCGGACGGGCGATCCTTGGATTATGAAATGGGAGTATGAATAAAATTCATCATTTTCATGTATAAGTTTATTAATAAGACATCTTAATTTATTTGTGAGTTAAATAAAGTTTATTTAAGATGTTTCACGAGAAGCCTGATAATGGTGATCCTATTTGCGAGAAACTGAAAGAGTTGGCACAAAAAACGCTTATCTCAACCAGAGTCCAATGCATCGATTGCTCAATGTCGTTGAAAGGCTTTATTAAACCAAAAAAGTGAAACTAATGAAAAGACATACTCAAGCAACCTTTGGAATCCTCGGCTTAGCACTTGTTGCTGGTGCCTCTCAAGCATCTGCAGATGTTGAGTCCCTTATTGGGGGTGACGTTTCCGGGGAAATTTCCGCCGGCTGGGATAGCCGTTACTTCTACCGTGGCCTTTGGTTCGGTGATGAAACCACATGGACCAACGCTTCGGTCTCGAAAGAGCTCGCCTCGAATTTGACTGGTAGCGTGAATCTATTCTATACCGACGTGATGGATGATGCGCTCTCTTACTCTGAGGGCAACATCGGCGCAGCTCTCTCTTACGACTTAGGCTTCGGCACCTTAGACCTTGGGTTCGTTCATTTCCGTTTCTATGACGGTTTTGCAGGAACTGAAAGAGGTGGTGTCCGTGGAACCGGGATCGCGGGTAATGACGAGGCTAACGAGTTTAATCTGACCTATTCTCAGGATCTCTTTGCTGGTTTCTCTGGCCACGTTCTTGTTGGTCGTGACACCACGATTGATGGGACATATGGCGAGCTTGGTGTGAGTAAAAGCTGGGAAGTGTCCGAAGGCATTGGCCTTGATTTCTCACTCACAGCTGGCTACAGCTTGGATAGCTACTACACCTTCCCTGGTGATGAGTCTGAAGATTGGACGCACGTTCTGATTGGCGTAGCTCTTCCAATGACATTAACTGAGACCGCAAGCTTAACTCCTTACGTGAACGTAAACATGTCCAAGGATTCTCGTGACCCCACCAACTCTGGTGTAGGTCGTGGCGGTGACGAAGTTTACTTCGGAGCTTCTCTCGCAGTCAGCTTCTAAGGTTTAGAGATTCAGAATTTTAATTCTTTGCTCAATAACAAAACCGCATCATGCCTCTGGGCAGGATGCGGTTTTTTCTATTCTGGATAGCTGGCCTCCTGAAAGCCTTGGTGAGTTCGGATGTTACGTTTTCCCGCCTTGAGTTCTGCTTCGCGGCGTTTGAGGAACTCACGAGAGATCATCTGGGCTTTTTGGCGATCCTTGAGGTCGTAATCCCAAAATTCCTGAACCACTTTTTCGGCAGCCGGATAATGTGACCCGTCATCGCCGACTCGTTGCCTAGTTTCAGCGAGTTGCCTCTTGAGATCAGCGACTAGTTCGGCGTGATTAGGATCATCGTAAAGATTGATTGTCTCGTGCGGGTCGGTGGAAAGGTGATAGAGCTCCCATCCGGGAGGAGTTTGATAGCCCCCATCGTAGTTGCAGCCATAAAAGTAAATTAGCTTGTGGGTCTTGGTGCGAATCCCAACATGCGCTGGATTATCGTGGTGAACCATGTGCATCCAGTAGCGATAGTAAGCGGTTTGCTTCCACCCCTCGGGTTCCTGGCCAGTTTCAAGGTGTTTTTTGAACGATTTACCCTGCATTGAAGCGGGAACTTTAAGACCTGCCATGTCAAGCATGGTGGGGCCGAAGTCGACGTTCTCGACGCAGCTATCAATCACGGTGCCAGGTTTGATGGACTTGGGGTAGCGAACAAGGAGGGGCATTCGCTGAGATTCCTCATACATCCAGCGTTTATCCTGGAAATCGTGCTCTCCTAGCATGAAGCCTTGGTCTCCGGTATAGATGATGATGGTGTTGTCCATCTGGCCGGTTTCTTCGAGGTGCTTGAAAAGGCGGGCCAGGTTATCATCGATGCCCCTTACGCAACGGAGGAATTTTTTAAGGTAGGCATTGTAAGCTAGGCGCGTGTTGTCCTTTTCGGTGTAATTTTTTGAATCGAAGTCTTTCGGAAATTCTGCAGGAAAGCGGGGAGGAAGATCGATAAGGTAGTTACGTCTGGGATTACGAGACCCGTTTGAAGTGCCAATGTGCGGAATGAGTTCATCACGATGTCCTCGCGTGGCGATCGAGCCCCATTTTGGGTGGCGCTTCCAGAGGGTTTCGGGCTCTGGCACCTTAACATTTTTCAAAAACCCTTCATAGCGAGGCGCGTTTTCAAAGTAATCGTGCGGAGCTTTGTAGTGATGCATTAGAAAGAAGGGTTTTTCTCGATTCCATCCCTCTTTTAACCAGTCGAGAGTGATATTTGTAATGACATCGGTGGAGTGCTCTCCTTCGAACTTGATTGTATTTTTCTTCCACGCCTTGTCTCCACGAATACGGAACTCAGGGTTGAAGTAAGATCCTTGTCCGGCCAAGACTGAATAGTAATCGAAATCGGCGGGCTCGTCCTTGAGATGCCATTTCCCGATCATGGCGGTTTGGTATCCTGCTTTGCCGAATTCAATGGCAAGGGTTTGCTTGCCTGGAGGGACGCGTCCAGCAAGATCGAATGCGTTGTTATTATGATTATATTGCCCGGTAAGAACGCAGGCGCGCGAGGGAGAACAGATGGCATTCGTGCAAAAGGCATTTTTAAAAAGGGCCCCTTCTTTGGCGAGCCGGTCGATGGTGGGTGTTGGAGCCACTTCTGCGAGGCGACTGCCGTAAGCGGATATTCCATGGGCCGCGTGATCGTCCGACATAATGAAGAGAATGTTGGGACGGGAGTCGTGGCTGCCGTGATGATCGGCCAGAGCAAGGGCAGGCAAGAGGGTGAGGAACGCGAAAAACTTAGATCTCATTTGTGGTGAAGGATTACGGGAACATTTCACTGGAGCAACGAGAAAAGCATATTGAGAAGGAGTGAGGGAACGCTATTCTCGCTGTGGATGAAATTGAGCGATCTGGAGGTTGTTAAAATTCCTTTTGATTTTACTATTGGAACTGGTCTTTAAATTCTTGGAATTGCGGGATTGAAAAACGATCAGGGCAACCTAAGAGTTAGGGTATGACAAAGATCGTTCTCGCGGGTTTTTTGGGTTTGTTGCTCGTGGCGTTTGTCAGCGCGCGAACGTGGACCGATAAAAAAGGTCGCAAGATTGAGGCTGAGTATCTGTCACAGACCAAGGATACAGTTCTATTGAAGCTCAAAAATGGTAAGGAAGTTAGTGTGCCGTTTTCAAATCTCAGTCGGGCCGATTTGAACTTTCTGATCGAAGCCGAAATTGCTTCCGCGGAAAAAGAAAATGATAAGGAGCCCGGGGATGGAGAGATGGAGAAAGAAGGAAGTGACGGAAATAAGGGTGGGGGAATCGTCATTGAGGTCGCTGACCCAGCGTGGGACCGTCCGGTTCTCAAAGAAGTTGTTTTGGAAGCGCCGATTGAAGTTCAGGAGGAAAAAAGAGGAGAGTTTCTTTATTTTTCTTCAGCGAATTTTCGAATTGTCGCAGATGGTCGGATGAGCTCGAAGGGCGTTCTCACGATACTAGAAGTGTGCGAGCTTACGAAAATTTATTGTGAGTCTCTTCCTTTTGGATTGAGCAATCGGTTTAAACCAGTTGACGGGAAGTATGAGATCCGCGCGGTGGGTGAGAAGGACGAGTGGATTAAGATGGGGCGTCCGGAGGGGAATCGAAGTTCCTTCAATCCAAATGATGGGCAGCTTGAAATTTGCCTAGAGCTTTTCGGTCTTAGTTCGGCGGGACGTGGTGGTGAGACAGCCACGCGCAACTTGGCAGGTCAAATGATCTTACACGTGAGCCGTTGTATGTTGCCTGAGGTTTACGAGCGTAATTTTATGGATTGGTTTACGGAAGGCTTTCCTAATTTGATGAACATGGCGGTCTATGAGAAAGGCAAACTCGATTTCACAAATGTGGCTGAAGAGACTAAAGATCTCTTGATGGGCAAGGGGAGTGGCAGGACACCAATTTTCAAAAAGAAAATAGAGATGCCCAAGATGTCGGACTTGATCACACAATCGGTGGGTGGAATTGCTGAGGAGGAAGGGCGTCGCCAGTTTCTTGCACAGAGTGTTCTTGTCATGACTTATCTTACCTTCCTTGAAGATGACGGGAAAGCGACCGGCCTTCGGCAAGGGTTACGATATGCGCATGATTTCCAAAAAAATCAGCCGAAGACAATCAGGTATAAAGATCAGGAAGATCTGGAACGGCAAAAGGCCGAACTGAAGAGGCTCAGGGACGAAATGGATGACACTGCGATTGCGATGATGTTTCGCAAGCGTCCCTGGAAGGAAGCCGAGGAGGATATTGCGAAGCTTTGGAAGGAGAAGGGCCTTCAGCTGATTTTCCCGGGAGCAAAGAACGAGTAGTTTTACTGAGGGGGAGCGTTCTTGCCAAAAGTAGAAAGAAAAAGGCCCAACTCGTGCTAGCCGGACCTTTAAAATTTGATTTGGAAACAGGTTTTATCCCTGAAGTTCTTCGACGATTTCAGGATCATTCATGAGCTTCGAGCGCTCACCGTTCACAGCCTCCCATTGTTTTTTAATCCGTTGGCTAAAATCATCATTGTCTTCGTCATCCTCGCGCCCCTCTGAGAATGTAGTCAGCACTTTCATCGTCGCATCGTTGAAGTCTCTGAGACGTGAGTCGAGCTTCTTGGATACTGCCTCAAGCTCGTTGAGGGCATCTTTGGCGGCATCACGGTCTGAGGAATTGATGCTCCCTTTCCCACTCCAGCCCATCATTTGAATCTTGCGAGCGATTCCGGAGATGTTTGTGTTAATTTGGTGAAATGACCCACCAAGAGACAGGAGTTTCTTTTCTTCACCTTTGGCTACACTTAGGAGGATTTGGGCCGATTGATGATTGGGCATCTTTTTGACCACATCTTCGAGGAGGGCGATCACGGCGGGGGTGTTTAAAGATTCTTCGCCCTTAGCCTCAATGAGATCGGCAACCTTATTGAAGTCGTCGATGGTGGATTGGACCTCTTCTGGTTTGTCCTTGGAGGCAACCATGAGGGCTTCCTCAAGGGTTTTGAAGCTGAAGACTTGGATAGCCATGAGCTTTTTGATTCCATCGAGCACAACGATGTCGGACACACCCTTGATGTTTTCGTGAGGGACTCCCACGAGATTGCAGCCCTTGTTGGTTGCGCCGCGGATCTTACCGGCAACTCCGCCGATGCGGGTGACCTTGCCATCAGCAGTGATTGCTCCGGTGCAGGCAAACTTATCATCAAGCTCGCGGCCGGTGAAGAGAGAGTCGACAATGATGGACATCGCGGTTCCGGCAGAAGGACCGTCGAGTAAAGTGTCCTTATCTTCGAAGGTGATGGTAACTCGGTAGCCTGAGGGGATTCGGCCGTCCTCTTCGTGGCGAACCCGCATAAGTTTCATGATTTCTTCAAGAGAGTTGCCAGTCATATTTCCGACCTTTTGGTCGATATGGAACTCGACTCCATCGATATCTTTTTCACGGAGAGCAGTTGCGCTCAGTGATGCGGCTGCTCCAGCGTGACGTCCATTGGCAAGGGTGCGGACGGAGAGGCCGTAAACGGTGCGTTGGGCGGTCGCAAATTTCTCAGCTTCTCCGCCAGGGATCGTTTCGCGGCGCTCCTCAAACACGTTGTTACTTTGGCGATCCCACGGGTTGTTGTAGACCGGACTTTTCATCATGTCTTTCCAGTCGACCTTCCCGGTCTTTTCCTGATAGTCCTCAAGCTTTTTTTGGTATTTTCCCTCAGGTTCAAATCGTATTGCAATATCGATACAATAGGAGGCGCAGGCGAGGTTGTCCTTGTTTTCGTCCTTGCGCATTAGGGCACGAATGCCCCGGTAGAGTTTGCCGTAAATGTCAGATTTGGCTGCATCTTGCTTCACGGTTCGGCTGCGCTGTTTTAGGTCATCGTGGACGTCCTTGAAGTTTTCTGACTTCGGTTCAAGTCGACCTGAAATTGCGAGGGAATTAGATCGGAGTTCGAAGTTCACTTCATTTTCTTCCTCATCAAAATCACGAGCAACCGAGAGGAGCCCGGCGAAAAGGGAAGTTTTTCCTATTTCGGTAATTGCGAGTTTTTTAACCTTAAAGAGCTCTTTCTCCATGTTCGGAGGGCGATAATTTTCGGCTAGGATCACCCCGGTGAAGATGAAGAAGATTGAGACAAGGTGGATTTTCATTACTGTCGGAATTGTAGAAGGGGAGTTAATTTATTCAATAGTCAAAGCGGATCAAGGTGGCGGGCCTAGTTATCTTTTTTGGGAGTGGGTTGAGAGCCTTCCCGCAGTCTGGCACGAAAGCTCTCCAGCTTCTTCTGGAATTTGATCATATCTTGGGCACGGGTCTCTTCCTCATTGTCTAGAATAGCGGATGCCCCGCGTCCTACCGAATTAAGATCTTTGATGAGATTCAGGGCATCATCGAGAATTTCGATATCTCTCCGCTGCAGGCGTTTTTTAAGAGGGGTAATACGATCACGGGTTCTTTTGTAGACCTCTGTGACAGCGAGCTCTGAGGTTTGGTCAATCTCGTATTCAAATTGGGCAAGGGGTTCGAGAAGACGGTTCAGCTCCTGGGTAAATAAAAAGTGGCTGAAATAAGCTGGGCGTCGGATCGATTGTCGAGCCAACATCGCTGCCGAAATGTGATTTGGAGAAAGTTGACTGGCCTTGATGAGCCGATCTTTGACCGCGGACAAGCTGAGAAAGTTTCCGAGATGAGCGACTTGGAGAGCCTTGTCGCAGACTTCGAGGTAGCTTTTGGACGCGGTCTTTAAGTCTTCGGGCATTTTCCCGTCTTCGTAAAATAGCTCGCGGGCCATTTCGAAATTGGAGGCCTCAAGAACCTCGTATTTGGTGAAAAATGAAGCTTTATCAAGCACGAGCATCCCTGTCATTTCCTCAATCATGCCTTTTCCAACAATAAGGCGGGTTCCGATTGGCAGGCTGAGTTCTTCGAGCTGTTGAATCAGCTCCCAAGCGTAATTTGGTTTTTGAAGGTTTCCGGTGGCTTGGAGTCTGGCAAAGAGAATGGTATTTCTTCTCAGAGGGCGTCCGGAGACTGCTGCATCCAGCATCATGGCTATATTGGCGGCAATATTTTCTCTATTTTTGGCAAGATACTGGCGCTTGTTAGTGTTGATGTTGAGGTTGTAGCCGTTGGGAAGGGCTTTGGCGTTTTTCCGGAAGAAGCTCAATAAGGACGATTGAAGTGGATTGACGTTAAAATCGGTCGGCGGCTGGAATTTTAAGGTGCCATTTTGGTCTCCAGACTCGGGGGCGTTTTTGTCATCAGGATCCGGGTTGGGAGCTTTCGTAATGATAAGGCTGGTCGTGACCAATCCGGGTTTTGACGGCGAGCCATCGTTGATCCCGTTCGAAAACATGAGGATTTCGGCCAAGATTGCTTTCGCCTTATAATCTGAAGCGGTGCGTTTCTGAGTAGGTTTGATTTTGGGATCTTGGTTTGCAGCGAGTTGCTTTTGTGGATCAAATTTTGAGATTTCAGCAATGACGCTATTCCAGCGTTTTTCGGTATTAAGGGCATCGTGGTTTTTCAGGACAGGATGGTCGCTGGCGATCGGTGCAAGGACGTCGAGAAGAAGTTGCCCAAGAAGTTGCCCCTCGGATTCTTTTGGAAGCTGGCTAAGCCAATCGGCGGTTTCGATGAGGCCCTTGCGGGCAGATTTGACAAAAAAGGCTTCTGGTTGGCGTCGTTCGCCGCCCTTGAGATAAGACGTTTCGATTAAATGTGCTCGTTCGTGTCCCGGGAGTAGTCTTTTGCTTAAGGTGAGGAGCTGGGCGCGATGCCGGACCTCGATGGCCGACTTCGGCATCGGCCCGTCGGCCAAGACAGCTAGATAGTCGGCGAGGTCCCGGATGGCATCAACATCCATGGGGATGAGGTCCCGACGCAGAAGGGGGGCGGAGTCGTTTGCCGGGACATATCTGACCGCCGCGTTTGCAAGAAACGCTAGGATCAAAAAAGCGGCAGGAAAAACGAGTCTCATCACCCTAGAAGGTTAACTTGACCGTCTTTTGTTGCAAAGCTCTATGGTTGCTTGGACAGCGCCTCGGGAAAAGGGTGATAAGGTTAAGCGGGACTTCAGGGTAAAATTAGGGAATCGTTGCTTGTGAGGGATGTCTCCTGAGGTTTTTTTGGGAAAAGATCAAAAACGAGGAAAAAGAGGGTGGAAAAGAGAATGCGCGGAGTTGACCCAGGGAAACTCCGACCTAAGATCACGCTCTATGGCAGACGCGATTGATGATGCGAAGGAAGCTCTGACGAGCATGCTTGGAAAGCTTGGGTTTGAATTTGAGGTGGAAGTCTCTGGTGATCCCGGGAATGAGATTCTTAATATTGTCTCGGATGATTCCGCGCTTTTGATTGGGAGGAATGGAGACCGCTTGGATGATATCCAGTATCTTGTGAACCGAATCACTCGGAATGCTCACCCGGATGCTCCCAGGTATCGGGTTGATTGTGACGGTTATCGCGCTCAACAAGAGCAGCGGGTTGCCGACAAAGCACTCCACCTGGCGGACAAGGTTCGCGAAACCGGCCGGGAACTTTGGATGAATCCTATGAATTCCTACCATCGTCGTCTTGTGCATAATGCTCTCGCGGATGATTCCGAAATCGAGACCGTCTCCGAGGACAGCAGTTCACGAAATAAGAAAATCCTCATTCGCTTGAAGTAAGTATCGGCTGATGGAGACTCATCGCCTCGTCCGCCCAAAAGACCTGAACCAATACGGGCATCTTTTTGGTGGCAGACTCCTCGCTTGGGTGGATGAAGATTCATGGATCGCGGCAAGCCTTGAGTTCCCCGGGTCGCGCTTTGTGACGATGGCGATGGATGAAGTCGTTTTTCGCCACAGTGTCAAAGAGGGGACAATCCTAACAATCAAATCAGAGTCGGTGAAGCTTGGCCTGACTTCGGTAACTTACGAAGTCAGGGTGGTAGATGAGCAGGCGCAAGATGACAACCCGATCTTCACCACTCGTGTGACCTTCGTTAAGGTTGACGAGTCAGGAAAAAAATCTCCCATTAAAAAATGAACTTTGCTACGCAAGAACTCCTCGTCGTTTTGATGGCGAATATTCCAGACCTGATTTCTGGCGATTTACGTGGTCCCCGCGCTAAAAGCTTAGCGATTTATTTTCCTGGCCTAGGGTTTTAGAGTTTCGCCCCCTCCCATTGTCTATGTTTGAAGTAAGAGAAAAGCCGGAGATGGTCGAGAAGGCCATGCTCATTGGCTTTTGTTTTGATAAATCCGAGGAGGCGGAAACGCAGTTACTCCTGACCGAGTTGGAAGAACTTGTTGATACGCTCGGGATCGGAGTGACGGGGATTGAGTTGGTAAGAGTTCGCGATACTAACAAGCGGTTTATCTGTGGAACGGGCAAGGCTGATGAGCTTGTTGAATTGGCTCGTGCTCGAGGCTGCGACTGCATGGTATTCGACAATGAGATCTCGCCCATGCAGCAGCGTAACTGGGAAGAACTTTCCGATATGACGGTGATCGACCGAGAGGAGGTCATTCTTGATATCTTTGCCAAGCGAGCGCGGACCAAGGAAGCCCGGCTTCAGGTCGATTTGGCACGTATGCAATATGCTCTTCCGCGTATGGCCCGCATGTGGGGACACCTTGACCGCGAAGGTGGCGGTGGGACCGGTGGGGGTGGTGCTTCTCGGGGAATGGGTGAGCAGCAGATCGAGATCGATCGACGTTTGGCCCGCAAACGAATTTCTCGTCTCAAGGCGGAGCTCGAGGAGGTGCGAAAACAACGAGCCACCCAGCGAAAAGAACGACAAACCAACAATGTCGCCACGGCAGCTATCGTGGGTTATACCAACGCAGGAAAATCGACCCTGCTCAACAAGCTTGCTGGAGCGGATGTCATGGAGGCAGATATGCTTTTTGCGACTCTTGACCCCACGACTCGGCGAATCGAATTGGAAAATGGACAAGACCTCCTTTTGAGCGACACAGTGGGTTTTGTTCGCAATCTCCCCCACCGCTTGGTCGAATCATTCAAGGCGACTCTTGAGGAGGCGATTCTTGCGGATTTTCTGATTCATGTGCTTGATGCCTCGTCACATGAAATCGTGGATCATTATCACACCACGCGGAAGGTGCTCGGCGAATTAGGCGCTGATGAAAAACGTGTCATTATCGTTTTGAACAAGGTGGACCGGGTCTCAGATCCTGCAATTTTGACTGGTCTCCGTGCGGATTTTCCTGGTGCTTTTGAAACCTCGGCAGTTACCGGCCAAGGGCTCGAAGATCTTATCGCAAGATTTACGGGCTTGCTTGCGGATCGAGTCAAGAAGCTGACCTACCGCATCCCCCAAGCCCGTGGAGATGTCTCTGGTCTTATCTATCGTGAAGGAAAAGTCCTTGAGACTGAATATGAGGGGAACGATATCATTTTGGTCGCCATTGTTCCTAATAGTCTTGAAGGCCAGCTCGGCGAGTTTCTAGAGGAGGGAGCTGATCGCGAAGAAGAAAAGGAATGAGACCATAAAAATCTATTATGCGAAAGCTGGTCACTCAGTCCGCGCATCTCGCTGGAATGTAGATTGGAATTGAAAGGGAGACATTACATCTTTTTGTAGCGCCAGTTTCCCCATTCAAGGACTTCAACTTTCACTTTGGTGATCCCTCGTGAGTAAAATCCGAGGCGTTGAGCGCTTCCAATCGTGACGTCTATAATGCGACTTTTTCGGTAGGGACCTCGATCCGTAATGACCAGGATTTCCGATTTGCCATTGAAGAGACAGGTCACCCTGACTTTAGTGCCAAAGGGAAGTGTTTTATGAGCAGCGGTGTAGGCCCCGTTGGAGAGGCGCCGCCC
The DNA here is from genome assembly GCA_002420315.1 of Akkermansiaceae bacterium UBA5688. Lineage (GTDB taxonomy): Bacteria > Verrucomicrobiota > Verrucomicrobiia > Verrucomicrobiales > Akkermansiaceae > SW10. Next base: position 22,085 of record DIHU01000042.1, read on the forward strand.
GCTTGCCGTAGCGCGACCGCGGTTCGTTTTAATGCTGTACCATGACGAGATGCCATAATAGGTCTTAAGGACAGGGTGGTTTCGATAGCTTTTTGTATCCGGACTGTCTGATGCCGTTGCTTGTCCATTGAGAGAGGGCAGGGAGGTGCATGATGCTAGCGATGCCAATAGTACCCCGATTAGGAGTCGCGAAACCTGCTTGCCCTTCATTTACCAATGATAGCCTATCATCTGTAGATTGTTGATTAAAAGTGCTTTTATCTCTGGGGCGAGTTTTAGGCCGGGTGGGGAAATCGCTTTCCTTAATGAAAGGCCATCGAGATTCGAGGGTTTCATTTGGCACGATTGTGATTACATCTTTCTCATGATGGATCTGTTAATGGAGGGTTCCTTTCAGGCTTTCGCTTTGCCGCATAATCTTGCGATGCTAACGACTTTGATAATTGCGATGGTATTGACCGCTTACGCTCGAAGTGGCCCGGACGAAAGAAACCTCAAAATCATTCGCTATGTGTTGGGAGCCTTACTTCTCATTTCGGTCGCACTGGACCCGGTCCTCATTCTTGTCCGTTACGGAGTCGAAGAGCACGGGCGTGACATGGCCATTAATGAATCACTGCCTTTTTATCTTTGTGACGTGGTCGCAATTTTTTTGGCATTTGCGCTTTTCAGCAAAAATCAACGGCTCGCCGAAATAGGTTACTTGTGGGCGATCGCTGGAACTTTGCAGGGGCTCATCATGCCTGCTCTTTGGTTCGATCATAAAGAGTTGGAATTCTATATTTTTTTCCTCCAACATGGTGGAGGTCCGGT